>JAHEKP010000007.1 GCA_024638285.1 Cryomorphaceae bacterium
ACTGGTGCAGGCTTTTTGATAATATTCAAAAAATCACTTTCCTATTTCATTAGGCGCATTATATTTGCACCCCATTCAATGGCGAGGTAGCTCAGCTGGTTAGAGCGTCGGATTCATAACCCGGAGGTCGAGGGATCGTGCCCCTCTCTCGCTACAAGAGACCCTTTGAAGTGCAAACTTCAAAGGGTTTTTTTTATTCCTCATAGAAATCTAAATCCCGCCCGAAGGTTTCTTGTAAGCCTGAAATTGCCCAATACGTAATAAGCATTACTACAACTGCTGTTACTATGCCAGCGTTGACATAGCTGAATTTCGCGTTAAGAGCTAAGAAGAGGGCCGTAATACCATTAAGTGAACCTCGTACCATGTTTGGGATAGAGGTAGCGGCGGTTGCTCTTAGATTGGTTCCAAAGTTCTCCGCACCTATGGTCACAAATACCGCCCAGAATCCTGTTCCAAAGCCCATGATGCCGGTGGATATGTACAACTGTAAAGCCGTTGAAGCGGTGAAAAACACCAGCATTCCAATCATGGTTATGGCATAAAAAACGTGCATGGCTTGCTTTCGCGATCTGAGCCTTTGTGATAATAGACCAATGGCAACATCGCCAACAGCAATAGCGCTGTAACTAACCATAATGCCAATGCCGGGATCTATAGATTCAGTAATCCCAAGTTGGCGCGCGAATTCTGGGGAAAAAGAGATGAGGATACCCACAACAAACCACGTAGGCAAACCTATTAAGATGCTTCTGAGATAACGCATAAATCGCTCTTTCGTAGCAAACAGCATGAGAAAATTACCTTTAGAAATCTTAGAATTAGTAGCCAAGGATTTATACAGACCACTCTCAAATACGCTTAAACGAACGAAAAGAAGCAGCAATCCCAATCCTCCGCCTATGAAATAGCACGTTCTCCAATCGAACCATTGCGCAATAAAGAACGCAAGTACGGCACCTGTGAGTCCTACGCCCGCAACCAGTGAAGTACCAATGCCTCGTTTTTCTTTAGGAAGAAGTTCGGAGACCAAAGTGATTCCTGCGCCCAATTCTCCTGCGAGACCGATGCCGGCAAAGAATCGGATCCAAGCATATTGCGTACCGTCCGTAACAAAGCCATTGGTAATATTACCAATGGAGTAGAGGGCAATAGAATAAAACAAGACCTTCGTACGGCCCAATTTATCACCTAATACTCCCCAAAGTATTCCGCCTAGGAGCAACCCGAACATTTGCGTATTCAAAATAAGCATACCTACTTCTCCTAGATCATCAACACCTAAATCCGTTAAAGAGGGGATTCGAATGATGCTGAAAAGTAACAAGTCATAGATATCAACGAAGTATCCCAGGGCGGCTACCCAAATGATAGGTTGACGAAAGATTGAAATTGAAGCCTGCATGGTGTTCTTTAATTAGTGTAATGAATATAAAGAATATGTCAGAACTGCAGTTTTTTCAAGGGTTTTTGCACAAAGTGTTGCTTATTTGGTTTGACTTATTATATTGCATGAATTAGATAGACAGATAGATCCATGGATAAAATAAAATTTGAGTTAGAGTTTCCACTTCGTGCGTCCCCAAAGATGTTGTTCCCATTTTTGAGCACCCCTTCAGGATTGAGTGAATGGTTTTGTGACGATGTTAATTCAAGAACAGAACTCTTTACCTTTTTCTGGGACGGTTCAGAGGAACAAGCTCGACTTTTAAAAAAACAAACGGACAAAATGGTTCGTTTTCGTTGGCTGAATGACGAAGAAGATGGGCTAGATACGTATTTCGAATTTAGAATTGAAGTGGATGCCTTGACCAATGATACTTCTATTATTGTGACGGATTTTGCTGAAGACGATGAAGTGGAGGAAGCAAAGCAGCTTTGGGAAAGTCAGATACATGAATTACAGCACATCATAGGCGCTTAATGAAGCACATTCCTTACTACAGTATACCCGCAGTCCTATTCATTATGTGCTGCGGGCTTTTTTTATCCTTTTTTCCGGATAAGGTCGAGGCTCAATTAGCCTTGCACAACCATTGGTATTCCCCCCGAGGCTATACTTGGATGGGATTTATCACAGGATGGGGCGAAGGTCCGATGTTCGTGCTGGTGATCATAGCCTATGCCTTTCAGAAGGCGTGGTGGCGTGCCGGCGAATTTGTGGCTGCTGGAATCTTATCAAGTTTGTTAGTCCAATTATTAAAGAAGCTCGTTTTCGCACCATCACCGCGACCTATGGGGGTTATTGAGTGGGGCCAAACACAATTGGCCACAGATCTAGAACTTCCGCTACAATTTGCTTTTCCGAGCGGACATACAACCACAGCCTTTGTGTTTTTCACCCTCTTTGCCTTGCATTGGCGTCGTCCTGCCATTCAGGTTTTTGCTGCCTTTTGCGCCAGTGCCGTCGCGGTTTCCAGGGTGTACCTGATGGTGCATTGGATAACAGATGTAATGGCCGGAGCAGTATTGGGTATCAGTATTGCATTGGTGGTTTTTGCCGTTTCTCAACGGGTACAAAAAAAGCCGCTCACCCAAGGGTAAGCGGCTCATTATTAGAGTGAAACGGGTTTATAAATCCAATTTCTTTTTTGTTGATTTCTCCAAAGAATCGCGATGCATCATAACACTGATGGTCTTTAAACGAACATAACTTTCTGATGCATAAAGATATCCTGGACGGAAGTCATTAGGAATATCGCCCCATGAGTTTTTGACTATGTAGAAGACGTTTCCTTCTTGATCCTTAACCATACCTTGGATGACCATACCGTGATCGTCCTGCGTGAGGTAGTTGTCATACTGCTCTTGGCGGTCTACTTGATTTACGAGCGCTTCTTCGTGAGGTCCGGCGTAGATTGCTTGAGCTTCTTCTGTACTCATATCGCTCCAGCTCTGATTAGGCATTACAGCAATACCATTTTTAATAGAGAACCCTTTATCACTAACATCACAAGCCCATGCTACTGGGAATCCTGCATTTAGAGATGCATTAATGGCATCCATCATTTCGTCGATGGGAAGATTGTAAGAAGTACCCCAAGTCCAGTTATCAGGTACCTGAATTTGACAAGCTTCGTAGAAGGGGTGGTGTGTCCAAGAAGTGAGTTGCACATAGTCGTCTGGATTGATACCAATAACCTCATCAGCGAAACTCTTTGGTGTGTACGTTTTACCATTGTAACCAAATTGCGCTGGTTCCTCACCTAAATACGCATCTAGAGTGGCATCAAATGCCTTTTTCCAAGAGGTAGATAACTTCCCGTTTTTATTATCTTTTACTGCATCTAGAATGCCTTTTAGAGCACCTTCCATTTCGCCGTGACGGTTGATTTCAGTCCCGTAGTTTAAGCCATTGTAAACTTCTTGTGGAACGGCGCCGTACTTTTTAATGACGTAAAGTACATCAGGTAATGCGCCACCTTGAGCAAAATTTAAGTACCCATGAAGGCGAATGTATTTTTCACCTTTGTCTTGATAGACTTTACGAACCGTGTACATCTCTGAAAGATCTACAGGTGTTTTTCCCATGCGAATCATTTCACTTTCAACGAAAGAAGTAGAGGCGTAGGACCAGCACGTACCTGAAGCACCTTGATTTTTAACAGGTGTTGCCTCAATGTCAACAATGGTCTCCCATTCATAGCCTAAGGGAGCGTCTGCGCCGTTGTCTTTGACTTTATTAATGAGATCGACTTGCGCAAAAGCTGGAGAACTGAGCAGCGCCCCTGCGAGTAGTAAACGTAATTTCATAGTGTGATTATTTGAATTGTGAACTAACTGTAGCTTCTTTAATTCCGGCGGAATAATCATAGAAGCCTTCTTTTGATTTAACCCCTAATTTTCCTGCTGTAACCATATTTACTAGGAGGGGACACGGTGCGTATTTAGGATTTCCTAATCCGTCGTAAAGTACATTGAGAATAGAGAGGCACACGTCAAGCCCAATAAAATCGGCCAGTTGTAAAGGACCCATTGGATGTGCCATCCCTAATTTCATTATTGAATCAATCGCCCCCACATCGGCTACGCCTTCATGCAAAGAAATGATTGCTTCATTAATCATTGGCATAAGAATACGGTTTGCTACGAAGCCAGGATAGTCATTACATGCCACGGGAACTTTACCAAGTGCTCTACTCATCTCAATAACGGCATCACAAACGGCATCAGAAGTGCTGTAACCGCGAATAATCTCAACAAGGCGCATCACAGGAACAGGATTCATGAAATGCATGCCGATGACTTTATCCGGACGTGAAGTTTGAGCGGCAATTTTTGTTATGCTTATCGAAGAGGTATTTGAAGCAAGGATACAATGCGCTGGTGCATGTGCATCAATGTCTTTGAAAAGCTGAAACTTAATCGCTGTGTTTTCTGTTGCTGCTTCTACTACTAAATCTGCTTTCGATACGGCGTTTTTAAGATCTGTACCTGTAGCTAATAGCGCCAAAGCCGAATCTTTTTGTGATTCCGTCAATTTCTCTTTTGAGATTTGACGGTCCATGTTTTTTGTGATCGTACTTAAGGCGCTTTTGAGAGCTGCCTCGCTGATATCAAAGAGGTGGACGTTGAATCCGCTCTGCGCGAATACGTGGGCAATGCCGTTACCCATAGTTCCAGCACCGATTACGGTAATGTTTTTCATGTGTGATGATTTGTGGTTCTTTATTTGCCTCGCCCTTGCAAGACAGTGACTAAGGTATAGAACAGGATTTTGATATCGTTTACCAAGGTGATATTTTCTGTGTAGATTAGGTCGAAGCGTGCACGTTCAATCATTTCTTCGACATTCTCAGCATAGCCAAACTTAACCATGCCCCATGAAGTAATGCCCGGCTTCACCTTAAGTAAGTATCTGTATTGTGGCGCTGCAGCGATGATTTGGTCAAAAAAGAATCTACGTTCGGGACGAGGACCAACAATGGCCATATCTCCTTTTATGACATTCAGAAATTGCGGTAATTCATCTAAACGAAACTTTCGCATCGTTCTGCCCCAAGGCGTGATACGCGGATCTTCCTCGCTACTGAGTTGCGGACCTTGTGCTTCCGCATCTTGATACATGCTGCGTAGTTTGATGATTTTGAAGGTACCCCCGTTTTTACCTAAGCGCTCTTGAGTATAGAAAATGGGACCTGGCGAGCCCACAGCAATCATTGCAATTGAGAATAAAATGAAAGGTGCAGCAACCAATAGAAGGAGCGTAGCTACAACGACATCAAAGAGTCGCTTGATAAAAGCGACATGCGGCTTTACCAATTCTCGTTTTACCTCAATCAGTGAACGCCCTAAACTCTCCATTTTCACCTGACCGGATAGAATACTGAAGACATTCGGTAGTACGTGAATACGCACATCGTTCTGCTCAATAGCGCTTACCATAGCTGCGATTCGATCTGAATTCCCAGAGGGCAGAGCGATGATCACATCTTCAACAGTATTGTCGTTGATGATATCTGCCAATTGGTCAATATTTCCTAGAAAAGGAATTGCATTCATACGCTCATCTACAACTCCATCGGAAGTATTTAAATAGCCCAAAAAAGAATACCCCTTACTACGGTCTTTTTGAAAGGCAATTAAAAGATCAGCGGCATCTTTTTCACTACCTATGAGTACTGTAGGAAACTGAATAGTCCCTTTGTCAATTTTATGCCTTACGCTCGTACTTTGAATAAATCTAAAAAATCCACTGAGCAATAAGAGGCTGCCGGAATAGGCACCTAATGTCAAATAGTAGTCGCTGTATTCTTTTATATAATCATCGAGCAATACCAGGAAAAAGAGTGTTACCGCAGTAATTAATGTGCCTCCAAAGGTGTTGAAAGCCTGTGCTAAGCGACTTTTTCGTGTAAGATCTCTGTATATTCCACTAAGGGCACTAATGCCAATAAAAAGTGCTGTCGTTGCCACCGCTGCTAAAACAAATGTTTGGTCAAACTTTATTGGAACTGCCGCACCAAATTTTTCTGGCTCTACATATATTTTTCGCACTAGATGGAGTGACGTGTAAGCGCCAATTCCAGCGATCACATCTAACACGATATAATAGAAGAACAGTTTGCGTTCTAACTTCTTAGATGAGCTCAATACAATAGTTTTATGTTGTCAATCAGTACCGTGGCGGTATCGTCGGTGGTGTTGATACTTCCAAAAAACAAATTATAATCTAAGGCATTGGGGTAGCCACTTACTTCAGTAACGAGATTGATATATACTTTATTCCATTCTTCATTTGGGAAAAGCGTTACCACTGGGGTCTTAGCGCTTTGCAGCACTTCATTAGCAGTCACACCAAAGGTGAGGGCGACGTCCGTTTTATAGTTCACTTCGAGCCATACATTTGCACCGTATTTCGGTAATTCGAACGCTTGAATCGTTTTGAATTCTCCCAATGTTACAGGGGGTAAAACGAATTTTCCACTTTTATTAGGTACTTCGCCCGGATGATAAAACACCTCACTGGTATCTGAAGTAATGAGCAAATTTGTGTCGCTTTGAATGGTTTTGTTAAAGTTCAAGCCAATACCATCAAAATCTTCGATTACGATTAATGAATAGGTAGGATTGTATTCGAATGTTAAGACTTCCGGAGAAAGGACCCGAGTCGTCCCTGCGTTTAAAGTCCAATTTTTCTCTATTGGAGCGAGCATCTCGTACTGGTTTCGTTGAGCATATACACCGTTGAGCGAGATTCCGGGAATAAATCGCAGCGCTTGATTTTCACCGGCATAGACTGGAATGCGACATGGAGGAGAAAACGCACCAATTTGTTGACCGTTTTGTTCCACCCAAATGGTGTTCAACTTTGCGGAAGATGTTCCTTCATTGGATTTAGCCGCTACTAAAAGCTCAGTGACTTCTAAATAGGCCACAGCAGGTGCTGTTTCGTCCTCACAGGAGGAGAGAAGTAAAATGCTCCCAATAAGTGCGCTGAAAAAGGACGTTTTATACATGAAGACAAATGTAATCATCCTAGTCTTTTAAATTGTTAAAAAGTAGCCTACATGAAGGAAGTGTTCCGCCTGTTCCCGATGTACTTTCAATTCATGCAAAACGAGGACAGTCCATATTACCAAGGCCAACGGGCTATAATGTGTAGTGAATTAAAAGCTAAGGGATTGGCAGGTGATGCAGTGCTCAACGCAATGAATCGCATACCGCGTCATCTCTTTCTCGAAAGCAGTTTTCATCAGCATGCCTATCAAGACAAAGCGTTTCCGATTGCTGCAGGTCAAACGATATCTCATCCATCTACCGTGGCATGGCAGTCGGAGCTACTGGAATTAAGGCCTGGAATGAAAGTTCTTGAGATCGGCACAGGCAGCGGTTATCAAGCCGCTGTTCTCTGCGAGCTGGGTATAAAATTATTCAGTATCGAACGTCAAAAGGCTTTGTTCGATTTCTCGAAAAAGATGTTGACCGCCCTAGGTTACCGTGCAGAATTAAAGTTTGGCGATGGATTTAAAGGAATGCCTGTATTTGCGCCATTTGATCGGGTGATTGTTACGTGCGGTGCACCGTTTGTTCCTAAAGCCCTATTAGCTCAGCTCATCGAAGGCGGGATTATGATTATTCCGGTTGGAGAAGGGACTCAAAAAATGGTGAAGATTACCAAGCAAGCGGATGGGAGCTTTGTTCAAAAGGTGTTAGGAGATGCGGCATTTGTTCCTATGCTCAAAGACCGCGAGTAGCGTACCTTTGCAAGGTGAAAACAATCGAAATAAAAAATCGCAAGGCGAAATTTGATTATGAATGGCTTGAGACCTTCACGGCTGGTATGCAGTTGCATGGGACGGAAGTTAAATCCATCCGTATGGGTAAAGCTTCTATAGCAGAAGCCTATTGCTATTTCGCAGGCGAAGAATTATTTGTAAAAAACATGACCATATCTGAATGGTCGCACGGTAACATATTTAATCACGAACCGCTTCGTGAACGCAAATTACTGCTAGCGAAAAGAGAATTAGAAAAAATTCTCAAAGCCACGAAAGATGCCGGTATTACAGTAATTCCAACGAAAGTATTTATCAGCGAAAAAGGCTGGATTAAAATGAATATCGCTGTAGCTCGCGGGAAAAAGAACTACGATAAACGTCAGTCATTAAAAGAGAAAGATGCCAAGCGCGATCTAGCGCGACTAAAGAATCTATAGATGTACAAATCCATTATTCGTCCATTACTTTTTACGTTGAATGCAGAACAGGCGCACCATTTTACGTTTAAAACGTTGAAAGTTGCTTTTAGGGTTCCAGGAGTAAGCTATCTAATGAAGGCGCTCTTTGGTCCATTGAAGGGCTATGAGAAAGAAGTGATGGGTTTGCGTTTCAAAAACCCTATTGGTTTAGCTGCTGGATTTGATAAGGATGCAAAACTTTACAATGAGCTAAGTGCGTTTGGCTTTGGATTCATTGAGATAGGAACGCTGACTCCAAAGCCTCAAGCAGGGAACCCTAAACCTCGTTTATTTCGTCTGGTGGAGGATGAGTCCGTGATTAATAGAATGGGCTTTAATAATGGAGGCCTTGATGAAGCTGTGCTGCGTCTAGCGAAGAAGAAAACAGATATTATCATTGGGGGCAATATTGGGAAAAATAAAGTCACTCCCAATGAAGAGGCAATTTCGGATTATTTAGAAGGGGTAAAAGCGTTGCATGGAGTGGTAGATTACTTTGTGGTGAATGTTAGTTCACCCAATACACCTAATTTACGCGAACTGCAAGAGAAAGAGCCCTTAATGGCCCTTCTTACAGAAGTTAAAGTTCTGAATGATAGTTTAGGTCGTAAACCGTTGATGCTCAAGATAGCACCCGATTTAACAGAGGGGCAATTGAACGATATTATATCCATTATTAATACGTTGAAGCTAGATGGAATCGTAGCGACCAATACGACAATTTCTAGAGCGGGACTCAAAACCTCTGCTAAAACGGTAGAGGCGATGGGAGCCGGCGGATTAAGCGGTAAAGTGCTGAAAACTCGCAGCACCGAAGTGGTGAGATATCTACGTGAAAAATTAGACGACAACATAGCAATCATTGCCGTTGGCGGTGTTTTTACGGGTGAAGATGCTCGCGAAAAGCTTAATGCTGGTGCAGATTTAGTCCAAGTTTGGTCAGGCTTCTTATATGAAGGGCCTGCAATGGTGCGTCGAATGCTCCGTAATTTGTAAATTAGGGCGGAACCTATCTAATCCATCCTAATGACCCCCATTTCTATCGTTGAATGTCCTAGAGACGCTTGGCAAGGATTTCAAGATTTTATTCCCACGGCGGAGAAAGTCAAACACATTAAAAACCTTATGCAATGTGGTTTTCATACCATAGATGCTGGGAGTTTTGTAAGTCCTAGAGCAATGCCCCAAATGGCAGATGCACAAGAGTTGTTTGCTGCTTTGGAAGAAGCCCGAGAACAATCGGGAACTAAGCTTTTAAGTATTGTGGCTAGTGAAGGAGGCGCGCGGCGTGCAGCTGAATTTAATCACATAGATGCCTGGGGTTATCCCTTTAGTGTCAGCGAAGTTTTTCAAGAACGTAACAGCAGGAAGAACATTGAAAAAGCCATAGATGATCTTAAGCTTGTAAAGGATTTAGCGTTACAGTCGAATGTTGAATTGGTAGTTTACCTCAGTATGGCCTTTGGAAACCCCTATGGAGAAGCGTATCATACAGATTTAGTTTTGGAGCGCTTAGAACAAGCGCTGCTCTGCGGGGCAGATATTATCTCATTGAGCGATACCACTGGACAGGGAAGCACTAAGAGGGTAGTTGAGCTGTGCGATTTGATGAAAATTCATAGTCCGGTGCCCTGGGGTGCGCATATGCACAGTACTTATGAGGAGGCTGCTGAGAAAGCGCTTGCCGCTGTTAGTGCTGGATGTAAACGAATCGATACGGCGCTGAAAGGTTACGGGGGTTGTCCTTTTGCTTCGAATCAGTTGATAGGAAATATGCCAACGGAAAAGGTGTTAAGTGCATTGACCTACGCCAACCTTCCACATAACTTAGATCCATTGCAGGTAGAAGGTGCATATAATAGTGCACTCCAGGTTTTGGGGCGATATTCTTAATGTATCTTTGGGATGTAGGTTGTACGCGGGAACGCATACTTAAAAAGGAACTCGGTTGAAGTCCGGGGCTTTGCCAGAAGCTGTAATTTGTGTTGAAGCTTTTCAAAACCACTGCTGTTGCGGGAAGGAGAAAAAGTGGAGCGAAGAGCCAGAAGACTTGGCCTACATTAACCTTAAATGGTGCTCTGGGTCAAGCGCTGGTATAGAATGAAGAACCTGTTCGTTTCAGTTTTGGTGCTGCTAACGCCTGTGCTACTCCATGGTCAGGTGGATACACTTTGGACTGCAAATGTCTTAAGTGGTACGTTCCGTTCAAAAGAAATCAAAACAATCGCAGATTCATTGGTTGCAGATCTTAGCAACGCATCCGCCTACTTAACGAAGGACAGTCGTTTTATACTTAAGCAGTATTCACCTGGGAGTGTAGTAGCCTCTTCTTTTGGAGGCGCTTCGTCAGAGCAAAGTCGTGTTTTATGGGACGGGATAGACATCAGTAGTATGGCTTCGGGTGTGCTTGATTTAAGCTTGGTGCCGGCATCAATGCTTAGTAATACAGTGTTATACGACGGGATTAATGGTGGCGCGCTTGCCCCAATGGGATCTGTGGGTGCGTTAAACCTCGTGTCAAAAATTCCTCAAGGGCGCGGAACAAGTACCGTGTTATCAGCATCCAGTATTGGTGACCATGGTTTATTCGCACATTCTTGGGGAAACATCGGAACTGTGCGGTATCAAAGCGCTCTTAGAAGTACGGGTGGAACAAACAGTTATCCGTATTCGATAGGAAATTTAAATGGTGTGCTTAGCGGAAATGGCTATAACGACTTGATATACCTTCAATCCTTTCAGGGTAAAGTATCTCGATGGAATTGGCAATCGACCCTATGGTATACGCAAAGCGAGAAAGACAATAGTGGTTCTGTTCTAACGCCTGGATATATTAATCATCTAGAAGACGATATGCTTCGCTTTAAGTATTCGATTCGAAATAGGTTGAATCAATGGCAAGTCTATCTAGGGAGGGAATGGCAGGCATATACGGATACAAATTCTCCCTGGACCGTTAAGGACACGAACAGGTATTCACAAGCCACAGTGCAGTATTCGCGCCGAACGGAGCGACAAGAGTTTTTCTTTACAGCGAATTACTTTAAAGCCGACGGATCGAATCGGAACGCAGTTGCCTTCCTGCCGCATATTCTGTACAACGTCAGCCTTTCAAAAAAGGATAGAGTGGTCTTGAAAGCTGCTGGTTATTTGAACAATGTGCATATGGGAGCGCATTATAGCCGTATTGCTGTGCAAGGAGATATTCAAAGCCAATTCGCTTTAGGCACCTATTACAGGCTGCCCACACTCAATGAATTGTTTTGGAGTCCAGGAGGTAATCCCGATCTGGCTGCGGAGCGTTCTTATGGAATGAAGTACACGCTAAAGGGTAAAGGAAAATGGAATTGGAATTTTAGTACGGACCAATTGTACTACGGCAAAATGATTCAATGGGCGCCTGGCGCATCTGGGAATTGGTCGCCGCAGAATTACTTTGCGGTCTACACGAGTAGTACCACTGCTACGGTTGCTCGTTCTTGGGAAAAATATACGACCAATGTGAACCTGACCCACCAGTACTCGAGAGTTCTCGCTACAATCAGCAATGATCCTGCAATAGTAGGGAAATCACTCATCTACAGGCCAGACCTTCAAGCGGTATATACTTCTGAATTTCATTTGCCAAAAGGCACGCTTCAGGTTAGAGGTTTTTATACGGGCTTGCGTCATACGCTTCGTGATAATAGCGCAATAGGTGAAATTCCGGCACAGTATTGGTGTGCTATAGCTTATACTGTATCTGGAGCAAACGATCGATGGAATCTTTTGCTGCAAATTGATAATGTATTTAATAACGAAAGGCAATATTATCAGTACTTCCCAATGCCTGGGCGGTCATTTCAAGTCAATTTAAAACTCAATTCAAAACGATGAAAAAATCATCTTTATTAGTAGCTCTAGGTGCAATTGCAGGTCTATTCACAGCATGCACTCCGAAATCTCCTTCTGGCTCTTCCGGTGTCTACACGGATTTACATTTAATCTTAAATGAAGGTCCCTTTGGCTCAGGGTCAGGTTCTATTACGGCCTACAGTGCAGATACACTTATTCAATCTGCATTTGCTTTAGAAAATGGATTCCCTTTAGGAAATGTTGCTCAACACATGATTGAATCCGATTCCATGCTGTACGTCGCAATGAACAACAGCAATGCAATTCACGGTGTAAATAGGAATACGCTAAAGCACAGTTGGTCTGCCACGGTAGAGCAGCCTCGTTACTTAGCAGTGGATGGTAATAGATTGTTCGTTTCAAATTGGAAGGATTCCTCCATTTATGTGCTTGATAAAACGAACGGTAGTTTATTAGATAGCATTGACATGGGGCACTATACCGAGCAGTTGATTGTTTACAGCAATAAACTCTTCGCTGGAGTAGGAACCTATGAAGGACCGTGGTCACTTGCTGAGATTGATTTAGGAACTTTCGATGTAAAGCATCATTCAGTAGGCGATGTGCCTAATTCCTTTGCTGTTATTGGAAATGATCTTTATCTCTTATGTTCTGGCGACGAAAACTGGGGTATAGGCGATGATACACCAGCGAGTATTTGGAAGTATCAAGGAAGTTCAGCTGGAGCAACGGAGGTTGTTTCCCCAAACAATATTGGAACACATGCCATAGGATTATCAACGGATGGAACAGACGCCTACTTTCTTAATGCTACGTACGACGGTGCTATTGTGAAATGGACGCCAGGACAAAATTGGCCCAATTCAACTCTAACCCTTCCTGGAGGCTACAACTTGAATGTGCACAACGGTAATTTGTATTTCTTTGATGCTAAAGACTATGCTAGCAGTGGTGAAGTACGTATATACAACACAACGGGAATGCTAATAGAAACTGTGCCCGCAGGTGTGATCCCAAGGCAAATTATTTATTAAGCCTTTGCGGTATCGACAAGTTTGATCTCTGCAGCATAAGCGATTGCGCTAAACAATGCTGTGGAGATCAATTCTGGTGCATAAAAAGGGATGGCAGCTGCATAAGTAGCAGCTAAACCCGAAATAGTCCTGGGAAAAAGACTGAATTCACTCAGAAAGACTCCAAGATTGCTCATTAAGAAAAATCCAATAGATCCGGCGATCAGCGCTGTGATGCCCTTAGCACCTGTTTTGGCGTAGCGACCAGCCACAGCATAGATGGTGAATCCTGCATAAGTAAAAAGAGAGCCTTTGTACATCATTACGAAAGATCCAGAAGGATAAACGATATTATTGATGAATAGGTCACTGACCATGAGGACGCCAAAGGTCAACGCAATACTTTTAAAAAGACCTTTATTTTGATTTGCGCCCATGAACGCAAGCGCGCCCATTGCCGTAAAATTTGGGTAGTGTGGAGCGACGCGTGAAATGAACGCTGCTATTACGAGACCAATTAAAACCTTATTCTGTGCTGTCATATCTCTGTGAATTCTTCACAAATATACGTTGATTACGCTTCTTTGGTATAGGTTTCCCATGTTCCATTTGGATTTAATACCAACAATTTTTGTTTCGCTGCCGATGAAAGAGTGGGGGTTGGCGGCGGCGCTTTAATAGATTGAGGAGGACTCACTACTTTAGGTACCGCTGCCGTTTTTCTCGAACGCTCACCAGTGAGGATAAAACGAATATCTAAATCGTCGTCAAAAGCGCAAAGCTTCTGAATAAGTTGAAGGTTGGGTTTGTTTCTCCCGTTTAAGATATGCACTAGAGTAGGTCGGTTCATGCCAAGTGCATTGGCCATGCTCGAAGGTGAATGTCCCTCCAGTTCCATGTAGGCTTTTAAACGCTGTACAATCTCTTCCATTGTTACAAATGTAATGATATCTGAGCATATGAAACAGGGTGTTTCAGTTGTATTTAATCCAATTTAGGATCAGCTACATTCCATGAACCTAAGGAGAAAGTTATGGTTTATATGAAATATATTAAATATATGATATACAGAGTTTTAACATCTATTTGTATATTGTTTCACGATGTGAGAATATGGCTGTTCCGTTTGAATCATACAGGCCAACTTTGATTTCGCTGTCCTTTGCATCGAATAGTTTCAATTGTAACAATCCGTAATGTTGTGTATCCGTTGTCATTTGGTGGATTCGTGTATTGTTGTTTTCATCATGATGAGGATATGCATTTGCTGTTAGAGGTGATGCACAGACTTCAATTATAGATTTGCCATCAATCACGATTTTATTTATTTCACCGCTGTGGCGATCGCCCGTGAGTACCACAGGCCTTCCAGGCGCTTTGGAGAGCCATTGTAGGAGCATGTCTCGTTCTTTAGGGTAATTACTGATATTCTCAAATACCTTCGCAGTGTTTAATAGCTGTCCACCCATACAAATGATATGAACTTCTGCTGTGGATTGGTTTAAAGCGTCTTGGAACCAATTCAATTGTTCCACGCCGAAAACGGTGGCATTTGCTGAATCTTTATGCGTTCTGAAACTGCGATTGTCCAGTAGGTATAGATCTACCTCGCCTTCAGCAATCACTTTTCGCCCGTAGTAACTGTCGGGGTTAGGTTGCGGATAATCAGGTTTCCAAAAATCTTTAAACGCTCGCATAGTGGTAGGAAATCCATCAAAAGTAGATCGATCGCAGTCGTTTGGGCCTGCATCATGATCGTCCCATATCGCTAAATGATTGCTTTTACTTAGAAGCTCTTGAAAGACGGGCTGATCAAAAACTTCATTATAGCGTGCAATCGTGCTGTCGTAGTTGTTCCATTCCCCATTATTGAGGTAAATATTATCTCCAAGCCAAATGAAATGATCTAGACTATCCAAGGCTTTATTGAGGTTGGGAAGGATGTGTTGGGTTTGATTGGGTTCATTGCAGCTTCCAAAACCAATGGTAAGCACCTTTTCTTCGTTAGTGCATGCTGTGTTAAGTACTAATGCAGCGAGGCAGGTGATCGTAGTTTTTTTCATAGCGTTTAGTATGTGATGGGCAATTCGCGATTGTGCGTTAACTTCACCTTTAAATTTACGGCAATGTTCACAGCCTCTGATTCTAAATATTTATCTGATAACCAGTGGTATATGCCATACAACGAATTGTTGGCGGCATTTAATTGGGAAATTATTGGTTATTCATCTGAGGAACGGCCCATATTGAATACCACTTTGGGATCGGGGTCGCGTAGCATTTGCATGTGGGCAGGTATGCACGGCAATGAGACTACGGGCGTATTCCTGTTACTTTCGCTCATAGATCTCTACACGCGAAATAAAATTGATTTAAGTGCCTTTTCTATACACATCATACCGGTCATTAATCCGGATGCATATGTTCGATTTACACGCCGAAATGGTCTTTCGATTGATTTGAATCGAGACTTTAGAGCCTTTCAAACCATTGAGAGCGCAAAGCT
Organism: Cryomorphaceae bacterium; assembly: GCA_024638285.1. Classification (GTDB taxonomy): domain Bacteria; phylum Bacteroidota; class Bacteroidia; order Flavobacteriales; family Schleiferiaceae; genus UBA10364. Next base: position 15,554 of record JAHEKP010000007.1, read on the forward strand.
CGTTGGATGGATAAAAATGAAATCACCGGAGTTGTGTTTTAATCTTCACGATCAGCGTTCAATATTCCACGTAAATAATGAGCCTGCCTACACGTCATTTCTAGTGCCTTCTTCTGACGAATCAAGGGCAATTACTCCACTGCGCCGATCGCTGATGAATCGTGTTGGAAATGCGCTTAGCTCATTGGAGATGTCGTTAAATGGAATTGGGCGTTATAGCGATGAATTTTATCCCACGGCAGTAGGTGATTACCTTATGGCACATGGAATTCCAAATGTGCTTTTCGAAAGCGGGGTTAGTAATGACGATTTTGAGCGCATGAAAGCGCGTTTGTTTGGATTAAATGCCATGGTTGCATTGTTGAATGCGGGCGTAGAACCCTCAGCGGTTTATGATGAATTGCCTCAGAATAAAGAAGGTTTATTAGAATGGGTATTTACGGATGTTTTGTATGCTCGAATGCGCGTAGACATTGCTGTTAAAAGAGTATATTATGTAAACGGGCATGCACAAGGCATGTATTACATGGTAGATGAATTAGGCGATTTAGCATCGCGGCCACGCATGAAAGAGACGCATGGTGAGGCAATGGCCTTATCTGCTCCATTGAATATAGGACAGCCCATTACTGCGGTATTGGGACCTGTGGTTTTTGAAAACGGATTAATTGTAGGTTAAACTCCCCAACACCTATGCTGGGGAGTTCTGCAGAGTTAAGCGTCTGAAGGCTTTTTACTAAGTAAAAGTAGGTCCTTAGCCACAACTTCTGTAAAGTACTTCTTTTGTCCTTCCGTGTCTTCATAGCTGCGCGTAACCAATCTGCCAGCGACCCCCACTTTATCACCTTTTTTTAGGTATTCATTCATGGTTTGCGCAAGTTTGCCCCAGGCCACTACGTTGTGCCAGTCGGTCATCGTCTTTTTTGTGCCTTCTGCATCTTTGTACACCGTGTTCGTTGCCAGACTGAAAGTGGTACGGAGTGTGTTGTTGATTTGTTTAGATTCTGGAGCCATTCCTAGATTCCCAATTAATTGAACATGATTTTCCATAACAATGGTTTTAAAGATTAGTCCAATTAATCTGGTAACTGTACTCTGGAATCGCAAATAATGTGAAGAACTAAAGGTTATCTACAACGGCTTTTTAATGGTGTTTATAGTCGCGAATGCCGCGTTCACGTCTTTGTTGTGTACGATGAAGGTAGCTTCATTAGTGGTAGAGATAATTTCTTTGATGGGAACACCCGCTGATGCGATGTGCTTAAAGAAAAAATAATAGAGACCAATAACCTCTGAACTACTATCGGGTAAACGCAGTGTGATGGAGCTTAAATCCGTGGTTTGATCCAGTAATTTCTCACCGATCATGGCTCTTTCAAGCGCAAGCGAGTAATCCTCACTAACCACTACGGTGGTTTCTTCCATACCTCCAGTGAAGCTGTGAAAACCACTTGGTAAATCTGTAGTATAGGTGATGAATTTCGCTTGTTTTGAAGGCAATGCAGGGGTTTTCTTATAGGTATAGGCTACAAGATTAGAACGAACAATAATGTCGCCTAAAGTACCGATGAACTGTTGTAGTTTATGCTGCATTTTTAGCTGTAGACGTGGCTCACGTCTACGAATAGCCATCACCACAGCACTTTCATTGATCTCTTTACCGGTAAGGTGTTCTATATCGTGCTTAATCAATCGGGCAAGCGAGCTAAGATTGATCAGGTCTTCTCCTAAAGCTTCTTCTATAAAGGGGCGTTTACGGAGGCATTCTTCCAGTGCTTCTCTTAAGTTCATCTTTTGGTAGATTTGTTTACAAACATACGCTAATGTTATTTTTCAAACATATCTTTTGTGCATCACTTTATCGTAATTTTGGCTTGTGTCAGAACAGGTAATAATTATAGGAGGCGGTGCTGCGGGTTATTTCGCGGCCATAGCATGTGCAGAGGCGCAACCGGAAGCAAACATTGTTATTCTTGAAAAGGGAAAAGATGTTTTAGGGAAGGTGTTGATCTCTGGCGGCGGTCGTTGCAATGTGACCAACGCTTGTTTTGATCCGCGTGAATTGGTCACGCATTACCCGAGGGGTGAAAAAGAATTATTGGGGCCGTTTCATAAATTTCAACCGGGCGATACCATGGAGTGGTTCGCTGATCGAGGCGTAGAATTGAAAATTGAACCCGATAACCGCGTTTTTCCAGTTACAGATTCTTCTGCGACTATCGCTGATTGCCTCAAGGAGATAGCAGATGCCACTGGAATTAAGGTACATACGAGTTCCGGTGTGAAGTCCTTTACTCAGCGTGAAGACGAGCGTTGGGAAGTACTTACCACGCACGGGCAAAGCTATATCGCGGACCAATTAATGATCGGAGCAGGATCCTCAAAAGCGGTTTGGGATAATCTTAAAAAATTGGGTCATAAAATAGTTGCGCCGGTTCCTTCGTTGTTCACTTTCAATAGTAAAGACGAGCGAATTAAAGGGTTGAGTGGTATTAGTTTGCCTAATGCAACCGTTCAAGTTGCCGCTTCTGATCTTGAGGCTTCAGGTCCTTTGCTGATCACTCATTGGGGGTTTTCTGGACCTGCCATCCTGCGTCTTAGCGCTTGGGGCGCCAGAGAGCTTAATGATCGTTTCTATCGTTTTCCTATTATGATTAATTGGATAGGACGTGATGAAGAGGAGGTGCTTGCAGACTTCAATGATGAAAAGAAGCACAGTGGTAAAAAAAGAATTGGCAACCATGCACATTATGGCATTCCACTTCGTCTTTGGAAATCAATGGTAGCAGGGGCTGGTATAAAGAGTACAGCAACTTGGGGCGATCTCTCTGGAAAAGACCTGAAACAGTTAGCTTCTGAACTCTGTAGTGCCATATTCCAAATCTCTGGGAAGAGCACTTTTAAGGATGAATTTGTAACGGCAGGTGGGGTAGATCTTCGCGATGTAGACTTTAAGTCATTCAGTTCACGGGTTTGTTCGAACCTCTATTTTGCCGGCGAAATTCTAGACATCGATGGGATCACAGGGGGATTCAATTTTCAAGCTGCTTGGACCGGTGGTTTTCTCGCTGGAAATGCTATGGCGGGTTATCCGTTAGAGTAAGCCTTTTTTCATTAGGTCTTTTAGAATTTTACCACCACGGTTTTTCATGCCGGGTGTACCGTGTTCACATGCCATTTCTATGCTTTGCGCCAATTCTGATGCAAGTTCCGGGTACTTTTTTACCATTCTATGCACAATACTCATTGCATATACTTTTGGGGCCGCGGCTTGATTGGGAGCGATAATGGTATTGAAACTAAAATCGAGCAATACGCCTTCGCGCTCATCGTGTCTAGGCAGTTGGTATTTTGAATAGTAGCGTAGAATGAATCGTGCCTCGGCGTCAGTCTTCATTTGGTCCAATTGGGCAATCATTTCCTGCTCCTTCTTGTAAAACAGTTCAGGTCTACGGTCGCTGATATGGTGCAGGATCCAACAGCCACGCATTCGTTCTTTTTTTGTGCCGTTAAATGCCTTTTTAATAATCGCATCTAGCGCTTGAGAATTCTTTATTCCTGTCGCCACAAGAGGGGCGTAATGCCATTCTTTAGCGCTATCGATTTCATTTAAGGCATATTCTAAATCCACGTGCAAAAAAAATTAGCAACAGTAATGATGAAAATATTAGAATTCTAACTAAATTAGCATAGTCAAATAAGAAACGCTCCTTTGCTTTTCTTGACGTACTAAAGATACGGCCTTATGAATTACGTAAAAAACAACCTTAAGTTCCTTCGCAAAAAGGAGGCGCTCACACAAGAGCAACTGGCTACTAAAATTGGTGTAAAACGCGCCATGATAGGTGCGTATGAAGAAGGTAGGGCAGAGCCTCGTCTACATACACTGCAGCATTTAGCTGCTTATTTCCAGGTACGCTTGGATGATTTTGTAAATAAGGATCTTTCCGGTTCGAGCAGTATTCCTAAAGCGGACATCAGTGGTGCTCAGTTACGCATCTTGCCTGTTGTAGTTGATGGTACAGACGAGAGAGAGCTGGGAACGCTGGTCCCTGTAAAAGCTTCAGCTGGATACCTCAGTGGCTATGGCGATGCTGATTATATTGGTGCATTACCTCGTTTTTCTATGCCGTTTCCTGAACTTCCTCAGGATCGTACCTACAGAGTTTTTCAAATTAGAGGGGAGAGCATGCTTCCTATCAAACCTGGATCTTACGTGATTACAGAATATATTCAAGATTGGAAATCCATTCGTAATGACGAATGTCATGTTTTGATTACGAAAGACGAAGGTGTTGTTTACAAGCGTGTCATTAATAACCTCCACATCGGTGAATTAATGCTGAAATCGGATAACCCACAGTTTGCACCTTACACTGTTCCTGTAGACCGCTTGGTAGAGGTTTGGAAAGCGGTTGGTTATACCAGCTTTGAACTTCCTGCAGCAGGTACAGGTCAGGAAATGTCGCAGCTCATGCACATGATGGCAGATCTCAAGAAAGAGATGAATCACCTGAAGGACAACTAATTAACACGTAAAAATAATGTCATCCATTGTGTTTTTGAGCGGCCTTAGAGCCGCTCGAAGTGCCTGTGTTGGGTCTTTACTTAACTAAATACCGCTGAATTCATGGATCGCTCCATCTTACATATGGACCTTGATACGTTCTTCGTTTCCGTTGAACGCTTGATGGATAGCCGCTTAAACGGTAAGCCTATACTCATTGGTGGTACTGGTGATCGTGGAGTAGTTGCGGCTTGTAGTTATGAGACTAGGAAGTTTGGAGTTCATTCTGCCATGCCCATGCGCATGGCTCGTTCCCTATGTCCTGAAGCCATTATCATTAGGGGGAATTCAGCAAACTATAGTAAATTCTCCAACTTAGTTACGGATGTTATTAAAGAGGACGTACCGGTTTATGAGAAAACATCGGTAGACGAGTTTTATGTTGATCTCACAGGTATGGATCGCTTCTTTGGGAACTTCAAATTTGCCAGTGAACTAAGAGACCGTGTCATTCAGGAAACAGGATTGCCCATTAGTTTTGGTTTATCCTTAAATAAGACGGTTAGTAAGGTCGCTACAGGTGAAGCGAAGCCTAACAATAAGATTTTCGTTCAAAAAGGGTTGGAGCGTCCATTTCTAGCACCTTTATCAGTTCGTAAGATTCCCATGGTGGGAGAGAAGACCTACCAGACTCTTCGAAATTTAGGGGTACGGCGTATTCAAACGTTGCAAGAAATGCCATTGGAGATGATGCAAAGTGTCATGGGTAAGCACGGTGCCGTGATTTGGCATAAGGCTCAGGGCGTTGATCAAAGCCCGGTTGTCCCATACCAAGAGCGTAAGAGTATTTCAACAGAGCGCACTTTTGCTAAGGACACTATAGATGTGGTCAAACTTGAAGGAATTATCGTTGCTATGACGGAAAATCTAGCCTATCAGTTACGTAGAGGCGATAAGTTAACTTCTTGCATTACCGTTAAAATTAGATACTCAGATTTCAATACGCATACGCTTCAGGCACGTATACCGTATACTGCAGCAGACCATCTTCTTATTCCTAAAGTCAAGGAGCTGTTCCAAAAACTCTTTGAGCGTAGATTACTAGTTCGTTTGGTAGGTGTTCGCTTCTCTCATCTAGTAGGTGGGGGGTATCAGATGAATTTGTTTGAAGAGCGTGAGGAGCTCAGTAAACTCTACAGCGCTATGGATCATATACGACAACGATTTGGTGACCGTTCTGTATTACGCGCCGTTTCTCTAGGAGCCAAAACCATAGGAAGAACAAATCCATTTAATGGTGAGCCACCGCCACTTTTAGCAAACAGACATCAGTAAACGTAGACAAGCAAAGAGGAGAATATGTGTGGTAGATATGTAGCTATTAGTAAAGTAAAGGCCGTGGAGAAGCGGTTCAGTGCGCTCGTAGAGCGTCCAGAACTCTTTACGCCGAATACTAATATTGGTATAGGAACATTAGCACCTGTGATTACACAGGAACATTCAGACCGTATAAAGCATTACCAGTTTGGGTTTACTCCGTATTGGGCAAAGAAACCATTTTACCTTTTTAATGCCCGTTCAGAAGGAGATCACAACAAGGAAAACAACCCTACTTATCGTGGTGCAAAAGGCATTACAGTAAAGCCTGCCTTCCGACAAAGTATTCGTTCTAAACGTTGTCTTGTGCTGGCAGATGGATTTATAGAAGGGCCACAAAAGGAGCGTTTGTCAAAACCTTATGTCGTCTACAAAAGAGATGGAGCTCCTTTCGCTTTCGCGGGATTGTACGACACCTGGGTAAATCCAGATACAGGGGAGATGGTCGATAGTTTTGCTATTATAACAACGGTGAGCAATAAGATCACAGCTGCCATAGATCACCATCGGTCACCAGTCATTCTTAATGAAGAAGATGAGTCTATCTGGTTAGACCCTACGACACCATTAGCAGAGGTAACGGATTTGCTATTTCCATATCCTGCTGAAGAACTTAATGCGTACCCAATATCAGCTGCAATCAAAAATCCTAGGAGTAATGGACCGGAATTACTCAAGCCCATGGGGCAACGTTTGGTTACGGAATACGACTATGAAATTCATACTCACCTTGGCCTGCAAGGAATGGGGATGACTCAAGCACGTCAGCGCAAGCTGGATCTAGGTTTCTAGAAACTATAAAAAACAGAAGAGATGCTAGTGAACTCGCACAGTTATTACAGCTTGCGTTACGGGGTACTTTCGCCCAAAGAGTGGCTGGCTTTCTTCGAAAGCCAGCCATGGCCCGCGATGGCCATCACTGATATTAATAACACTTCGGCATGCATGACCGTGCTCTATCTTTTGCGCAATCACGCTAAAAAGCGTGCGGTCATCGGAGTAGATTTCAGAAATGGAATAAAGCCCTGTTATGTGGCATTGGCTAAAAATTGGGAAGGTTTTTGTCAAATCAATGATCACCTATCAGAACACCTTCATCGAAAGCAGCGTTTTTCATCGCGCGCGCCGGTCGCAGCACTTAAAGACGCCTGGATCATTTACCCCTTAGAAAGTCTTCCACCTGACGCACCACTAGCATCAAACGAACTTATAGGAGTAGGAGCTGAGCAGTTGCGCTTCTTACACCTTTCACCGCATGCTCATCGTCAGCACAAACTCATTGCGATGCCTACGGCAACTTTTAGGGGAAAACGAGACCACAATGCACATCGCTTACTGCGTGCTATTGATGAAAACAGCTTACTGAGTAAACTCTCAAAGGACAAACAAGCGAAAGAAGACGATCGGTATCTATCTAACGATGAATTACGGAGTGCCTATGTTGAAGTACCGTACTTACTACGCCAGGCGCAGCAGGTGCTGGAGGATTGTAATGTCGTGTTGCCTGGCGAAGCCTCACTGAATTTACAGACCTACACCGGCTCAAAACAGAAAGATTTACGACTGCTTAAGAAATTGGCTTACGACGGTATACTTTACCGCTATCCAACGGTAGACTTTAAAGTAAAAGAGCGTATTGAGAAGGAATTGGAACTGATTGAAAAGAAGAATTTTGTATCCTACTTTCTGATCAATTGGGATATTGTCAATTATGCTCAAAAGCGCGGCTATTTCTATGTTGGACGTGGGAGTGGAGCCAATAGTATTGTCGCTTATTTGTTGAAAATCACCGATGTAGATCCCATTGAATTGGACTTATATTTTGAACGTTTCATCAATCTGTACCGGACATCTCCTCCAGATTTTGATCTCGATTTTTCGTGGCGCGATCGAGACGATATCACCCAATACATCTTTAAACGTTTTCCGCACACTGCGCTATTAGCTACCTACAATACGTTTCAATACCGTGCGGTAGTTCGTGAACTAGGAAAGGTGTTTGGTTTGCCTAAACATGAGATTGATAAACTGAGTAGGGGGAAATTTAACAGTAATGAATTGGACCAACTGGGACATCTGGTGTTGCGCTATAGCACTTACATTCAGGGATTTCCAAGTCATTTAAGCATCCATGCTGGAGGAATTTTGATTGCTGAGAAGAGCATTCATTATCAAACGGGTACTTTTTTACCGCCTAAGGGGTTTCCTACTACTCAGTTTGATATGGTTGTGGCGGAAGATATAGGACTTCATAAATTCGATATTCTTAGTCAGCGCGGACTTTCGAAGATTCAAGATGCACTGCACATTGTCCGTAAGAATAAGCCAGAGGATACACTCTTAGACATCCGGAACCTACAAGCTTTCAAGCAGGATGAGAAAATCAAATCTATTTTGCGCGACGGTAGGGCCATGGGCTGTTTTTATGTAGAATCGCCTGCGATGCGCATGTTGCTTAAGAAATTAAAGGTGGATACGTACCTTGGTTTGGTTGCCGCAAGCTCCATTATCCGGCCAGGGGTTAGCAACAGCGGGATGATGCGTGAATACATATTGCGCTTTACAGACCCGGAACGTCGCCAAGACGCACATCCAGTATTGCTCGATATCATGCCAGATACGTTCGGGGTAATGGTGTATCAAGAGGATGTGATTAAAGTGGCTCATTATTTCGCCGGTTTGTCTTTGGGTGAAGCCGATGTATTACGCCGCGGTATGTCTGGGAAATTTCGTTCAAGGGATGAGTTTAAACGTGTTGAAAACCAATACTTTGAAAACTGTAAAGACCGTGGGTATAGTTTAGAATTAGCACAAGATATTTGGCGTCAAATAGAAAGTTTTGCAGGCTATGCTTTTGCTAAGGGACACAGTGCTTCGTATGCTGTAGAGAGTTATCAAAGTCTCTATTTAAAGGCACATTACCCATTAGAGTATATGGTGGCTGTCATTAATAACTTCGGCGGTTTTTACAGTACGGAGTTTTATGTACACGAGGCCAGAAAGCTTGGCGGTACAGTAGCAGCTCCTTGTGTACAGCAGGGCGATTACCCCACGGTCATTCACGGAACAACAATCTATCTGGGTTTTGTTTTGTTGCACGGCTTAGATGAAACCGTAGGAGTGACCATAGGTCGTGAAAGACAGGAGGGAGGCCCCTTTAGTAATCTTACAGACTTTATAGATCGCGTGCCCATCGGTATTGAACAATTATCACTGCTGATCAGAATAGATGCCTTTAGGTTTACAGGCATAGCCAAACAAACATTATTGTGGGAAGCGCATCACATGTTAAAGGGCTATAAACATTCGGTTGCAGCCGCCTCAGTACCCAGTTTATTTAAGGGAACGGTCAGTTCGCACGATTATAAAGTGCCACTGCTGGAGCAGTCTGCGTTAGAACAGGCTTTTGATGAAATAGAATTATTAGGATTTTCATTAGCAGATCCGTTTTTATTAGCAGATGAACCTATGGATCAGGGAACGACAGCTGCAGAGCTACCTGATAAACTGGGACATTTCGTCATCGCGTACGGTTATCTAGTTACGGTAAAGGATACGAAGACGCAAAAAGGGGACCGTATGAATTTTGCTACGTATGTAGATCAGAATGGAGATTTCCTGGATAGTGTTCATTTTCCAAACATTGCCGCTCAATTTCCATTCCGTGGTAAAGGACTCTATAAAGTTCAAGGTCGTGTTGTTGAGGAATTTGGTTTTTACAGCATTGAAGCTTCAGCTTTGTATAAGCTGGCTGTTATTCCGGATCCGCGTTATGAAGACCAGATGGCGCGATCAAAGGATAATTACAGTAAAACTAAGGACACTATGAAACTCAGCTCAAAACGCACAACAGGGTAGTTATTGGTGTTCTATTAAAACACTATTTAACATAATATATATTATAACCTTATTATGTGGGAAGCAAAAGAAAACCCCAGTAGCTTATACTGAGGTCTTCATATGTATCTAAGCTCGTCTTATTCGCCTGCAGCCTCTATGACTGCTTTCATATCCATAGACTTCTGGTAATCACCTACTTTACGGTACACTTCCATTAAGGCGCGAACAATATCCATATCGCCAGGATTCATTTCATACGACTTTTCGAAGTACTGCAAGCTTTCTTCGAAAACGCCTTTTTGCTTATCCTTTAGCGAATTGTATTTACGCGTTTCATTCAAACCAAGGTTATTCATCTGCTCAGTTATCTCATTTGCACGATCAATATAAACTAAGCCACACATGTACATTGCATCACTCAACGTCGAATCCAATTCAACAGCACGCTTGTATTCCGTTAGCGCTGCATCTAGATCTTTCAACTCAGTCTGAAGAATGTTTCCTTTCACAAAGTGATAAATTCCTTTAGTAGGATTCTTTTCAATGGCCTCGTCAAGATTGGCTAAAGCACCATCGTAATCTTTATTATCAAGGAAAGATTGTAGCTGGATGTCCAGTAAATCCTTGTTCTCAGGATACATTGTTCTAGCTTCGGTCAAGGTTTGACTATACTTGGCTTCATCTTCTAACTTTTTATATGCATTGATTAAGCTGATGTACACACTAGGACGAACATCTTCACCTACTACCGGATCCGTAGCCAAACCGGCACTGATATCTTTCTCCATAGCTGCCTTGTTCGGATACTGCTTTTGATTTCCTAAAACATCAGTAGCCGTAAACGTCACACCTGTATATCCTAAGTCTAAACAGCTGCGGAACGCTTCAACACTAGCCTCTACGTTACCAGATTGACCTGCAATAATACCAGCATTGAACAACAATCCTGTGTCGAGGCTGGCAAATTCACCTAAAAGCTCATTTTTCTTAAGCTCAAAAGCGCTTATATAACCATTGTAGGCACCTTCATAATCCCCTACTTCATATGCCGCACTTGCCTCTATCAGGTAGTTGTAGGCAATGTTTGGAATGTTTTGAATAGCATCGTTGGTGTAAGGTTGTTTTTTCGCCGCAGATTCAAATTTGATTAAATCTAAAATACTTTGCGCAGCTACATCATTTGCATTATCGTCTAGCGCTTTAATTGCCGCATCTGGAGAAGCAGCAATCTTAGAGTAGATTAACGATTTGTTGTAGTAAAACTTTGATAAGATTTTTTCTTTAATCTCCGCTTGGTTTTTACCAGCGATGATGCCAGTTGCTTCATCGATAAAGCCTTTAGCCTCTACCAATTCATTGCCTCTTAATGCGATAATGGCACTAGTAACTTTAGGAGCTTCCTGTGCAGCAAGACCTAAAGTAAAAGCCATTGACAAGGCGACGAGTACTTTTTTCATTGTTTTTAGTTTCAATTTTTAATTAAGGACAAAAATGTAAGTGTCTCTAAAAGAACAAACACCGCGCCATTGTTCAAAATACCGGTATTAATCTTCGCTTTCCGTTGGAGCTTCTGATGTTGATGCACCCTCCTCTCCTTCTGCTGCGATGATTGTGTTTCCTTCCGCATCAAGCAATTCCTCCTCTTCTTCAGAAGCCGGTACCTTAGCTATAGATGCTATTTCGTCACCATTACGAAGGTTGATTAATCGGACACCTTGTGTGGCACGACCCATTACTCTTAAGGTATCTACTCCCATTCTAATCATGGTACCTTTCTTCGTAATGATCATCAAATCATCTTCATCTGTGACTGCTTTAAGAGAAACCAATTCGCCTGTCTTTTCAGTCACAGTAATGGTCTTAACACCTTTGCCACCGCGGTTGGTAATGCGATAATCTTCTAAAGAGGAACGCTTACCGTAGCCGGCTTCGCTCACTACCATCACATCAAATCCATCACCTTCTTTTACAACGATCATCCCGACTACTTCATCATTTTCGTGATCAACTGTAATGGCACGAACACCAGATGCACTGCGGCCCATAGTACGAACCTTAGCCTCAGGGAAGCGGATTGCTTTTCCGCTGCGTACTGCAAGCATGATGTCCTGTTCGCCATTAGTAAGTTTGGCTTCTAAAAGGGTATCGTCTTCGCGAATAGTAATAGCGTTGATTCCGTTGACACGAGGACGACTGTATGCCTCTAAAGAAGTTTTCTTGATGATTCCCTTCTTTGTACACATCACAATATTGTGACTATTGATGTAGTCCTCATCTTTTAGATTGAGGACATTTATAAAGGCCAATACTTTATCGTCCTGTGGAAGGTTGATCAAATTTTGTATAGCTCTACCCTTGCTTTGACGGCTGCCTTCAGGAATTTCGTAAACGCGCATCCAGAAACACCTTCCCTGCTCTGTAAAGAAGAGCATGTATTGGTGGTTCGTTGCTACATATACGTGTTCAATAAAGTCTTTATCTCGCGTGCTCGCAGCTTTGGTTCCAACACCTCCTCTATTCTGCTTCTTATATTCCGTGAGCGGTGTACGTTTAATGTAACCCGCATGCGAAATGGTGATAACCACTTCAGAATCAGGAATCATATCTTCGATACTTACATCGCCACCAGCGAATTCAATATCCGTTCTACGCTCATCACCGTACTTATCTTTAATCTCGAGAAGCTCCTCCTTGATGATTTCCATTCTCAAGGCCTTATCGCCTAGAATACTTTTTAGATACTCAATGGTTTTCATCAATTCTTCATACTCTGCCTTGATCTTATCTCGCTCAAGACCAGTAAGCTTTTGAAGACGCATTTCAAGAATCGCCTTCGCTTGGACGTCTGACAGCTTAAACTCCGTCATTAAACCAGACTTAGCTTCGTCCACTGTGGCTGAAGCACGTATGAGCTTAATCACTGCGTCAAGGTTGTCTATTGCGATAAGTAAGCCCTCGAGGACGTGAGCGCGTTTCTCTGCTTGACGAAGTTCATATTCAGTGCGACGAACCACTACATCGTGACGGTGCGCTACAAAATGTTTCACCATGTCCTTCAGGTTTAACATTTCTGGACGTCCATTGACTAATGCAATGTTATTTACAGAGAATGAACTTTGAAGCTGTGTGTATTTGTAGAGTTTATTAAGTACAACGTTTGGTACAGCATCCCTTTTCAGTACATAGACCACGCGCATCCCCTTACGGTCACTCTCGTCACGTATATCAGAAATGCCCTCGATCTTTTTATCGTTGACCAATTCTGCGGTCTTCTTGATCATTTCGGCCTTATTGACCTGGTATGGGATTTCTGTTACAATAATACATTCACGCCCACGTACTTCTTCAATAGTGGCTTTTCCGCGAAGAACGATACGTCCCCTTCCGGTATGAAATGCGTCTTTAACCCCTTCGTAACCGTAAATGGTACCTCCCGTTGGGAAATCTGGTGCGCTGATGTACTTCATCAATCCATCGATCTCGATAGTATCGTCTTCGATATATGCATTGATTGCGTTGATACTTTCCGTGAGGTTATGCGGAGGCATGTTTGTAGCCATACCTACGGCAATTCCGGAAGCACCGTTTACAAGTAGGCCAGGTATGCGTGTAGGAAGTACGGTAGGCTCTTTTAACGAATCGTCAAAGTTTAATTGCCAATCTACAGTGTCTTTATCGATGTCAGCGAGCATTTCTTCTGCGATCTTGCGCATACGAACCTCCGTGTAACGCATTGCAGCAGGGCTATCGCCATCAACAGAGCCAAAGTTTCCTTGACCATCAACTAGGGTATAACGTAAGGACCAGTCCTGTGCCATACGCACCATAGTGTCGTACACAGAGCTATCGCCGTGCGGGTGGTACTTACCCAATACATCCCCTACAATCCTTGCAGATTTTTTATAAGCCTTCGAGCTGGTAACACCCATATCATGCATTCCATATAAAACACGACGGTGAACGGGTTTTAAACCATCACGCACGTCTGGAAGTGCACGAGAAACGATGACCGACATCGAATAATCGATGTAGGAGCTTTTCATCTGCTCCTCAATATTTACGGGAATAATGCGTTCTCCCTGCGCCATATTGTCAGTATTTAGTGCGGCCTAAGCCGGGTTTTTTCGTAATTTTCAAATATAGCTTTTTGAAGGGCTGAAAGTCCCATGAGCTATGGGATTACTTAGAGCATTTATCCACATTCGAATGTTAACAAACCATTGAATTGGACCCCGGGAACTGCCGAAAAGAGCCTTTAGATTTGAATAGAACCCTTTGGCACATATTGTGTTCTAAGAGTAAGACACCACAAAACGAGAATTATGGAAGAGAACTTTAGCCCCAGAGTGAGAGATGTGATCACCTTTAGTAAGGAAGAAGCCCTCCGTCTTGGCCATGATTACATAGGCACGGAGCATTTATTGCTCGGAATTTTAAGAGACGGTGATGGAACGGCGATTCAAATCTTGAAAGATTTGGGTTTAGATCTCAAGCAAGTACGCAGTAAAATCGAGCAAGTAGCTGCGCCTTATGCTACAAATACTCAGGTTAGTGGTAAAAATCTACCCTTAACGCGTCAGGCGGAGAAAGCCTTAAAAACGACATTCCTCGAGGCTAAATTATTTCAGAGCCCAGTAATAAGAACGCCACATTTGTTGTTGTGTATTTTGCGTAATGACAATGACCCAATCAGTGGTATCATGAGCCAGTTAGGTGCAAGCTATGATGCGGTCAAAAGTGAATACCAAAGCAACTACATAGAATCAGATAGCAACAGCGATTCAGATGATGCGGATTTACCTGCTCCTTCTATGAGTTACGAAGATGACGATACAGACGATGCGGGTCGTGCAGGAGGAACGCGCAGATCGCCGCAACGCGATCGAGGGAAAGACAAAAGTAAAACGCCGGTACTCGATAACTTTGGAAAGGATTTAACGAAGGCTGCGGCCCAAGGTAAATTGGACCCCGTAGTTGGTCGTGAAAAAGAAATAGAGCGTGTTTCCCAGATTTTAAGTAGACGCAAGAAGAACAATCCATTGTTGATTGGCGAGCCAGGTGTGGGTAAAAGTGCTATAGCTGAGGGCTTAGCATTACGCATTGTACACAAGCAAGTGAGTCGCGTTCTATTTGATAAACGCGTGGTCAGTTTAGATTTAGCCAGTTTGGTTGCTGGTACTAAATATCGTGGTCAGTTCGAAGAGCGCATGAAGGCGCTGATGAATGAATTGGAAAAGAATGACGATATCATTCTATTTATTGATGAATTACATACCATAGTCGGTGCTGGTGGTGCGACTGGAAGTTTAGACGCTTCAAATATGTTTAAACCTGCCCTGGCCCGTGGTGAGATACAATGTATTGGAGCGACTACATTAGATGAATACCGCCAATTCATTGAGAAAGATGGTGCCCTAGAGCGTAGATTCCAAAAGGTAACAGTAGATCCTACATCGCCTGAGGAGACTGTTCAAATTTTAAACAACATCAAGGATAAATACGAAGAACACCACAACGTCATATATACGCCAGCCGCGATTGAAGCGTGCGTGCGTTTGACACAACGTTACATTAGCGATCGCCATCTTCCAGATAAAGCAATCGATGCTTTGGATGAAGCGGGTTCGCGGGTGCATATCACGAATATTGAGGTTCCAGAAAACATCACCCTGCTGGAAACGCAACTGGAAGCGATCAAGGCACAAAAAATTGCCGTTGTTAAGAGCCAGCGCTACGAAGAGGCTGCGCGTCTTCGTGATGATGAAAAGAAGATGGAAGCCCAGTTAGAAAGCGCTCGTGAAGCTTGGGAAGCCAGTATTAAGCTGAATAAGAAGACTGTAGATGAACCTGAGGTTGCTGAAGTGGTCGCGATGATGACTGGCGTGCCGGTACAACGAGTGGCGCAGCAGGAATTAGAAAAACTCTCGCAGATGGAGGATCAATTGCGTTCAAACGTAATTGGTCAAGATGAAGCTGTCAAAAAGATTGTGCGCGCTATTCAACGCAACAGAGCGGGTCTTAAAGATCCAAATAAACCTATAGGATCCTTCATATTTCTAGGCCCCACGGGTGTTGGAAAAACGCAATTAGCAAAGGAATTGACAAAGCTACTTTTTGATAGTGAGGACAACATGATTCGCATCGATATGAGTGAATACATGGAGAAGTTTGCAATCAGCAGGCTAGTAGGTGCGCCTCCGGGATACGTAGGTTATGAAGAAGGCGGTCAATTGACTGAGCGCGTTCGCCGTAAACCGTATTCTGTTATTCTTCTAGATGAAATAGAAAAAGCGCATCCGGATGTATTTAATCTTTTATTGCAAGCCTTAGATGATGGTCAAATCACTGATAGTCTAGGCCGACGCGTAGATTTTAAGAATACCATCATTATCATGACTTCAAATTTAGGTAGCCGTCAACTGAAAGACTTTGGCACTGGGGTTGGATTTGGCACCTCTGCACGTGAACAGCGTAAATCGGATCTTGAAAACAGTGTGATTCAAGGGGCTCTTAAAAAGGCTTTTGCCCCAGAATTCTTAAATAGAATTGATGATGTAGTACTATTTAACTCGCTGTCGCGTGAAAACATTCACAGCATTATTGATATTGAATTGCGAAGCCTATTTGGTCGAATCCAAGATTTGGGCTATCATATCAATCTAAGCGATGAAGCGAAAGATTTTGTAGCTGATGAAGGTTTTGAT
This sequence comes from Cryomorphaceae bacterium, assembly GCA_024638285.1. Classification (GTDB taxonomy): domain Bacteria; phylum Bacteroidota; class Bacteroidia; order Flavobacteriales; family Schleiferiaceae; genus UBA10364. The sequence goes on from JAHEKP010000007.1 coordinate 31,982, forward strand.
GAAGCTTTCGGCGCAAGACCTTTGGCGCGAGCTTTACAGAAACTCATTGAAGACCCGCTTGCAGAGAAGATTATTTCCAAAGAAATTGCTGAAGGTGATACTATTCATATTGACCTAGACGATAAAACGCTTGTGTTTAAAGTAGATAAAGCACCTCAAATTGAGTCTAAAAATGCAGTTGAAGAACTTCCTGAGGCTAGCACAGACCATGAGTCTGCGGTTGAGGAAGAATCAAAAGATTTAAAAGAGTAGTATTAAAGTAGGTATACTTGATCGGGATGTTGTTCAAGCAGCTTCATACCGATAGCATTGATAGTGGGCGAAGGACTTACAGGTAGAAAGTGAGTTCTCGCCCACTCTTCATTTGTGAGGTAATCATCAGCGGTATAAATACCGGTTATACTTCCTCGCTCTATGAACAAAGCCCCTTTTTGGTCGTAGGGTAACGCTAAGATGAGGCGTTGGCTATTGCTTTGAATCAACTGATCTAGCGCATCTCTTTGAGTCCATTCCATTTTACGCGCCAATTGTAAGTAATCGGCCAACCATTGCTGCCCGGTTACATAAGAGCCAAATTTTCGTAGTGCCCCGCTCCCAATAGCTTTTTGAACTACCCATTTCACCTCTCCTCTCCCATTTTCATAGCTGTATAAGCCGAACTTCAGCGACTGCTTCTTTTGCGCTTTATTTAAAGGTGGCCAGTGTTGCCTTATCAAATGGTCCTCATAGATAAGACTCAACGTTTCGTTCGGGAAAAGTTCGTAGTTAATACTGTGGCATTCCTTCATTAAACGCTGGTACTTCGTCGATCCCTGATCGGTACTAAAATGTTGGGTAATTCGGCTTTTAATATTCTTTGCTTTACCAATGTATAGAGGCATTCCAAATGCATCCAAGAATTGATAAACGCCCGCTTCCTTAGGTAGATCGTCGTAGTAATGAGCGGGCAAAAGGTCAGGTAGCTGAATGCGTTTCAACAAACCTAATTTTGGGTCGTTTAAGCGCTGGTCGTCGTAATCGGCTGTGCAGCAGTGTATGAGTACTTCTGCCGCACAGAGTGCGTCACTAAGTGCGCGGTGTGGGTTGTCATTTGCAACTGCTAAAGCCTGTGTTAAATGCGCTAATGAATACCGACCAAAGTCGGGAAACATGGCCTTGGCATATTTCACTGTGCACAGTTTCGGCATACGCCATTGAATTCCCGCCTCTTTAAATGCACGTTCGATAAAACTATAATCGAAATTTACGGAATGCGCTACGAATACATCGCCTTTTAATTCTTCAAGTAATTCATGCGCTAAGGAAGCAAACGAAGGGGCATTCGCCACCATATCGTCCGTTATACCGGTTAGCATTTGAATGTTATAAGGAATACTACGGTCCGGTCTTACAAAGGACGACCAACTCCGTACAATTTTATTGTGTTTAACATGGACAATACCTATTTCAGTAATGTCATTTCCATTAGGCTTGCCACCCGTGGTTTCAATATCTACAACTACATAATGCACCTTGTAAATCTAGGCATACCGCTTCTATTCCTTGGAGTGCAGTTCGTATATTTATACAATGGAATTCCTTGCTTGGATTTTATTGTTTTCAGGTGTTATTGGAGCGGTACTCCCTTTATTACCTGGTCCTCTGTTGTCTAGTGTGGGATTATTTCTGCTAGCACAGTCTAGTGCGCTACCGCCAGATTGCATGTTTTGGGTTTACCTGTGGGCATGTATGGGTATTTTGTTCTTCCTGGCCGATTATCTTTTACCAGGTTTCATCGCCAAACGAGGTGGTGGGTCTAAGGCCGCTTCCCGTGGTGCAACAATCGGCTTGCTATTGGGATTGATTACGGGTCCTGGTATGTTTATAGGTGCGTTTATAGGTGCTTTTGTTGGTCAGTACAGTTCTAATAGTACTTTAAACGAGAGTTTGCGTAGTGCATTGCTAGCTACATTAGGCATTATCCTTGGTATCATGGGGAAATTAATTTATACCCTAAGCGCCATTGCTTTGGTATTGTTACTAGCTTCGATTTAATTGTCATGGAAATACAACTCACACCATCCTTCACACTTACTTATCCTGAATTGAACTTTCCCGATGGAATAACCTTAATCACAGGTCCTTCTGGGGTGGGAAAAACAACATTGTTACGTGCGCTGCATGGTGAATTAGAGACAGCACTCGCTGGTATCGTAGAACAGCAAAAAACTGCCTTAATGCCCCAGCAACAGCAATGGATTAGCTACATGACCCTGCGAGAACAACTTTCAATGACTGCGCTTAATACTTGGGAATCCATAGCGATAATGCTCGGCCTAAAAGATCATTTTGATAAGCTCCCTTCAGAATTAAGCATTGGTCAACAACAGCGCTTTTGGCTTTCTTGGGTTTTAGCAGAAGATGCAGAATGGATGTTATTTGACGAACCAACCAGCGCCTTAGATGATGATTGGGCGGCGGCGGCCATTCAACTATTTGTTCAATATCGTAGCGATTATCCAAACAAGAAACTAGTCATAGTAACACACGATGTCCGTTTACTACAAGGTGCTATTCAAAACCACCACATTGCGTTATGAAGCTAGTCTTTAAGATTTGGTGGTCGCAGATTCGAAAACGATGGGTTGTATTGGGCGTTGCGTTGGTACTCTCTCTACTTACCTCCATACTGTTACATTTGCCAGGTGCCGCGCAACAGTATATTTACTTGCGATGGCAAGAAAGTGCTGCGCTAGTTGATGTTGTTATTGGGTATAAAGGTGCTCCTACCCAGATTGTGGCGAGTGCACTTTATCGGATGGAAAATCCTACGGGTAACCTCTCTAATGAGACTGCAGAATATTGGGGGAAACACCCTTTAGTTCAGGAAACGTGTGCTATCTCACTAGGAGATAATATAGGCGGTATACCCGTCGTAGGAGCCGATTCAAATTACTACCATTGGTTTGGTGTACGCTTTGTAGAAGGTACTCGACCTAAGAATGCAAACGAAATCGCTGTAAGTGAAGTACTCGCTACCCAATATAATTACACCCTTGGTGCAACCGTTCATACCGCACACGGCAGTGATTCAAGAGGTGAGGCACATGCGCACCATGATTTAGTGATCACAGGAATATTTTCTGCCGAACGAACCGCCGATCAACAGTCGTACTTTGTTACAAACAAGGCTTATATGGGTATGCATAATACTGATAATAATGAGTTTACATCCTTGTTGGTGAAGTTGAAGTCTAAGTCAGGGCTTCTAATGCTCCCCGGAGTCATTTCAAAGCGCATAAATGAGCAAGGAGCCTTTCCAGTATTCATCTTTGCGCAACTACAAAAACAATGGCAACCCATTTTTGACCGGGCAGCGTTTTATGGTAGGTGGATATCTACTTTTGTAGCCCTACTTTTTATTGCGTTTCTCTATTTTATTGGGATGACCGAACGTTCTACAGTGGAGCTTCTTCGTATTAAAGGTATTCAGAAGGCGCGCATTTTTACAGCGACCTATGGTCTGTACTTATTTGCAGGATTCGTGGGTTTATTAATGGGTATTCTAGTATTCAATATTTTCAGCTTACCGCTGCCTGTTTTACGAGCGGCCATAGGTTTAGTACCACTGGTATTAGCTGCAGGTTTACTGTTTATAAAACTCCAAAAGAAATGAAAAATTTGCTGCTTACACTGGTACTAAGCTCATTCACGCTGCCCGTATTGGCGCAGAAGGTCGTTCCATGGGAACTCTTAGCCGTCCCTTACAGTACAACACCAGACGGTCTTTACTCCCCTCAATTTCCTTCGTATTTAGATCCTTATGAATTACACGAAGTGGTCCTACAAGGGTATCTTGTGCCTGTTGATGTAGAAGGAAGTCAATATGCGCTGAGTCGCTATGCCTTTTCAAGCTGCTTTTTTTGCGGTAATGCTGAACCCAATACAGTCGTTGAATTGGTCTTTAAAGAGCGTCCTGATGCACTGATCACCGACCAATTCGTTGTCGTCAAAGGCCTTCTTGTTTTCAATAAGAAAGATCCTTACCGATTGTTCTTTATTCTTAAAAACGTTGAATTTGCGGGATGAAAAGTCTAACCCTACTCTTATCCATTTGCCTATGGGCTCCAAGCTTCGCTCAAGAGCGTTTGACCTGGAATACCTTTGAGCGATTAACCTTTGAGGAAGTTTTTGAACCCACCACCGCTAGTTGGGTTCAAGTGCCTGTTTGGACTGAAGAGCTAATGAAATGGGACGGGAAATATGTGAAAATCACAGGGTATGTAATAGCGCTAGATGCCGTGAATGCTCAATACGCATTAAGTGCTTTTCCTTTCTCTAGCTGCTTCTTTTGTGGAGCTGCAGGTCCCGAGAGTGTGTTAGAAGTGGATTTAAAAAAGGAAGTACAATACCTAACGGATGATGTCATTACATTTAAAGGGATTCTACAGTTAAATGCGGATCCGTTAAAATTCCCGCTCACCCTTCAAAAAGCTGAGGAATGAATGTATTAAAACGAATACTATTGAGCGTCATAAGCTTGCTTTTGCTATGTATGGCATTTTATTTTTCTGGCCCCACCTCGACTCCACCACACTACGATTTGTCATTCCCTGCGGTGCACACACCTTTGGAGGAAATCAACGACAGTTTAGTTCATTTTGACCGCCAATTGAATGTAGAACCGTGTGCTTTGAGTTCTGTTGTTTGGCACGACAGTGTAATCGAAACTGAATACGTCTTATTGTATTTACACGGATTTAGCGCAACCCAACACGAAGGCGATTCGGTTCGCTTTTGGATTGCTGAAAAACTTAAGGCCAATGCCTATTACCCTAGAATTGCAGGTCACGGTTTACAAGAGGAGGATTCAGTTAGATACGCAACCTACACCGCAACCGCTGCTTGGGAGAAAGCGAAGAAAGACTTCGCATTAGCTACTGCGTTAGGAAAGAATGTCATTATCATGTCTTGTAGTACAGGTGCCCCTTTAGCCCTCAAATTGGCTGCAACATATCCAGATAAAGTGCACGCATTGGTGAATTACAGTCCCAACATTAGACTGCACGATCCTCTAGCAGCCTTGGTGAATGGTCCATGGGGTTTGGAGTTACTTAAAAGTTCCTCAGGTCAAGAGTATCGTGAACTAGCCCCGCGTGAAGACGGTGTACTTGAGGATTGTAAACACCGCTCTTACTGCTGGGAAAGTGTTGTTCAAATGCAGTGGCTATTGGAATCGACCATGTTAGAATCCACATTTAAGGCCGTCACAGCGCCTTCATTGACGATGATGTGGAATGAATCGGTTGACGTTAGAGATAACGTAGTAAGCGTAGAACATGCGCAGTGGATGCATGAAAATTTGAGCTCGCCAATCAAAGAATGGACCAATTGCGCATGCAAGGACCACGTAATCCATAACCATCAAACGAGCGCGGCAGCGGAGTACGTCTTTGAGACAACCTGGACCTTTTTAACGAATCTTTCTTCTCATGGTATTTGAGACGCCGCAATGGTTATGGGGTACTGCTTTTGCACTATTCGTCCCCGTTATTCACTTACTAGGACGTAGAGCTGTCAAGCCCATCCTTATTCCTTCCTTAATGTGGCTGGAACAATTCAAAACACAGGATCGTAGGCGCAATACATTGAAGGAATGGTTGTTGGTTTTACTGCGCATGCTAGTGATAGCGTTGTTCTTCTTATCATTATCGGGGCCTAGAATCGCTCGTGCCATAACGCCACTTCTTATTGATAATTCACCTGCTCTTTGGTCTCAAAGATCCTATTGGTTGCCTGAGGCAATTGAAGAATTGCCAAAAGGTACCTATGCGGTCCATGTAAGGGGTGGAATTTCAATAGGAATACTGCGCTCGGATGAATTGGAAGATGCGCTCAAAGATTGGCCCGCCTCCACCGCTCCACTCCAACATCTTGATGAAGCCATTTTACTATCAACGGGATTTACTTCTATTCCAGAGGGAGCCGGCACGTACTATCTACCCGATCGAGCACTCCTATTTAATGGGACTATTGCCTTAATTAACGAGAACTCACGAGAACAATCTTTTACCATCACAAATGGACCTTATAATGGAGTTTGGGAAGTTCGGGATTCAAACCATCTCATTGTTCAGGAGTTTGATAGTATTGTGCATATTCCTTGGGGGACCATTGCAGCTGATGAATTGTTTCTGACTCATTCAGCAGATTCTATTCTAGAGGATAATCAGCAAAAACTTCATAGGCCAAAGCGATTGCCTATCATTGTATTAAACGCCTCCGCTGTTCCAAGGCTTACTGTACTGCCTTTCGATGAACAGTTGACCTACACGAATTCTATAGAACTTCAACAATTGCCATCCTCGGCCATTATTCTTTTGAATGGATTTTCATTTATTCCAGAAGACCTTAAAAGGAACGGTGCTGTTCTTCTACGCATCGCTGATGGAGAAAAAGAACGGCTGAAAGATATAACCTATCCAAATCTAGAAGACCCGTTTTTTAATGATTTCTTCATTGGCGCTTCAGAGCGAAACCGTTGGCCCAATCCAAATAAGTGGTCTGGAGTGAACTTAACGCATGTGCAACCCCTCTTACAGACAACGTCAGGTAAGGTATTAGCAGGCTATCAGAAGTTGGAAAATGGCACTATCATTTATGAACAAACATTTCCCATAGCTGATGAGGGGCATCCATACTACAAGGCACTATTGCAATGGGCGTCAAGCCTGCAATTGAATAAAGATTATACCGAACTTCTAAATTATGGTGATGACCAATATTTTGAAAATATAATGAGATTGGATTCCGCTAAGGTCCACTATTTTAATTGGTCTAATACCACTTTGAAAGTGCGTAAATCGGTCCAATTTTGGACTGAAAGTAAAATAGCTTTGGCACTTGCATTGTTTTGCGCGCTAATTGCGCTTATTTTTGCTAAAATTTAATCGAGATGCAACTCCTCTTCAAAAATGCCTACGTAGTTGACGTTCAAAGTCCTTACCATTTACAAACCGTAGATATTTTAGTTGAAGGCACTCAAATCACATCTATAGGAGACCTCACTTCGATCGACTGTCCTAGCATAGATTTAGCTGGCGCAACATTAACCACTGGCTTTGCAGAACTACACAGTGATATGGGCGAGCCTGGCAACGAAGAATGTGAAACGTTACAGACAGGTGCAGCCGCTGCGGCATCGGGTGGTTTTACTGCTGTAGGTGTGGTGAGCAACGGAAGCCCAGGTATTGAAAATAAGACGGGCGTCGAATTCATTTTGAGTAAAGGCGAAAGTACTGCAGTAAACTTGGTCCCAATAGGCTCCGTAAGTAAGAGCAGCGCTGGTAAGGAAATGAGCGACATGTTCGACATGTACCAGCACGGTACCCCCTTGTTTTGCGATTATAAACACGGCATGCACAACGCTAATCTTTTAAAATTGGCCCTCTTGTACACTAAACCATTTGGGCGAATCATGGTGCACCCGGAAGACTTAAATCTTGCAGCTAATGGTCAAGTCAACGAAGGTGTGACTTCAACGTATGTTGGTTTAAAGGGAATTCCAGATATAGCAGAATCCGTTCAAATAGGCCGTGATTTGAAGTTATTAGAATATACAGAAGGCAGTATGCACATAGCAAGTGTTAGCACAGCCGAAGGTATAGATGCCATTCGAGAGGCTAAATCTAAAGGCTTGAATCTGACTTGCAGTGTGAACATACATCACTTGCTCTTTGATGAAACTGCCGTTAGTACCTACGATACTAATTTCAAGGTAACTCCACCGCTTCGTACCGCTAAAGATCAACAAGCCCTATGGTCCGCAATCGAGGACGGCACAATAGATTGTTTAGCCGTAGATCACTTACCTAAAGATATTGAGCAGAAAGCTTGTGAATTTGATAATGCCTCCTTTGGAATGGCTGGATTGGAAGGGGCTTTAGTACACCTATTAGATGCCGGAAAATTAGATTGGATAGTTTTGCAGCAAGTTTGCTCTACGAACCCGCGAGCATTACTAGGCCTTCCTGAATTAAAGATTATTGAAGGGGGAATAGCGGAATTTACCATCATCGATGAAAACGAATCTGACGTAACTGGTTTTGCATCGAAAGCATACAACAACCCGTTTAAAGGGACAACAACGGAACATCGTGTTGTTGGAGTTTACGTTAACGGTCAATACCTAGGGAATTAATACTCCACCGATAGTCTGAGGCCATCGTAGCTCAGTTGCATACTTTCCGGTAATTCACGCTCAACCTCTTCGTGTCTTCCCATGTAATGACTCATGTGAATGAAGTACGTTTGTGCTGCGTTTATTCGTTTGGCCCATGAAATTGCTTGTTCTAGATTAAAGTGACTGTGGTGCATTTTTCTATGCAAGGCATCCAGAATTAAATGTTTACATCCTTTTAAATGCTTCATAGCGTCTTCGGGTATATCATTAACATCCGTTATATACGCCATATCCCCTATTCTATATCCTAAGATGGGTAAGTTTCCATGGTTCACACCAATAGGCATGATTTCTATTCCGTTCACCTTAAAGGCTATTCCAGGTACAATCGTAGTTGTAGCAAAACGAGGCGCACCTGGATACGGCTGCGATTCAAAAGCATAATGAAATGCTTTTTTAATCCTATTCAAAACGCGTTCCTGCCCGTAGAGCGCCATTTCCTTATTTAGACGGAATATGATAGGACGAACATCATCTAATCCTGCAATGTGGTCCTGATGTTCGTGAGTAAAGAGCACGGCATCTATATGGCTTAACTGCTCACGGAGCATTTGAGTGCGGAAATCAGGCCCCGTATCTATTTGTAATGAGACTTCAGGGAAATGTACGTGGATAGAGCTTCTTGTTCTTGTATCACGAGGATCTGGACTTGTGCAGACGCTGCATTCGCAACCTATGACAGGCACACCTTGCGACGTTCCGGACCCTAAAACTATCAATTCCCCTGTTTGGCTCATTCTTTGTAGGTTTTTAGCTCCATTTGATTCCGAGGGATGGAGACTAAATGTTACTTTTGTTACAGTGATTAACCTATCAGCTCTTCGCATGAACGACCGCGTCATCTTAACCACCGCCCAAAAGGCCCTTAAAATTAATCTAAACTCAGAGATTTACGGCACCTTCGCTGAAATTGGAGCCGGTCAAGAAACGGTACGAGAGTTTTTCAGAGCGGGTGCAGCTTCCGGTACAATTGCCAAAGCAATGAGTGCCTACGACAAGGCATTTTCAGACGATATTTACGGAATCGAAGAAGATAATAGGTACGTTACTGAAAGTAGATTGCGCAAGATGCTCAAGCATGAGTATAATCTCATCGAGAAACGCTTGGATCGAAATCTTCATCCAAACAAGACTTACTTTGCCTATGCAAATACGGTTGCAACCATAAACTTCACCAAGACGTTCAAAGGACACGGCTGGATGGGGATTCGTTTTCAAACAGATGCTTCCAAAGACACTAATGACATTAGTATTCACTTTAGACTTGGTGAAAATGAGGCGAAGCATCAGCAAGAAACTGTGGGTCGCCTGGGAACAAACCTGATTTTTGGTGCATACAACTACTACGAAGACCCGAAGTTCTTCTTGTCGACCTTGTACGATAATATCGATAAAGATGCTATCGAGATTGACTTAATCAATTTTTCAGGTCCAGATTTTGAATTGGTAGATAATCGATTGATGTCCCTTCAATTGATTAAAAATGGCTACACTGAGGCTGTGATTTTTGGTCCCGAAGGAAATAATCTTTTGCCCGCAGAATTGCTCTATAAGAAAAATATACTCGCTATGCGAGGTTCTTTCCGTCCAGTGACCCGAGTTAATATGGACATGATTAAACGCGGTTATGATTTATTCGCAAACGACAAGAAAGTCAATTCGGATCGGACGGTAGTTTTGTGGGAAATCACATTGAACAACCTGCTGGCGGATGGCGAGCTGGATGAACAAGATTTTTTAGACCGTGCTGAAATACTTTGTAGTCTTGGCCAGACCGTTCTAATATCTAACTATCAGGAATACTATAAGCTGGTAGATTACTTTGGTCGTTTTTCTAAAAAGCGTCAAGGGTTAGTTATGGGCGTTAACAACCTAAGCGAATTGTTTGATGAAAAATACTACCGTGACCTGCAAGGGGGGATTCTTGAAGCATTTGGAAGAATATTCTCTAAGGACCTGAAGATTCTAGTTTACCCTTTTCAGGAGAATGAAAACGCTAAAATCTTGAGAAAAGCGGATGCAGAAGTCCACCCGAGATTTAAACCAATCATTGACTATTTAAATTTCCACAATAGAATCATTGATATTGAGGATTTTGATGAAGAAGTTAAAAATATCTTTTCGCGCGAAGTGTTGCGTAAAATACGTTGTGGTGAAGAAGGCTGGGAAAGTTGTTTACCGCAATACGTAGACCGTGTCATTAAGGAAAAACAACTCTTTGGTTACACACCGGAGTAAACTAGGAAGTGGATAAAGCCTCCTTGTAAGTTGCTAGACATCGCTCTCTTGCCCATTTGTGTTCCACTATAGGCTCTGGATATAGGTGTGTATTTAATTCAGGAACCCATTTATTCACATACGTAAGGTCTTTATCGAATTTAGCCATTTGAGAAGTTGGATTAAACACGCGGAAATATGGTGCTGCATCTAATCCACTGCCACTAGCCCACTGCCACCCACCAATATTGCTGGCTAAATCAAAATCGAGCAGCTTTGCTGCGAAATAGGCCTCTCCCCAGCGCCAATCAATTAATAGATGCTTAGTTAAAAAGCTGGCAACTATCATTCGAACTCTATTGTGCATGAAACCAGTTGCATTTAACTCTCGCATTCCTGCATCGACAATAGGATACCCCGTTTTTCCCTTGCACCAAGCGTTAAAATGATTCTCATTGTTAGACCACGGTATGAGGTCATATTTTGGTTTTATTGCCTTAGTACGACTTTCAGGGAAATAATAAAGTGCCATTTGAAAGAAATCGCGCCAGATCAACTCATTCAAAAACGTTTCGTTCGTTTGTTCACTGATTCTCGCAAGATTCCTTACACTGACTGTACCAAACCTGAGATGAATACCTAGTTTGGTTGTTCCTCTTTTTAGACCAGGGAAATTTCTAGTACTGTCATAGTCTGCGATGATATTCTTTGAAATAAGAGCAGAGGGTATTTCAATATCAGTTCGCTCGAATCCCATCGTTCCTAACGAAATCAAAGGTTTTACTTCAACTGCTGTAAAAAATGCGTCAAAATATGCTTCGTTGTTATACGCTTTAAAGTGATACGGCGTACAGTGTTTTTTCCAAGCTTTCGCGTATGGACTGTAGACTAAGTAAGGTGTGCCGTCTGCTTTTACTACTTCGTTCTTTTCAAATAAGACGTGGTCTTTCGCTCCAATACATGGAACATCTATAGCATCTAAATATTCGTAAACAAATTTGTCTCTTTCCCTAGCGTAGGGCTCGTAATCTCTGTTGAAGTAAAGACCAGTTACTTCGTAATGGTTACAAAGCTTCTTTATAACTTCTAAAGGTTCGTCATAAAAAACCAATAAATCCGAGCCTAAGTTCTGGAGTTGCGATTTTAAATCTTGAATACGTTCGTGTAAAAAAGATACACGACCATCCTGACGATCCTCTAGTTTTGAAAGAATGGTTGGATCGAATATAAATATAGGTACAACAGGTGTTCCACTCTTGAGTGCTTTCCAAAGCCCAGCGTTATCTTCTAACCTTAAATCGCGCCTAAACCAAAAAAGGGAAACCTTTTGAGCCATTTATTGCACTGCGTTTAGGAAATACTGACGCTGTAATTCATCTTCAAAAGCACCGTGAAAAGCCATCGTAATGGTCGAACTTCCGGCATCTTCTATTCCTCTTGTTTTTACACACATGTGATCGGCTTCAAGGTAAACGGCCACACTGGGGGTTCCTAGCCCCTCCATGAGCGCCTCCGCAATCTGTCGGGTAAGGCGTTCTTGTACCTGTGGTCGCTTGGAGTAGTGACGAACAATTCTATTCAACTTAGATAGCCCAACTACTTGTCCATTAGGAATGTATGCTATGTGACAATTTCCTAAAATCGGCACAAAATGATGCTCACAATGTGAATGTACGGTAATGTTCTTTTCAATAAGCATATCCTTATACTGATACTTATTATCGAACAGTTTCATCTCCGGCTTATTCTTTGGATTAAGACCTGCGAAGGCTTCTGAAACGTACATCTTTGCAACTCTTAATGGTGTGCCGCTCAAGCTGTCATCCGTAAGGTCTAAGCCCAAAATCTCCATGATATTTTTGAACTTTTCAGCGATAAGAGCAATCTTCTGGTCATCGCTTAATTTAAAAGCATCTGTTCTTAGGGGCGTATCAATTGAACTACCCATGTGATTGTCGAATAATTCGGCAAGCTCTTCTGTGGAATATTTTTGGTCGTGCTTTGTCATAATTAGTTTATTCTCCGCAGTACTCAACAAAGTTTCTGGGGGTTTCATATAAGGTAACCTTCAAATCGAATGATGTGTTCAGCTTAACTCTTAGTCTATTCCAGATTACATAAGCAATATGCTCTGCTGTAGGGTTTAAAGTTTTGAACTCCGGCACTTGAACGTTCAAGTTCTTGTGGTCCATATACTCCTCAACCTCAGATTTAATGAGGTCTGCAAGCACTTTCATATCGATAAGATATCCGGTTTTGGGATCTACTTTACCCGTAACACCTACAATCAATTCATAGTTGTGTCCGTGGTAATACGGGTTATTACATTTACCAAAAAGTTCTTCGTTTTCTTCTGAAGTTAGGTTGGGTTCATGTAAACGGTGTGCCGCATTAAAGTGTGCTTTTCTATAAACCGTGATCTTCATTGTTCCAGTAGTTTAAGAATCGATTGTAGATGATTTTAAACCACTCTGTATATCGTTCAGGATTTTTTTCCATATCATTCGCTACCCACTCTACTGATTTCCAGTCAAATGAATCTACTTCATCTGGGTTAACCACTGGGTCTTCATTCCAACGTGCGATGAGCACGTGATCCAGTTCGTGTTCCGTTAAATCATTGTCTAATTCTGCTCTATAGATAAAACTAAAGACACGTTTTACATCACAAGTAAAGCCCATTTCTTCCATGAGTCTTCTTCTTGCTGCCTCCTCAATACTTTCGCCATCTCTAGGGTGAGAGCAACAGGTATTTGTCCAGAGACCACCACTGTGGTATTTATGGAGAGCCCTGCGTTGCAATAATATTTCGTTTTGATCATTCATGGCGAAAACAGAGAATGCACGGTGCAATTTCGCCAATCGGTGCGCTTCCATTTTCTCCATCAGTCCTAGAGCATTGTCTTGCTCATCGACCAGGATAACTTGTTCAGCCATAGTTTAAATCCAGTTTATGGTATGTCTAACGTAACTACTTAAGAATAGTCCGTATTTTCTTTTATTTGAAATTCTAACACGTTGACTTAAAATAATGTCGCAATGTGTCTTTTTAATCTTTTTGAATAAGCTATAGTAGTACACATAGGCAATGTAAACACCAAAACGAGCTCCTTTAGGTAGTTGTTTAATACCCTCATATCCAGCCATGAAGTCGACATCTATATCTGCTTCAATTTCAGTTTTTACCGATTCATTGAAGTTGTTTAAATCAACCCCAGGGAAGTAAGTCCGGCCTAGTTTTTTATAATCGGCGTGTAAATCGCGCAAGAAATTAATCTTCTGAAAAGCACTTCCTAACTGCATTGCAGGGGTTTTCAAATTTTGATAACGTACTTCACTTCCATCTACAAAAACCTTCAAACACATGAGTCCAACGACTTCTGCAGAACCTAAAATGTACGCCTTGTATCCCGCTTCATCATAGTCATTCTTATATAGATCCATTTCCATAGACTTCAAGAAGGTCTCTATCAAGTCACGATCTATTTCGAAGGTGTTTACGACTTGTTGAAAGCTGTTTAGAATAGGATTTAGACTTATTTTTTCGTCTAACGCTAAATGCGTGTCTTTCCAAAACCGTTCAAGAAGCTCTTTCTGAGGATATCCTTCAAAGGAATCCACAATCTCATCTGCAAAACGCACAAAACCATAAATCGCATAGATAGGATCGTGATACTTCTTGTCTAATCCCAGAATACCTAGGGAAAAAGAGGTAGAATACGCCTTAGTGGTCATTCTACTGGCTCTAATACTTACACTGTCGAATAATGCTTTCATACTGCTTTCTTTAAAGAATAATCCTTTACGATTTCACCGCAAACTACTTCTCCACTAATCAATGAAGGAGGTACACCAGGACCTGGTGTGGTCAATTGGCCTGCGAAATAAAGATTAGCTACTTTTTTACTCTTAAGCCGAGGTTTAAATAGGGCTGTTTGGTCTAATGTATTAGCAAGGCCATAGGCATTGCCCTTGAAGCTATTGTATTCGCTTTTAAAATCACTATATGCAAAACTGCGCTTCACCACCACACGATCACGGATAGACTCACCTGAATAAGCCTCAAGTCGATCCATCATCAAGTGATAATATTTTTCTCGTACCTCTTCACTATCACCGGATAATCCAGGAGCAGTAGGCATTAATAAAAACATGTTCTCGCACCCTTCCGGTGCAATAGAAGCATCTGTTTTCGTAGGTGCACTTGCATAGAACAGCGGCTTCGTAGGCCACATTGGTTCTGTGTAGATCTCGTGGGCATGCTGATCTAATTCATAGTCAAAGAATAAATTATGATGCAACACATTGGATACCTTCCCTTTAATTCCTAGATAAAATAAAAGTGATGAAGGTGCCATTTTGCGCTTTTCCCAATATTCAGGAGTGTATTCCCGATATTCTGGACTGCTTATATTTTGATCAATGTGGTGGTAATCGGCTCCTCCTACTACGATATCAGCCGTAAAGCTTCCACCTTTAGTTAAAACACTAATGATTTTTCCATCAGCATATTTAAAACCCGTCACTTCTGTACTGGTTCTAAATTTAACGCCTTGTTCCTTTGCTACGCGCACCATTCCTTCAATGATCTTATTCATACCACCCATAGGGTACCAAGTCCCAAGGGACATGTCAGCATAATTCATTAGGCTGTAGAGTGCAGGAGTATTTTGAGGTAATGCACCAAGGAACAAAACAGGGAATTCAAGTATTGCTTTTAATTTAGGATGTGTACTGACTTCCGCAACGTGTTTACGAATGTCTTTGAGCATATCCAGTTGAAACAGCCCCTTAACAATTCTAAAATCCATGAATTCAGTTAGGGATCTACCCGGCTTAAACACCAAGTCTTGAATACCTACATTGTATTTATATTCTGCCTGTTTTAGGAATTTACGTAGACGCAAACCAGACCCCGGGTCTAATCTATCAAACATCGCCTCGAGTGTTTGCATGTTTGGGCTTTGATCTTCGTGATCATCAGCACCAAAGACCACTCTATACGAGGGATCAAGTCTTACAAGGTTGTACAGATCGGAAATTTCTTTATCGAAAGAAGCGAAATATCGCTCAAAAACATCTGGCATCCAGTACCAGCTGGGGCCCATATCGAAGGTAAAACCATCTTTTTCCCAAACCCGAGCTCTACCTCCAAGTTGGTCGTTTTTTTCAAGAAGGGTGACATCGTATCCTTCTTTGGCAAGGAAGGACGCGGCACTAAGTCCGGCAAAGCCAGACCCTATGACTATTACTGATTTCATTAGAACGATTTAGGCGGTTGTAGGTTAATGACGTTGGTCAGCAAGCTTTTCCATCATCTTTTTACGGGCTAAGAAGATACGCGATTTAACAGTGCCTAATGGAATATTAAAATGCTCTGCAATTTCTTCGTATTTAAAGCCTTCATAATGCATAAAAAACGCTTCAGTGTAGTGCTTTTCAATGGTGCCGATTTGGTCCATGATGTACTGATTATCAACATTTGCATCAGTCAGAGTGGTCTTCCCAGCCTCACGAGAATTTAAAAAGAATTGCCCTTCTGTTTCGTCTACAAAAGTATTTTGTTGCTTTTTCCGACGGTAATTGTTGATGAAGGTATTCTTCATGATAGTATACAACCATCCTTTAAGATTTGTACCTGTGGCAAACTTGTCCTTATTCTTCAGTGCCTTGTAGTAGGTATCCTGGAGTAAATCATCAGCATCATCGCGACGCTTGGTAAGCTTCATAGCGAGTTGACTTAAAAAGTCGTGCTCGCGATCAATGAGTTGTCCAAATTCAGCAGTTGACATGATACAATTGTTTAACGTTTGTTCCGTAAAGTTAAACAACGTGTTTGAACATTTTGTATAATCTTTCAAGAAATTTATTAAACAAAGTGTTTTTTTAAGATAAACCTTCGCTCAATTCCTTTAAAGTGCTGTAGATATTGATGTTGGTGAATTTACGATCTGGGGTAAATTCCGAAAAAACATACCCCGTAAGGTGTACTTGGATGCCTTTATGAACAATAAGCTCTTCCAATTCGTCCAAATAGTTGCCTAATTCAGGCAATTCTGGATGCGTAGTGAAACAACTAATAAGATGATCAACAGGTTGGTTGTCTAAAAGGTCTGTCAAATATTCTTTTGGAAGACTCTGACCTAAATAATAGACCTGCTCCCCTCGCTCTTTCAGAATATAGGCGAGATACAACACGCCTATTTCATGAAGTTCGTTAGCAGGCAAAAATATCGCGTACTTTCCGTTACGCTCATTAGCGATTGCCGGGAGCGCATCAATGGCAGCAAAGATTTTCTGACGTATTAATGATGAAACGAAATGCTCTTGAGAAATGCCAACGCTTCCTGAAAGCCAAAGCTTGCCTAATTCTTGTATGTAGTCACCGATTACTTCTCTATACGTTGTATGAACTCCGTATTGCTCTATACAATGGTGCATGATTGATTCAAACCTCTTAATGTCGAAACCTAGGGTAGCTATCTTCAGCTCATTTAACTCGTACGTATAGTTTCCTTCGTAAGGACTCGCTTCTAAGGCTAATTCCGCCAATTCAATTGGAGCGTGCTTTGATATCTTTCCGATTTTCCATCCAGCACCAAGCAGTACAGAAGTATTTAAAATGACGCGTAAATCATGGTCACCGTAGTAACGAATGTTAGTAGCTGTCCTTTTTGGTTCAATAAGCTTGTATCGCTGCTCCCACGCACGAATGGTATGGGCTTTAATACCACTTAATTGTTCCAGGTCTTTTATTGAATATTTACTCTCCACTATCTGCTAACCGCTAAAAGGTAATAAAGTTTAACAAAACAGGGCGAGTATAATAAATAACCACTAAATCCCCGAAGAAACCTTTGGTATATTTGCCAATCAAAAATCTGAACATGGCCTTCGAGAAAGAAATTAGAAAGCGTAGAACCTTCGGAATTATATCGCATCCAGATGCGGGAAAGACCACTCTTACTGAGAAATTACTGCTTTTTGGGGGTGCCATACAGGAGGCGGGTGCTGTAAAGAGTAATAAGGTTAAGAAAGCGGCAACATCAGATTTCATGGAAATTGAGAAGCAGCGTGGTATATCTGTCGCGACCTCCGTCATGGGATTTTATTATAAGGATAAGAAAATCAATATTCTCGATACACCCGGTCACCAAGATTTCGCAGAAGATACCTACCGGACCCTAACAGCTTGTGATAGTGTTATAGTCGTGATCGATGTTGCTAAGGGAGTAGAAGCTCAGACTGAAAAATTAGTCAAAGTTTGTCGAATGCGCGATACTCCAATTATTGTATTCATAAACAAGCTCGACCGTGAAGGTAAAGATGGATTTGACCTCATTGATGAAGTAGAACAGAAGCTTGGATTGTCCTTGTGTCCGCTCTCCTGGCCCGTGGGTATGGGACAACGTTTCCAAGGTGTTTACAATATGTGGGAGAAAAATCTTCATTTGTATTCTGCCGATAACAAGCAGAAAATATCAGAGGGCACTTCTATCAAGGATATTAATGACCCGTTGTTAGAGCAGCGTGTAGGTGATGAAGCCGCTATGGAGCTTAGGAATGATCTTGAGCTATTAGAGGCTGTCTATCCGGAGTTTAACCGTGCTGATTATTTAAAAGGTGCGCAATGTCCTGTTTTTTTCGGCTCTGCATTAAATAATTTTGGTGTACGAGAACTTTTAGATTGCTTCCAAGAAATCGCTCCTGAGCCGCAAGCAAAGGAGGCTGAAGAGCGACTTGTCCAACCTAACGAAGACCAATTCTCTGGTTTTGTATTTAAAATACATGCTAACATTGACCCCAACCACCGAAATAGAATTGCCTTTTTAAAAGTAGTTAGCGGAAAATTTGAGCGAAACAAGACCTACGTTCATACAAGAACTAACAAGACCTTTAGGGTGAGCGCCCCCACTGCGTTTATGGCTTCAAAGAAAAGTACTATAGAAGAAGCCTTTCCTGGTGATATCATAGGTATTCCTGATAATGGTTCGTTTAGAATCGGTGATACAGTTTCTGAAAAAGAGTCGTTACACTACATGGGAATTCCGTCTTTCTCACCTGAGCATTTTAGGTTCATTAACAATGCCGATCCTTTAAAGGCAAAACAGTTAAATAAAGGAGTTGACCAATTAATGGACGAAGGTGTGGCGCAACTTTTTACGCTGAAGCAAAATAATCGGAGGATTATTGGGACTGTTGGTGCACTTCAATATGAGGTTATTCAATATCGACTAGAACACGAATACAATGCCAAGTGTACTTATGAAAATTTTCCTGCATTTAAAGCATGTTGGATTGAAAGCCATGATGACGCACAACTTCAAGAATTTAGCATGCTCAAGCAACGCTACCTTGCTGAAGATAAATTTGGTCGACTTGTATTTTTAGCGGATTCTCAATTCTCGCTTCAAATGGCGCAGGATAAATTTGATAAAATCACTTTCCATTTAAAGAGTGAATTCTAAATGAGTCACATTATTAATTACCGGTTGAACCAATTTTCCTGGGCCGTAGCAGCGGTACTTCTCCTACCCTTGCTTTTTACACAAGGAATGTTCTTCGATGGATTAACTTTTGCGGCGATTGCACGAAATCTAAATGAAGGTGTAGGACAGTTTTGGTCGCCTCAATACACGCCTTATGTCCATCCTGAATATTACGAGCATCCTCCTTTCTCGTTTGCCCTGCATTCTGTCTATTTCAGATTGTTTGGTGACCAGCCATGGGTAGATAGATTTTATGCTTACACACTTTACGGCCTAAGTATATTAATGATTCGTAGAATTTGGGCCCTACTCATTCCCTCTGGTCATAGAGGATGGATACCCCAATTACTTTGGACGCTCACTCCAACGGTATTATGGGTGCATCAAAACAACTTATTAGAGGCTCCCTTAAACGCAGCCACACTTGCAGTCGTTTGGTTGCTTATAGAAGGTACATGGAAAAAGAATTACCTATGGAGTGCTTTGGCTGGAATGTTATTCTTTTTTGCTTTGGGAATTAAAGGACCGGTGGCACTGTTTCCTCTAATGGTACTGCCTCTTGTTGCCGTTTTATTTAAAGAGTTTAGGGCAAATGCATTGATATCTGTGGCTGTCATGGTATTGAGCAGTAGTATTCTTTTCAGCTCCTTTTATACCTATGAGCCTGACTTTGCAAAATTCTTTGAAGGTTATTTAAACCAGCAGTTGCTGCCTTCTTTACGTGGACTTAGAGGTACTGAGAGTTCTGTGCTTTTGAGTTTAGGTGAATTGGTCAAACAATTGGCATTGCCCATTGTGGTTTTAGCAGTACTCGCTTGGAGACGTGGAAGCAGTTATCCATTGCGCAGGGAGAGTATTTTAATGTTCTGTGTTGCTATTTGCGCCACACTCCCTTTTCTGTTTTTACACCGTCAGGAGCATTACTATTTTATGCCTTCTATGGCATTTTGGATGTTAGCTTTTGGTATGCTATACGAACAAGCGCCTTGGCCATGGGGAATCAATCGTAAATGGTGGGTGAAGTATATTTCTTTGACAAATCTGGGATTATGGACTATTGCCATTATTCTTACCCTGTATTTCAGTAAGTCTCCATCGCGAGATAAGCACACCATTAAGGCCTATAGAAGTATGGCTAATGATTTAGACCTGCATGTAATTCAGGTATATGATTTGAATGACTTCTGGAAGGATAATGCGATTGCCTCTAGATACCATAAGCTTTATCTGACTGAAAACGAGCAACCCTATCTCCTCACGCGCTCAACTGATCCTGTGCCAGAAGGGTTTACTATAGAGACTGTCTTTGAAAAAGCTAAACTAGTGCTCTACAAAAAAGCCACCCCTAATTAGGAGTGGCTTTATTGCAATAAAATAAGGAAGACTGAAGCTATTCTTCTGCTTCTCCCTCCATGAATTGGGCCATCACTAGATCGCTAACACCCATGTTTGAGAAGCCTCCATCATTGTATAAGTTCTGCATGGTTACACGCTTCGTAAGATCAGAGAACATTGCAACAATGTAGTTTGCACAATCCTCAGCAGTAGCGTTGCCTAGTGGCGACATTTTCTCTGCATAGGCGATAAAACCACCAAATCCCTTTACACCGGATCCCGCTGTAGTTGGCGTTGGGCTCTGAGATATGGTATTAACGCGTACATTATTACGAACTCCCCAATGGTAACCAAAGCTGCGTGCAATACTCTCCAAATAACTCTTGTTATCCGCCATATCATTGTAGTCCGGGAATGTACGTTGCGCTGCCATATAAGTTAATCCTAAAATAGAACCCCATTCGCTCATAGCATCGTGGTTCCAAGCGCTTTGCATCACTTTATGGAAACTAACAGCGCTTACATCCCAGCCTTTTTGTAGCCAGTCGTAGTTTAATTCCGTGTAGTGCTTGCCTTTGCGAACGTTTACACTCATCCCTATACTATGGAGGATAAAATCAATTTTACCTCCGAAATGTTCCATAGCACCGGTGATTAACTTATCCAAATCTTCCATACTGGTAGCATCGGCAGCTATTATAGGAGCGTCAATCGCCTCTGCTAGATTGTTTAACTCGCCCATGCGCATGGCTATAGGCGCATTAGTCAATACCACTTTGCCACCCTGCGCGTGGATTGATTCTGCTGCTTTCCAAGCAATAGAATCTGCGTTTAAAGCGCCAAATACAATACCGCATTTGCCACTGAGTAATCCGTTTGACATATTCTTGTGTTTGTTATAGTCTGCTAAAATAGGTTTTACCTAGCTTTCAACAAGGCTTCTGCCTGATTCTTCGCCGCTTGCGTGATTTTTGCCCCGCTGAGCATTCTAGCAAGCTCCTCCACGCGTGCCTCGTTCGTCAGTACATGCACGTTACTTTCAGTGCTTGTATCCGTTGATGACTTAGAAATCAGCCAATGTGTGGTACCTTTTGATGCTACTTGAGGCAAGTGAGTAATGGTAATAATTTGCTGTTTTTCAGCTAATTCAGACATGAGATTACCGACTTTTTCAGCGGTAGCACCACTTATACCTGTATCTATTTCATCAAAAATCTGACAACTTAAAGTGATGTGTTTACCTAAAGCTGCTTTCAGCGCCAATTTCACCCTACTTTGTTCTCCACCAGAAGCGACTTTGTTCAATGACTCAAGCGGGCTACCAGGATTTGCACTAAACATAAACTGGGGCTTATACAATCCCACAGCTGTAGGGGAATGCTCTTGCCATATCAATTCAATTTTAGCTTTTGGTAAATCCACATCACTCAAATAACTGATGAGCGCATTTTGAATCAACTGTGTTGATTCTAAACGTTTTGCATGCAGTTTCGTTCCAGTAGTTTTTAACGCAGCTTCAAGCTTAATTTGTTCGGACGTTAATTTCTTAAGTAAGAAATCTTTATCCTTAATAGACTTTATTTGAGCACCCAGAGCATCAAATTTCATTACGAGCGCTTCCGCATCTAAAACGCGATGTTTGCGTATTAAACCATCTATTTGATGTTTTCGATCAATTAATGCATCTACATCCACGGTGAGCTCAGCTGCTGCTATGCGGTCCAAAATTTCACGTTCTATGGATTGTGTCTGTGAGATGATTTCGAGCAATTTCTCTAAGAGCGGCTCTGTGGATGGATCGCTAGTGGCGAGCTTAGCAAGCTTTGACTCAACTGTGAACAATTGATCTAAAAGCTGCGATTCACCGCCTATGAGTGTTCCTAATTCATTGAACTGCTCGTTGAAATCGCTTGCGTTTTTATTTAAACGGACCAATTCTTCGATTTCCTCGTATTCACCGGATTTAACATTCGCTTTATCCAACTCGTGGTATAAAAACTCGAGGTAATCTAAGTCACTCGTATCTGCTTGTTCGATGAGTACCTTTTGCTCGTGAAGAACGGCCTTTAGAGCAGTGAAAATTCTACTATACTCCTCGCGCTCCACTTCTGCTGTAACAAAAGAATCTATCAATTCAATTTGTTTTGCAACATCGGTAAGTAAACCAGAATCACTTTGGCTGTTTATATCAATAAACTGGCCCGCGAAATAGGCTAAATCGCTACTCTTTACAGGCGTATCGTTAATAAATGCTCTCGATTTACCGTTAGGCAATAATTCACGGCGGAACACACTGTGTGTATCAAAGTCGATATCCTTTGATTGAAATTCAGCCTCTAAATACTTCGGTAAGACCAATTCTAGTTCAATAATTGCCTTGACGCTTTTGTCTTTTAG
>JAHEKP010000038.1 GCA_024638285.1 Cryomorphaceae bacterium
TGGGCTTTTTTGTTCCCACTCTTCGCTCAAGCAAGCTTGGCTTGAGTGAAAACAAAAAATCCCAATCAGTCGCCTGATCGGGATTTTAATGTGCGGATGAAAGGACTCGAACCTTCACGCGATAAAGCACTAGTGCCTAAAACTAGCGTGTCTACCAATTTCACCACATCCGCTTCCATTGGGACGGCAAATATAGATAGAAAAATTACTTTGAGGGAAAAAATGATTGGGTGGCTTGAAAAATTAACTTTGCTCAAAATTCATTCACATGGCAAGTTTTGATCCCAACGAGCTCGGAACCAAAGAGCGTCACAGTTTATTGTTAGGAGCTGTAGCTCCTCGACCCATTGCTTTGGTGAGCACGGTAGACGAATTTGGCAACAATAACCTGAGTCCGTTTAGCTTCTTTAATATATTCAGTTCTAACCCTCCTGTGGTTGTTTTTTCCGCAGCAAGAAGGGTGAGAGATAATACTACAAAAGATACGCTGCACAATGCGATGCAGCAAAAGGAAGTGGTGATTAACGTGGTTAATTATGCCATTACGCAACAGGTGAATTTAAGTTCTGCTGAATATTCGTCGGATGTAGATGAGTTTGTGAAAAGCGGTTTGACGCCTGTAGCTTCAGATCTTGTTGCACCAAGAAGAGTGAAGGAAAGTCCTGTGAGCTTGGAGTGTGAGGTGCGTGATGTGCTTCATATGGGCGATGAAGGTGGAGCAGGTAACTTGGTGATGTGTGTGGTTAAAAGAATGCATATTGCAGATGATGTTCTGTCGGAAGATGGCGGAATTGATCAGGATGCGATTGATTTAGTTGGTAGATTGGGTAAAGCTTGGTGGGTGAGAGCCTCGGGCGATGCGTTGTTTGAATTGGCACCTCCAAAATTGGGCATAGGTGTGGATCAGATTCCAGGTGTTATACGCCGTTCGACTATTTTAACTGGAAATAATTTGGGCCAATTAGGTTCTGAAATTACACTTCCAACCAGCGAAGAGGTAGAGGCAAAGAAAAATGATTTTAACGTCCGTCGCATTTTGCAAAATTTTTCGGACGGAATAGAATTGCGTGAGCAATTACATGAAATGGCCAAAGACTTATTAGACAATGGTCAAGTGAAGGAAGCTTGGAAAGTATTATTAATAGATAAATCGGCCCGATAAGCGGGTATACAGATGCAGTTAGAAGCGAGAATCCAGCGTATTATGGATGAGCAGGTCATTTCAGACCGATTCAGAAAAAGAGAATTTGTAGTTCAAACCAAAGACCAGTACCCACAAACTTTATTGTTTGAGTTTACGCAGGACAAAACGGGTGTGCTGAATAATTTCAAGGAAGGACAAGAAGTCAACATTGAATTCAATATTCGTGGACGCGAATGGACGCCGCCTCAAGGTGGAGATACTCGTTACTACACGACGCTTCAAGCTTGGAGAATGAACGCTGTTGAAGCGGGTGCAGGGCCTGGTCCATCGGATTTGCCGCCTGCAGGTCAGCCGTTCACACCTTCTGGTGCAGATAATTCGGTATTAGAGGACGACTTACCGTTCTAACCATACCAACGTGTTTTCATCTACAAACAATCCATTATACTTTATTGGGCAAGGGGACTGGGAAGTTCCCGACCCCAATGATGTTTCCAACGACGAGGGCTTGATTGCGCTTTCTTGGGAGCTCAGTCCTGAGATGTACGATCGGCTTTATCCGTTCGGAATCTTTCCTTGGTTTGAGCAAGAAGGGGTTGTTTTTTGGTTTTCTCCGGAGGTACGAAG
This sequence comes from Cryomorphaceae bacterium, assembly GCA_024638285.1. Lineage (GTDB taxonomy): Bacteria > Bacteroidota > Bacteroidia > Flavobacteriales > Schleiferiaceae > UBA10364. The sequence continues at coordinate 1,772 of JAHEKP010000038.1, forward strand.
TATTACTCCAACAGACCAGGTGAAAATTTCAAAAAGCATGCGCCCGTACATCAATGGAAATAAGTGGCGCTTTTCAGTGAATACGGCATTTACACAGGTCTTAGAACAGTGTAGTGCAGTGGAACGACCTGGACAGGCGGGTACATGGATTACGGAAAAATTCCGTGAGAATTTTCTAGCCCTTCATAAAGAGGGTAAGGGTTTCAGTTTTGAAGTGTGGGACGGCGAGGATTTAGTTGGTGGCACTTTTGGTGTGATTACCGGAGCAATTTTCGTCGGCGAAAGCATGTTTCATACTCAAACAAACGCCTCTAAATTCGCCTATATAGGCATGTGTCAATACTTACATGCACAAGGAGTGGTAGCTGTAGATAATCAGTTGCCTACAGAACATTTAGACAGTCTAGGTGCTGTAAATATCGAGCGCGAAGAATTCCTTGAGATCATGCAACGTCATGCAGGAATAGCAGCTGAAGATGCCGTTGTGCCGGACGCAGCGCATGTTCTATTGTCGCTTTAGTCGCGTTCGTTCCAAATCGTACTCAGCGTGTTCAAACTCAACACACTTCCAGCAATGAGGGCTCCAGGAATGAGGCTTAAATAGGCTTTTCCGGTGATGAGATAAGGATAGTATTCGCGGATCATACCACCCCAGGATGGAACGGGCGGTTGTGCACCAATTCCTAAAAAGCTTAGTCCACTCTCGATGAGCAGCGCGCTTGCAAAATTAGTAGCACAAATGACCACAAGCGGTCCCCATGTATTTGGGAGTATTTCTTTAAATATGATGTGCGGTGTAGAGAAGCCAAGGACTTTAGCTGCTTCGACGTATTCCTTCGATTTTTCTCCTAAAAATTGGCCCCGTATTACTCTGGCGACTTCCACCCACATTGTGAGCCCAACTGCGATGAAAACCTGTGCGATACCTTTTCCTAACACAAAGGTTAAAGCGATGACTAGCAGGAGTGTTGGGATGGACCAGAGTACCGACATGGCCCAAGTGAGGAACTGGTCTAATCTTCCGCCAAAATAGCCGGCAAAGGCACCTACCGGAATTCCAATAAGCAGTGAGATGCCAACAGCGATGAAACCAACAGTAAGGCTGATTCTACTGCCCAAAATGACTCGAGAAAAGTGATCTCTTCCGTACTTATCGGTCCCAAATAAATGCATACCCATACTGGTGCTGCTTCCAGGCCCTAAGAGCGTTCTACTAGTATCCATGTCATTGGCATTGGCGGTTTGATCCAACACCACCAGAGGCGCTGCGACCGCCATAACGACAATGAGCGTTAAAAAGCCAAGCGCAATTTTTTGCCCCAGCTCCAATTGTCTTATGCTATTTCGCCAATTCACTTACGATGGTATTCGCTTCGCGCAAAACAAGATCTTTAGAAAGTCCTTTGTACCATTTCTGGTAAATTTCAGCCTGTGCGCTGTCCGTTGCGTTGGTAGGATGATGGTCTAACGGGACAATACCTAGACTATCATTGAGTTTTGAAAGGTTTTTGTACGCTTCACTGGCGGCTTTTATGGAATCTTGAAAAGCCAAGTAGTTGGTGTAATTCAAAGGAATCCATTTGTCTTTGTCGCCTTCTGCAATCCAATCCGCGTATTCCTCATATTTTGTAAATGCAGGATTTCCTGCGACGCGCTTTTGTGCCGATTTTTTAGCTTTTTCAAACTGCTTCTCCCATTTAGTTAGCGGCACGTAGTTTGCCTTTTCTACAAAGTCAATGGCCAGTGCGTTTTCATACTCCTTTTCTCCAATTTCAATACCATCATAAGCACCGGGTAATGAAATGTCTGGGGTTACACCTTGAAGTTGAGTAGTTCCTCCAGAGATGCGGTAAAATTTCTCTGTCGTGATTTTAATGGCGCCAAGCGGTTTAAGCTGGTTCATAGATCCAGGAACGGCGCGATCGAAGTCAAACATGTTCTGGACCGTACCCTTGCCATAGGTAGATTTTGACGGACCTACAATCAAAGCGCGCCCGCGATCTTGTAATGCTGCACTCACAATTTCCGATGCGGATGCACTGTATTCGTTGACTAGAACGACAAGCGGTCCGTCCCAGAAGATCTCGCTGCTGCGATTGTTTTTAGCGCGCGTTCCGCTTTGAAAATTCTTTACCTGAACCATAGGTCCATTTCCAGTAAAGAGTCCTGCGATTTCAATTGCTGCTTGCAATGAACCGCCACCATTTCCCCGAAGGTCTAAAATCATGCCTTTTACCCCGGCTTCTTTAAGTTTGATGATTTCATTTTTTACATCTTCCGCTGCATTGTGGTTGTCTTTGTCGTAGAAGTCAACGTAAAACTTAGGTAACCTAATATAGCCGGTTTTTCCAGTGCTTTCTTGAAGACGTTCACCGGTTTTTTTATCATAAACAGCACCGTCTATAATGGTACTACGGGCAAATGTGCTTTCAATTTCGACGATATCACGGATGATGGGAATGACCTGTCTAGCGCCATCTTTCTTTTTTACAGTTAAACGCACTTCACTGCCTTTTTTACCTCGAATGAGCTTGATGCCGTCACGCACTTTGTAGCCAACCACATCAACGGGTTCATCTTCGCCCTGGGCAACGGCTAAAATTTTATCACCCGCTTCCAGATCGCCTTGTCTCCAGCAAGCGGAACCGACGATGATTCGATCGATAGTAATGTAATCTCCGTCTTGTTTTAATGCGGCACCGATGCCTTCAAACTGACCGGTCATACTCAGTTCGAAATCTTCGTTTTGCTGCGGCGCGAGGTATGAAGTGTGCGGATCAAAAGCTTCGCAATATGCATTCATATACATGCCAAACCACTCCAGTCGGCTCACGTCCATTAGATCATCGTGCCATTCGTTTTGCAATTCTAATTCCTTCTCTCGTGCCTTTTCTTCGAGTACTTCAAAAGACTTTAATTCTACAGTTTCGTCGGTTGCGGCATCTTCTTTTTGTGCACGGTCCTTTTCATAAATGCGATTTAACACGCGCCACTTTAAATGTTTACGCCAAAACTCCACATGCTCTTCATTATTTTGAGCGAAGGTTCTAGACTCAGGATTGTTTCCTATGCGTTCGTCTACGGTGTAGTCGAAAGGTTCTGAAAGGAGTTGCGTATAGATTTCCTTGGATGCATCTATGGAGGATGTTATTAAAGCATAGCTGAGACTAAAAAATCGGGTATCCCCTAACTGGAATAGGTTGTCCAGCTCTTTTTGATAGCTCGCCAATTGGCCGATTTCATTCTGCGTCAAGAACAGTTTGTTGTAATCTAAGGTGTTCAGGTAATTTTCATACACCTCTAGGCTCAATGCATCGTCAACTTCTTTCGGCTGCAAGTGCACATTTGTTAAGGCATCGCGCACGAGAGAAAAGATGACCACCTCTTTTTCCTCTTCCGGACCAAACCATTTAAACCCTAAAACAACCAAAGCTCCCACGACGAGTGGGAGTAAATATTTGAGATTTTTTCGCTGCATAAGTCTCTGAATCATAGAATAAGCAAGGTACAATCTTTGTTCCAAGCTTCAGCAATTTGAACGTTAAAGGAATGCAAACGCGAAGGCGCTGACATAAGTCCGTAAAAGGCAAAATGTTACTTACCTTTGCACCCCCTTTTGAAGGGAGTTTTGCAACATTTAATTCTACAGTAATGAACATCAGCAAGAACGAAGTAGACGCACTAAACCTATTAGTGAACATTGAGATCACCCCAGAAGATTACCAAGCTAAGGTGACCGATGCATTGGAAAATTACCGCAAACGCGCAAATATCCCCGGATTCCGTCCAGGAAAAGTGCCAATGGGTTTGATCAAGAAACAGTACGGTAAAGGCGTTTTGATTGAAGAAATCAACAACCTCTTGCAAGACAGTATTTACAACTACATTACTGATGAAAAGTTGAACATCCTTGGCAATCCTATGCCGGTGGAGCAACCGGATTTAGATTTCAAAAGCGATGAAACGTTCAATTTCCAATTTGAATTGGGCCTTAGTCCTGAATTTGAGGTGAGCATTTCAAAGAAAAACAAGGTCAAAGCGGTTAAAGTAGTTGCAGACAAAAAAGTATTAGACACGTACGTTGAAGACATCCGTAACCGTTATGGAAAAATGTCTGCGCCGGAAAGTCCAGAGGTTACAGATATGTTCCACGGTACATTCACAGAAGTGGATGCGGATGGTGCAGCTGTAGAAGGCGGTATCGTTAAAGCGGACACCCAAATCATGGGTTCAAACTTGAAAACGAAGAAAGCCCAAGGCGAATGGTGTAATGCAGCAGTAGGAGCTGTATTGCCAGTTGATGCTGCGAAGGGTTTTGCAAAAGGTTACAATGTTGCAGGTCTCCTAGGCGTCACCGATGCCCAATTAGAAGCTTCTACAGGTCTATTCCACTTCGAGCTTAAGAGCGTTGCACGTATGGAGCCGGCTGAAATGAATCAAGAGTTCTTCGATAAAGTATATGGAGAAGGCGTGGTGACCAGTGAGGCTGAAATGCGCGACAAAATGAAAGAAGAAGCTGAACGCATGTACATGAATGAATCGGATCAGTATTTCTTGAATAACGTAGCAGAGTACTTGCTCGATAAAACCAAATTTGACTTACCAGAAACGTTCCTTAAAAAATGGATGCAAACGGCGGGTGAAAAGCCTGTTTCAGCGGAAGAGATTGAAGCAGATTGGGAGAAGACAGCTCGCGGATTGCGTTACCAATTGATTGAAAACAAAGTCATCCAAATGGGGGAGATTTCTGTTTCTCAAGAAGAGCTTGTTGAACACACTGTGGGTATGGTTAAGGCGCAATTCCAGCAGTATGGGCAGCAGGTAATGGATGACGAAATGCTTAAAGGCATTGCTGAAAACGCGTTGAAGAACGAAGAAGAAGCACGCCGCATCAATGATCAGGTGTACAACGCCAAATTGTTGAGCTACTACAAAGAAAACTTTAAGGTGGATGAGAAGGAAGTTACCTACGATGAATTCATTAAATTGGTAACGGAAAACGCATAATCAACCTTACACTTTAGAAAATTAGACTTCATGGATTTCGGAAAAGAATTCAAAAAATACGCTACGAAGCACGTTGGAATTAACAGCATGTACGTAGATCAATACGTTGATGCTTCTTTGACGCCTTATATTATTGAAGAGCGCCAAATGAATGTTGCACAGATGGATGTCTTTTCACGCTTGATGATGGACCGCATCATCTTTTTGGGAACCGGAATTAATGATCAAGTTGCAAATATCGTTCAGGCCCAATTGCTCTTTTTAGAAAGTGCAGATGCGAAGAAGGACATTCAGATTTATATCAATTCTCCAGGCGGTTCTGTGTATGCGGGATTGGGTATTTATGATACCATGCAAGTGGTAAACCCAGATGTAGCTACCATTTGTACTGGAATGGCTGCATCGATGGGAGCCGTTTTAATGTGTGCCGGTACTGCTGGAAAGCGCTCTGCTTTAAAGCACAGTCGTATTATGATTCACCAGCCTATGGGTGGTGCGCAAGGTCAGGCTTCAGATATGGAGATCACATTGACGGAGATCCTTAAACTGAAAAAAGAATTGTACAGCATCATTGCTCACCACAGTGGGCAGCCATTTGACAAGGTCGAAGCGGATTCTGATCGTGATTATTGGATGACCTCAGGCGAGGCCAAAGAATATGGCATGGTAGATGAAATTCTTTTAGGGAAGAGTCAGGCTAAATAATGAGCGAAGAAACCAACATACATTGTTCTTTTTGTGGACGCAGTAAGAATGAAGCAGAAATGATGATCGCAGGTGTGGATGCCCACATCTGCGATCGTTGTGTTGAGCAGGCTGGAGGCATCCTACATACAGAGCTTGGTGAGGCACCTCAGAGCAGTCCTTTAGATGTTGCAGGTAAGGTCGAGTTTGATTTTACGCCCGCACAGATTAAAGCACATCTTGACGAATACATTATTGGTCAAGAACAAGCCAAGCGTACAATGGCCGTTGCGGTGTACAATCACTACAAGAGAATTGGTTTAGTTCCTGTAAAGGATGCACCTGAAGTAGATAAGTCGAATATCGTCATTGTAGGGAACACGGGTACAGGAAAAACCTTAATGGCTCGCACTATTGCTAAACTGCTGAATGTGCCTTTTACTATAGTAGATGCGACTGTATTAACAGAAGCAGGTTACGTAGGAGAAGATGTTGAAAGTATTTTAACCCGCTTGCTTCAAGCGGCAGATTACGATTTGCCAAAAGCACAGGTAGGTATCGTCTTTATCGATGAGATTGATAAAATTGCACGCAAGGGGGATAACCCATCCATTACCCGTGATGTCAGTGGCGAAGGTGTGCAACAGGGGTTACTCAAACTCTTAGAAGGGTCAAAGGTGAACGTTCCTCCCAAAGGTGGCCGCAAACACCCGGATCAAAAGTACATTGAGGTAGACACAACCAACATACTCTTTGTCGCGGGCGGTGCATTCGTGGGAATTGAAAAGAAAATCGGATCGCGTTTAAATTCCGCGTCCTTGGGATATTCGAAAGAGAGTCGTCAGCATGTAGAGGATGATGAGGTTCTGAGCTACATCACTCCTTCAGATTTGAAGAGTTTTGGATTGATTCCGGAATTGATTGGTCGTATGCCTATTGTGACGTTCATGTCACCGTTAGATAAAAAAGCCCTTCGTGCTATTTTAACCTTGCCTAAGAATGCATTAGTTAGACAGTACCAGCACTTGTTTCACATGGACGACATTGCGTTATCGTTTGACGAAGAAGTATATGATTACATTGTAGAAATAGCACTTGAATACAGTTTGGGTGCTCGTGGATTACGCAGTGTTTGTGAAGCGATTTTAACGGATCATATGTTCGATGCACCTGGATTAGATGAAAAGGAAATCCATATTACACTTGAATATGCGAAATCGCAGATTGAGCGAAGCTCGCTTCGAAAAGCTATTTAAAAGCAAAAAACAGCCGCTCATTGAGCGGCTGTTTTTTTGTTGGTGTTTTTTTTCTTAACGCATGGTCGTATAGACGTTTTGAACGTCGTCATCTTCTTCAAGTTTTTCGATGAGCTTTTCGAGATCTTTACTTTGTTCGTCGCTAACTTCTTTTGTTGTGGTTGGGATGTATTCAAAACCGGATTCTATAATCTCGTGTCCCAATTCTTCTAGTCCCTTTGTGATGTTCCCGTAATCTGCGAATTGGCCATAAACCATGATTACTTCCGTTTCTTCCCCTTCTTTTTCTTCGACATCTTTAAAAACGTCTTCTGCACCGTGGTCAATCATTTCAAATTCCAGCTCTTCGACATCAGTCGCACCAGCGGTAATTTTCACATGACATTTGTGTTCGAACATAAATTCTACTGAACCAGAGGTGCCTAATGAACCATCGCATTTATTGAAATAGGAACGAACATTTGCTACGGTACGCGTATTGTTGTCCGTCGCAGTTTCTACGAGAACTGCAACTCCATGTGGTCCGTACCCTTCGTAAATAATGGTTTTATAGTCGCCTTGGTCTTTCGATAATGCCTTTTTAATGGCACGCTCAACATTATCCTTAGGCATGTTCGCTGCTTTTGCGTTCTGAAAGAGCATGCGCAGTCTGTAGTTGGAATCAGGATTGTCTCCACCCTCCTTAACAGCCATGATGATGTCTTTGCTGATGCGAGAGAAGGTTTTTGCCATCCCTGCCCAACGTTTAAACTTCCGTTCTTTTCTAAATTCAAATGCGCGACCCATATGGAGGAATTTTCATTTTTTAGTGTTGTCCAAAAATAAGAACTATCTACGAGCTTTCTTAGTGGTACTGCTCTTCTTAAGTTTCATTTCTTGTGTCGTATACCAATTTTGAATTTCACTCTTCCTTCCAATGGATTTACTAATGAAGTCCTTCTCTAAATCCCAGCCTCGTGCTGGGCTGTATTCTCTTCCGTAAAAAATGATCTGTAGATGGAGTTTGTTCCATAGCGCTCTTGGGAATAATCGCTTTGCATCCCTTTCTGTTTGTGCTACCGATTTACCGTTTGAGAAGCCCCAACGGTACATCAATCTTTGTATGTGCGTATCTACTGGAAATGCGGGTATACCAAAGGCCTGGCTCATCACTACACTAGCAGTCTTATGACCTACACTAGGCATTGCCTCAAGTGCTTCAAAGCTTGCGGGAACTTCGCCGTCGTATTCATTAACGATGGTAGCGCTGAATGCATGAATGCCCTTACTCTTCATTGGGACTAAACCACAGGGGCGAATGATTTCCGCGATCTGTTCAACCGTTAATTTCGCCATGTCGTACGGATTGTCTGCCACCGCAAATAGTTTGGGCGTAATCTTATTTACCCGTTCGTCAGTGCATTGCGCACTAAGCACTACTGCAACGAGCAACGTAAATGGATCTTTATGATCCAATGGGACAGGCGTTTCGGGATACAGTCGCTCTAGTGCATCTAGCGTAAATTGAACTTTCTCTGCTTTGGTCATGTGTAAAACTATTATGTGCAAACAACGTCGTTGTGGAATGAAACAAAGCTAACTTGGAGTTGTTGAGAAATAAAATAAATGAACAATGGCATTAAAAATTGGACAACAAGCACCTTCTTGGAGCGGAGTAAATCAACATGGTGAACACATAGATTCAAGCCAATTATTGGGTAAGAAAGTCATCCTCTTTTTCTATCCAAAAGCGAGTACACCGGGGTGTACTGTTGAGGCTTGTAATTTCAGAGATCACTATGCGGATTTAGCGAAAAAAGGTTTTGAAGTAGTGGGTGTAAGCGCTGACTCAGTCAAGCGTCAGCTTAATTTCGCGTCAAAGCAAGAATTGAATTATAATTTGATAGCGGACGAAGAAAAATCCATTATTCTTGCCTTTGAAGCATGGGGGTGGAAGAAGTTTATGGGCAAAGAATACGAAGGCATCTACAGACATACCTATGTTATCGATGAACAGGGGTTGATTGAACACGTTTTAGAAAAGGTTAAGACCAAAGAAGCAACGGAACAAATCCTCGCTCAGTATTAAAATTTAAATTCTTCGTGTAAATTATTAGAAAGGGCTTTGCCATTTGAAACAAAGTTCTACATTTGTATAAATTCTAATATTTTTAGCATTCTAAGATTATGAGCGCAGACAAAGACGCCAAACTCAAGGCACTCAAACTAACTATGGACCGTATGGATAAAGCCTACGGTAAAGGAACAGTAATGAAGATGGGCGATGCGCCTGTTATCGAAGTAGAATCCATACCTACGGGATCATTAACTTTAGATATCGCTTTGGGCGTTGGAGGTTATCCAACAGGGCGTGTGGTTGAGATTTATGGACCAGAAAGTTCAGGTAAAACCACTCTAACATTGCATGCCATAGCGGAATGTCAACGCAAAGGTGGCATCGCTGCCTTTATAGACGCGGAGCATGCCTTTGACAGAACATACGCAGAAAGTTTAGGAGTGAATACAGATGATCTTATTGTTTCACAGCCTGATAACGGCGAGCAAGCTTTAGAGATTGCAGATAATCTCGTGCGTTCTGGGGCTATTGATATTTTGATTATTGATTCTGTCGCTGCACTTACACCTAAGGCTGAAATCGAAGGAGAAATGGGTGATGCCCGCGTGGGCCTTCATGCGCGTTTGATGTCTCAGGCGTTGAGAAAATTAACTGGTACCATTAGCAAAACAAACTGTTGCGTGATTTTTATTAATCAGTTGCGAGAGAAAATCGGTGTGATGTTTGGAAATCCTGAGACAACCACTGGTGGTAATGCGCTTAAGTTTTACAGCTCAGTCCGTCTAGATATTCGCCGCTCAACGCAGATTAAGGACGGTGATAGAGTTATGGGTAACCGTACCCGTGTAAAGGTGGTTAAGAATAAAGTAGCTCCGCCTTTCCGCCTTGCGGAATTCGACATTATGTATGGGCAGGGCATCTCAAAAGCCGGTGAATTGATTGACTTAGGTGTTGAGCACGA
>JAHEKP010000045.1 GCA_024638285.1 Cryomorphaceae bacterium
CACTGTACTTCAGCGAAATCCCAGCGTAATTTCAAGAGGTTTCTCCAGCCATAACGCTGAATTAAGACCATTCGTCCGTCCGGTAATTCCGCATAGAATCGATCAGGGTCCCAAACGTGTATCGTTCCATCGGCCGACTGCTGCTGCCCTTCTGGTTTCTTATAGAATGCACGCGTACGCAACTGCTGCCCGTCTACCGTGTTTACAAGCAACTCAAAAGCAGGAGTGGAATTGAAAATACTGTCCTTTTTTAACCAAACATTGTCCGAAGGAATGATCGCGCCTTCATACTTTAAGGTCTGAACACTCTTCACTACCGTATATAAGGCCAACACATCTTTCACTGGGATCCGCTCGAACTCTGTGCCCACCAAAGACCAAAGCTCCGGTGCAGAAGCTGGCTCAAGCAAAGGGCCACTTAGGTTGTTTAGATTTTGACGCGTAATCACCCAACCGCCATTTGGATCTTGCGGCAGCACCATTTCTATATTTTTAATAGCGCCAGGCCCCAAACCAAATACGGTACGGTCGCGCCACAAGGTTGATTCAGTAAAGAATCTGGTGCTTAAATACCCATTAAAGCCCTGAATGTAGACTGAGAAAGGAAGCTCTGCTCCTACCATTTTATAATAGGTTCCTAGCATATCAGGTGTCTCTGTACCTACGATATAGTGCTTTACCCGCTCTTCACCCGCAAAAACCTCTACCCATTTCCCATACACCTCCATGCGTTGTTCAATCTCTGGAACCGCACTTTCGGTAACGAAGTTTTTCAATCGAACCTCGCCTAGCGTCTTTAACAACACTTCAATCGCATCCTTTCGAGCAGGGTGCACACTATCAACTACCCAACCCGTAGGTGTCCGTTCTAAGGTTACGGAAGAAGGTTTTTTATCGCGAATAACAACCTTAGTAATACTCGAGGTATCCTGCACAGCAAAGTCATACTGCGCCTTTAGAGCTTCGAGTCCGTTACTTTGATCACCGCCTGTACAAGCAGTAAGTAACATTAAGGTGAAAAGCGTACTACTTATAAGGTTACGAATGCGCATATTTTCTTCTGCGTAAGAGGTTAAATAACAAAGCTGCCAGGAGCAAGAGCACCTCAGGTATTGCTACATTAATGAGTTTCCATTTGTTGGCTTCGGCCAACAGCTTTTCTCCATCCAACAGACGCAACTTAAAGTCGCGCGTGCGGGTTTGCATGAGCCCTTTGTCGTCCAGCAGGTAATCCACTACGTTCAGAACCAAATCATCGTTGCCGTATTGCACCCCTGTATACTGATCATACCCCAATGGCATGGGCTGACCGCGCGGTAATTCTGGATTGATCAAATTGACTTGGTTCCTTATAAAATCACCATCACTAAAAACGGCCATTGCGCTTTCAGGACTTTCTTTTAATTGCGGAAGACCTGAACCTGCAGCTTTGGGTGCAATTCGCTGTGCATAGGCACTCTTAAACGTTCCCTCCAACAACACACCGGTCACTAAATCGCGCTGCGTAAAGGTCCTAGGATCAGGTCTGTTGTACAACGCCTCTAAACTCACTGTATGCGGAGCAGCCACGGCTTTGGAATTGATTGATGTACGCAATAGAATAGACGATCGAATTCCAGGACTCTCTAGCGTATCTAGTGTTGAGGTGAATTCTCCTTTGACCGCATTTAAATTCTGAACTGCCGGATGGTTTTGAGCGGCCAAAAGCGGAAAATATACCCAGGGCTGAATGTTTCTGCGATCGTTCACCCCACCACAACGTACGTCTTGAATCACATCTGCATTGATGCGAACGCCGTATTTAAACAACAGGTCAACGATGTTAAGGTCGTAAATGGCAGGATAGGCTAAAAATTCGGGACCAAAACTAAGGCTGTCCATTTCCGCATGAACGCCATCAATGAACCACATGAGTTTACCGCCGCCCATTACGTATTGATCCAATAAGTATTTATCCAATTCTGAAAAGGCCTTTGTAGGTTTCGCTACTATGGCGCATTTATAGGTGTTCAACCTACGAATCATATCCTGTAAGTCTGGCTCCCCGCTGGGCAATGCTTTGTATGCCTCCATGGAAAATCGGTCGACCGTATAGTTCTCACTCAAAGCCAAACCTATTCCGGCAGTTTCTACTGCGCTTAATTCGCCGTGACCGGTAATCATGGCAACTTTAGGCTTATCCATAGTAAGCAAAGTATTCAGCGCCTTAGCTAGATTAAATTCCAATTGCTGAATGCTAATATTCACCTGCTCCGCAGGGTCGTAAACCATAACATCTTCTAAAAGAATTGCAGTCGCTTCACGTTCCTGATAGCTCAATATGGCTCCTGGAAAAACGTTGAGTACACTTTGTCCGTCCTTATTTTGGACTTGGAGTTGAACGGCATTAATGCCTTTGGTGCCCAATTGATTTTTAAATTCGTTGGCGTTATCAACGGTGTTCGGATTGATGAACTCAAAAAAGATGTTCCCGTTCTTTGCGCTCCACTCTTCTAATTGGTGCTGCGTCTCGCGTCTTAGACGCTCAAATCCTGCAGGGAAATCGCCGGATAAATACACCTTGATCAGTACTGGCTCTTCAACCTGTGACAGCAAGGATTCCGTCCCTTCGCTCAACGAAAAGCGTTGCTCTTCAGTAAGGTCAAAACGGAATCGGGCCGTGAAGGAAACCGCCAATAAAATGATTGCCGCGCCCATGTAAGCCGCTGCTTTTCCCCAAGGCGATTTTAAATGCGGACGTCCTATTACTGCTACAGTCGCACCAATAAACAACACAACTAAACTCACAAAATAGCCTAAATCACGTGCATCAATAACCCCACGTGACATGGAACGGTAATGTTCATTGATACCAAAGTTTCGTACCGTAAGTTCCCATCCTGAGAATTTATACAAATCGGCCAATGCTTCGAAACCCAGATAAAGCCCCATATTGAAGGCCACACCTAGAACAAAGGCCACCACATTGTTCGTAGTCAGTGCACTGGCAAATACAGCTACAGCGGTATACGCTGCACCTAAAGCAATAAGCCCCATAAAGGATCCTACCGCAGCACCCCAATCTAGATTTCCAACTGGAGAACCCAAAATGTTTATACTCCACAAATAGACCAGTGTAGGCAATACGGCCAATAACACCACCGTTAAGGCTCCTAAGAATTTTGCCCAAACCAATTGAACCACAGAGATGGGACGTACCATGAGCAACTCCATCATTCCAGACTTGAGTTCATCGCTGAAAATTCGCATACCAATAGCAGGTATAAGAAACAAGAAGACCCATGGCGCCAAACCAAAATAATGTTCCAAAGAGGCATAACCGCCCTCAAGCAGATTGAATGGGCCATTAAACACCCACAGCATCAACCCATTAATGAGCAGGTAGATGCCTATAATTAAGTACCCTAAAATACCAGAAAAATAGACTTTGAGTTCTTTGCGAAGTTGTGCAATCATTTGGTCATGTGCTCTAATGAGTTACAGGTCCAAGCCTGCGGCTTGCCCGAAAATAACGCTTTTGTTTTGGGCCAAACCACTCCAAAGGTGGCGCTGTCCCGATACGCATTTAAATCGTTTTCACTGTCCCACCAACTGTAGGTGAAGAAGCAACTTTGCGCAGCTAGTAATTGGACACGTTGACAGCCTACTGCACCTAATATAGCCGTTTTGTAGGTTTGAAAGAGTTCCTCGAATTGAACCCCATTTGGAGTTCCTGGCACGATGGGAAGCTGTACGATTCTTACAATCATATGAAATCCATTCTGACCCAATCGTGTACTTTCATCCCTAAGAGTTCGTTCGATCCTTTGACGTGTTCGCCTCCACTTTTACCTACCACAATGCACAAATGCTGGTGTTCATCCCAAATTGCCGCCAATTTTCCTGGAGGCACATCACCGATGCGGTCGTAAAAGCGACCTATACTCCGGTTGCGCGGTGTTTCTACGGACGGCTTGCGCCCTTTCAATTGAGCATCAAACATCGACTTTGTTATGTTCGTTACACACGTCCCGTAATGATCAATGTAGACGACGGACCCACGGATCATTTGATCCTGAACCATGGGTTCGTGTTCCTTGATGCGTTTTATACGCTGCACCACTGGACCGAGCAATTCCAACTTACCTCCTTCGGCCAAATGTGCTGCCGCAGTAGCAAACAATGCAAAAACATCACGATCATCTACACCACGAATGTCCAATATTCTTGCATCCGTAATCTTAGCCTCCATTAATAGACTAGGTAAGATGCCATTATTAGCCGCAATAAAGTACTGGCCGTTCGCTTTAATGCAAACGTAAGTCAACCCTTGCTGGGGACTACTTCCTACAAAGACCACGTGAATAGTACCCGCTGGAAAAGAAGTGAACGCACGTTTTAAAAGAAAGGAGGCCTGCTGAATATTATGCGGTTCAACCTCATGGCTAACATCCACCCATTGCAAACCCTTGACTCGACGGATAAAGTGCGCTTTGGCCTTTGCAAGCGTTGCGTCTTTAAGACCAAAATCTGAAGTTGCTGTAATGACCGCCATAGAAGGGCTAATGCCGCGTTGTGTATTGGTAAAAATGTAGTTACTTTGTCAAAAGTAAGGCAATTCCGCCTTCATTTACACCATTCAAGGCAGCAGTAATTGACAGAACGCATATTTGAACTCACGGGGGCCGATCCAGCGCAACTTTACGGGCCCAGCAATACGTTCCTAAACCAGATTGGAACTTATTTCCCAAAGCTGAAAATTGTTGCACGTGGCCACAAAATAAAGGTGAGCGGTCCAGAAGAAATCGTCATTGAATTTGAAGATAAACTTGATGGCATTCTCGCCTATGTAGAAAAACATAAAACCCTGGACCAGCGCGCCTTTGACAACCTTGTACAAACGAGCGACGCTGCCAAAGAAGATTACACCCTGCTAAGGGATGAGGTGATTTTGCATGGACCATCAGGACGCATCATTAAAGCGAAGACTCCGAACCAATATAAACTTATCGAGTCCAGTATAGACAATGACATGGTTTTCGCTATTGGGCCAGCCGGAACGGGTAAAACCTACACGGCGGTAGCACTGGCAGTTCGGGCACTTAAAAATCGTGAGGTACGACGTATCATTTTAACTCGACCTGCGGTGGAAGCTGGAGAAAACCTTGGATTCTTACCGGGAGATTTAAAGGAAAAACTGGACCCCTATTTAGCACCGTTGTACGATGCATTGCGCGACATGATTCCAAAAGAGAAATTGGAATTTTACCTCGAAAATAAAACAATCGAGATTGCTCCCTTAGCATTTATGCGCGGACGCACCTTAGACGATGCCTTTGTTATTCTCGACGAGAGTCAGAATACGACTACCTCTCAAATGAAGATGTTTTTAACGCGTATGGGAGAAAGTGCGCGGTTCATCATTACGGGGGACACCTCTCAGATTGATCTTCCAAAGCATCAGAAATCTGGACTGAAAGAAGCCATCAGCTACCTGAACGAGGTAAAAGGAATTGGTTTTGTTTATCTAGATGGAAGAGATGTCATTCGCCATCCACTGGTAAAGCAAATTATTAAAGCATACGAACAAAAAGATTGATCATGAATCAAGAGCCCACATATCAATTCTCTGGATTAACGAATTTCTACCGCGGAAAAGTGCGCGATGTCTACACCATAGGACGCGACGTTCTTGTGATGGTTGCGTCGAATCGCATTTCTGCTTTTGACGTAGTGCTTCCCCGCCCCATTCCGGGCAAAGGTCAAGTATTGAATCAAATTGCAGAGCACTTCCTTGAAGCCACAAAAGACATTGTTCCCAACTGGCGTCTGGCAACACCCGATGCACAGGTGACCATAGGTCATAGAGCAGAGCCATTTAAAGTAGAAATGGTCATTCGCGGCTACCTCGCAGGGCACGCTGCAAGAACCTACAAGAGCGGCGTTCGTGAATTATGCGGGGTGATACTGCCAGAGGGAATGAAAGAAAACGATGCGTTTCCAGAACCCATCATTACACCTGCAACGAAAGCAGAACACGGCGCACACGACGAGGACATTTCACGTGAAGCTATTATCGCAAAAGGCATCGTAAGTGAAGCGGATTACATTCTATTAGAACAATACACCCGTGCACTGTTCAAACGCGGCTCAGAAATGGCGGCCGAACGTGGGCTCATTCTTGTGGATACGAAATATGAGTTTGGAAAACTCGACGATGGGACCATCGTACTTATTGACGAAATCCACACGCCTGATAGTTCACGTTATTTCTACGCAGATGGTTACCAAGAGCGACAAAACGCGAACGAGCCGCAGCGTCAACTTTCTAAAGAGTTCGTTCGAGAATGGCTGATGGAAAATGGATTCCAAGGCAAGGAGGGGCAAGAAGTACCGGAAATGACAGATGATTTCGTTCATTTGGTCAGCAATCGATACCAAGAACTCTTTGAGAAAATTACTGGAAAACCGTTCAAGAAAGTAAGTGACGAAGGCGCTGAAGAGCGCATTCATACGAACGTCGACAACTACCTCACAACCATTTCAGGCTAAGCATGTTGAATTTGGAATCGTTTTTGTTGATGTAAAGAAAAATCTACATGAAATACAATCTGCCTCTTATCGCCTTCTTTTTTATTGCCAACCTCAGCTTTGGACAGTTTAAGGTGATTAAATTCGGTGTTAAAGGCGGCGTGAATTATCCACAAAGTGCGCTGAGCGCTGCAGATATTCTCACCATTTACAACGACCAAACCTACGACATCTCAAATCTGCAAACAGATTTTCAAAACGGATTTCATTTCGGGGGAATTACGCGCATAAGTCTTCCGTTAGTTCCGGTATATGTCCACGGAGAAGCCCTCTACACGCAGTTTAAAGAAACACTCATTATTACAGACGACGGCCAGGAGATTGATCTGAGTTCTACAGTAAGGCGTTTAGATTTCCCCTTAAGTGCTGGCGCTAAATTTGGACCGGCATACGCAGGCTTAGGAGGCACCCCTTCACTGCCTTTTACTGACGCAAGCGCATTGTGGTCGAGCGACCAAGAGGCAAACCTAACATGGGGTTGGCATATTCAAGCAGGTCTAAAGCTTTGGCGCCTCATGGGGGAAGTTAAATACGAAGGAGGCTTCGGTATGCTTTCAAGAAATGTCAGCTATACGGATAACGGAGGTAACGATTACAACTTTAATTTAGATGCAAGACGGAGCCAAGTCATGGTAAGCCTCACCTACTTTTTCAAGTAATTAACCCATCACTTTAAGGTAGCCTAACTGCAGGTAATGGTGCATTACTCCTACTGTGTATGCATCACTTTCTAAGTGCACCATGCGCTTCTTCAGTTGAGCGATGTTCGTCGAATCTGTCGCCAAGTAAAAATACGTATATCCGAGTACTCTAAAATTCTCAATAATGATGGCACACTGCTCTGTTGATTTTCGTCCAGGGCCAATCAATACGCCCTCCTGAGGCAGCATAAAACTGCGCAAAGTGCTTATTCCTACACGTTTGCTTTTAGCCTTCCACTGTAAATTCTGCGTATGCTTGAAATAATGTTCACGATCTCTATCCAAGAGGAATACAAAGGGATCTAATCCCTCTGTCATCATTACCTTTTGCAACCAAGGGTAGATGGTTTTAGGACCTTCAAAATAAAAATCGGGTGCTTTATGACGCACGGGGAAGATACGTACATGATCAATTTCCGCTCCCTTTTTCGCATCTACGAAAATGCCGAAATTTAAAAACTGCTTCTTCTTTGTAACATTGTAGATGGGGCGGTGCTTATCTAAAGTAGAGCGCACCAAAACCTCAGCGACAGCTTCATTACCAAGCTCCTCGACCTCAAGCGTAGCTGCCTCTTGCTGGAGGGCCAACGCAATTTTATTGTCGGCAACGAAATGCCGATTGATGCTGTTTTGCAAATCCTTACTAGACCCTACATAAATAGCCTCGCCCGACTCATTATAGATGTAATAAATCCCAACTTTATTCTGCATGTTCTTGACCTGCAGCTTGAACGGATTCCTACGAACGCTGGCTTCTTTACTAACGTGAACTTTATTTAAATACGCATCACGATCTTTGTCTAATAGTATTTTCAGCAACTCCACGGTTAAACGTGCATCGCCTTCTGCTCTATGGCGCGCTGAATTTACCAATCCCAATTCCTTGCTTACGGTTTTCAAACCATAATTTTCCCAATCCGGAAAAATGCGTTCACAATATGGAATGGTATCAAGCGTAGCGCGATGGTAATCGAATCCCATCGATTCAAACTCCTGTTGAAAAACACGGTAGTCAAAACTAATGTTGTGTGCGACAAACGTACAATCTTCAGTGATTTTCACCACTCGTTTAGCCAATTCATAAAATTTGGGAGCCGTTCGCACCATTTTATTGGTGATTCCTGTCAATTTAGTCACATATGGATCGATGCCTTTTTCAGGATTGACGAGAGACACCAATTGGTCCACTATTGCCCCGTTTTCCAGCACGAATATGGCCACATCTATGATTCGCTCACCACCAAAATTTCCTCCGGTACATTCTATATCAACTACGGCAAACTTCATGACGTGTAATTTCTTGCACCAAATACGGCGGAACCTATTCTTACGAGTGTTGCACCGTATTCCATCGCAATAGAATAATCACCACTCATGCCAATACTTAGGGTATCCCAATGCTGCGCTGATGCATGTGTTCTATAGAGCTCGTTCAAGTCCGAAAACTCTTTGCGAACCTGATGCTCATCTTCTGTGTTCGATGCCATTCCCATTAAGCCGCGCACACGAACATTTGGGTAATGCGATACATTCGGCAATAGAGTTTCCAATTCCGCCACGGACCAACCAAATTTCGTTTCCTCCTGTGCTATATGGACTTGCAATAAACAGTCGATGATACGGTTCACTTTCTTCGCTTGCTTATCCAATTCTTTTAAGACTTTTTCTCGATCAACGCCATGCACCAAATGAACAAACGGAGCCATGTACTTTATTTTGTTTGTCTGTACGTGACCAATCATGTGCCAGCGGATATCTTTAGGCATAGCTTCCGCTTTGAAGGACATTTCTTGAACCTTGTTCTCACCAAAATCACGCTGCCCCGCTTCGTAAGCCTCAAATAATAATTCTATGGGCTTCGTCTTACTCACTGCTACCAGTTCTACACCTTCCTGAAGTGAGGCGCGAACCGATGTTAAAGCTGATTGTATTTGTGTCATTTAAAAAGATGAAGAAGTAAACCGCTCCTTAATTTGGGTTCAATATACGTGCTCTTTGGCGGCATCGACCCTTTAGTAACAGCGATTTCTTTCAATAGTTCTACACTTACCGGCGGCAAGCGGAAACCCAATGCGTACCCCTTTCGCACCATCTCTGCGCTCCGGTCCAATTCCGTTTGCCTATGATAGTGTAAACGGCCGTCATTCCTAGGGTCCACAACATCAAGCAGCGGATAGAGAATAGTATCCAATAACTCTTGAGAAGGCAAAACCTCTCCCTTAGATGATCTACTGCGCAAATTATACCAATTTCCTTCAAAGAAGCATTGGAAACTGATGCCATTAAAATGGTCCGATGGAGCCTCAATTCCTTCAAGGATATAGCGGGATTCCAAATCAGAAAGATCAAAAGAATCAGAACTTAAATCAAACCAACGTTCAAAAGATTCGATGCCCACTTGCTCCTCTGCCATAAACATGCAAAGTACGCCCTGAGCCAATGGATTTTCAGGCGCGTCCTGAGCAACGCGCACAGAGGAGGCCAAACGGTGGTGTCCATCGGCAATATACTTTGTCCCCGATTGCTCGAAGAACCTGACCAGTTCATTGGAATGATCCGGCGGTACCACCCACATGCGGTGACGGTAACGATCCGTTGAAGAAAACTCATACTCCGGTCGCTCCTCCTTGAGACTTTCAACCAATGTTGTATAAGCATCATTTGCCTGACCAAAGACCAAAACGGGTTCCGCTTGAAACCCTGTAATGCTCAAATACCGAGCAAATATATGCTCCCGTTTCGCGATGGTTTTTTCGTGCGGCAAGGTGGTTCCATTTACCACACTGTCAGCATCGAGTAACCCGATAACGCCAGTATAGGTGGCAGTGGGTGTTTTTTGCTCATAGAGATAATACGTTGGATGCTTCTCCTGCATGAAAATACCTTCTTGCTCGAAACGGTTGTAGCGACTACGAACCGCACAGAATCGGTCTTTGTAGTTCGCATCTGGCAATGCGTTTGGATTGATAACGTGCAGGAAGGTGTACGGATTATTTTCCAATTTATCATCCAGCTCCTCAGCACCATAGGTAATGTAGGAACGGGTAGCTACTAGGTAAGCTTTGTCCCGGGTAGGACGTACCGCTTTAAATGGTCGGAGCATAGCGCTATACTGTTGGTGGTTCTTGGAGTGAAATTACACAATCAAAACAAAAAAGCCCCGCGGAATCCGCAGGGCTCATTAAAAAGTTATAAGTACGGTTTAAAGACTCGCAGCGAGCGCATCAATGTGGGCCGCTAATTCAGTACCAATACGGTCTTGTGCCTCACCAGTCGCTGCACCAATATGCGGGGTAAGACTCACTTTTCCATTCATTAATACTTGTAAAGCGGGCGTAGGTTCATTCTTAAAGACATCCAATCCGGCGCCAGCCACTTTGCCACTCTCAAGCGCATCAAGTAATGCCTCTTCATTAATTACACCACCGCGCGCAGCATTCAATAAGAATACACCATCTTTCATTTTCGCAATTTCAGCTGCGTCAATCAAATCGCCACCTGGAACATGAAGTGAAATAAAATCAGATTGCGCCAACACACCTTCTAAACCTACGTTCTTGCAGGTGAAGGTTAGCGATTGGCCGTCAAAAAAGTCCAAAGTAACGTCGATATCGTCGTTATGCATGTCTGAGAAAACAACCTCCATTCCGGCGCCTATAGCTAATTTAGCTAAGGCTTGACCGATGCGACCGAATCCAACAATACCCAACGTTCTACCGCGTAACTCCATCCCACCAGCATATGCTTTTTTCAGTGACGCAAATCTTGAATCACCCTCGAGCGGCATGTTTCTATTCGAGTCATGCAGGAAACGTACCAAGGTACGCATGTGTCCCATGACCAATTCAGCGACAGAATCTGAAGACGACGCAGGAGTATTAAAGACCTTTAGACCTTTCTCACGCGCATACGTTACATCAATATTGTCCATTCCAACGCCACCACGACCGATACCCTTTATTGAAGGACAGGCATCAATCAAGTCCTTACGCACAGTAGTTGCAGAGCGTACTAAAACCACATCAATTTGATTTTCATTAATGTAGCTTTCCAGCTGTTCTTGTGCGACTTTAGTGGTGATTAATTCGTGACCTGAGGCCTCTATAGCTGCGATACCCGAAGCTGAAATTCCGTCGTTTGCTAATACTTTCATGCGTGTGT
>JAHEKP010000054.1 GCA_024638285.1 Cryomorphaceae bacterium
GTAGGTCTAAAACAGTAATGTTCTGTCCTTTGATTTCCTGTAGTCCTTCTACGACAAATTTCTTGACGAGCTCAGACGAAGCTTCGGGTTTTGTATGCATTAAAATGTATTGTGTATTTGTTCTTAAATTACCAAAACATATGCCATCTTCGGCATTCGATCAATAATGGGGCACAATGTCGGGAATTCTTCCCTTTTATCAGTTAAAAATAGTAGATAGTACGCAGCTTGAATTAAAGCGTATGCTGCGGCAGTATGGGGATATGGAATCCTTCAGTGCCGTGCTCGCCGGTCACCAAAGTATGGGTCGTGGCCGCGGGGTGTCAAAGTGGCACGACAGCCCTGAAAGTAGTATGTTATTGTCCATATATGTCAAATGGCCTGTTCCGCTAAAGGAGAGTTTTGAGGTAAACCAGCGGGTTTGTGTCGCGTTGAGGCCGTTATTACCCAAAGAGGTTTTGTTTAAATGGCCCAACGATCTTATGATCGAGACTAAAAAATTGGGCGGAATGCTGATTGAAAACCACTGGTCGGGCACTGGAATTAAAAGCAGCAGCATTGGCATTGGTATTAACGTGAACCGGACAGAAGATGCGCTAAATCGAGCAGCTTTTCTAAATGAATGGGTTGAAACGAAACAGACTCCTGAAGCTGTAGCAAGGCACATTCAACAACAGTTTGCTTCAGCTCTTACACGTAGTTTTAGTGTGGTGGAATTGGCAAATGCTTACAAGCATTTGTTATGGGGCCAGGATAGGCCGCAACGCTACGTGATTAAGGGTAAAGAATTGGCTGCAACCGTAGACGGCGTTGAAGCGACCGGCCGATTAACGCTTCGTATGGAGGACGGTAACCTACAGTCCTTCGACATTGATGAGGTGAAGTGGGTGGATCCTAATTAATCGCTACTTCCCCCACTGATCGGGTTGTTCTCTCCATTCTTTAAGCAGTGCGATCTGGTCCTCTAAAATGGCGCCCTGCTGTGCAGCTTGCTCAAGAAGGTGGTGGTAGTCACTAAGAGTGTTGAGTCGAACGCCTGCTTTTTCAAAATTGGTCCGGGACAATTCAAAATCGTAGGTAAAAATAGCCAACATGCCCATCACACGGGCACCTGCCTCCTTCAGAGCATCAACGGCCTTTAACGAGGAACCTCCCGTGGAAATCAAATCTTCTATTACGATCACAGATGCGCCACTTTCTAAATAGCCCTCTACCTGATTTTGACGTCCATGACCTTTGGCCTTGTCGCGCACATAAACAAACGGTACACCTAAATATTCCGCAACGAGCATGCCTATGGCAATGGCACCTGTTGCCACGCCGGCGATATAATCAGGCTTGCCATAAATCTCCTCAATCTGCTTTGCAAATTCAATTTTCAAGAAATTCCGAATGGTTGGAAAGCTCAGTGTGAGCCTGTTATCACAATAAATTGGACTTTTCCACCCGCTCGCCCATGTAAATGGATTTTCAGGTTGTAATTTGATGGCCTTAATTTGCAATAAGCTCTCTGCAGTTTGAAGAGCAACTTGTTTGTTTTGTATCATGCTTCAAAATTACACCAAAGTTTTCATTCATAAGGCCATTTTGGTTGTGGTACCGGGTGCCGTTGCACCGGAGTTTATCAACACCTTATCCACTACTAGGCAAGTCCAAAAGTGGCTCAAAGGGTGTTACAAAGAGCCTGTTAAACAGGTGATTGAGATTGGTTTTGAGCACGATTTCTGGTCCCTTTTCTTAACATTACACCATCATATTATCGCCGGCGGCGGTTGGGTTAGAAATGCAGATGGACACTTGTTGGTGATTGAAAGGAACGGGAAATTAGACCTCCCGAAAGGTAAATTAGAGTCACGAGAAACCATTGACGTTTGTGCCGTGCGTGAGGTGGAAGAGGAATGTCGCGTCAAGCGATGTAAAATCACTGGGCCAGCGGTTAAAACGTACCATTGTTACATACACAAAGGTGAATTTGCCCTAAAGACGACGTTTTGGTTCCCAATGAAGACAGATTACGTGAAGAAACTAAAGCCGCAAATATCGGAAGGGATTAGTGCCGTATACTGGGCGACTCCTGAGCTGATCCAACAGCGACTTACAGAAATACCCTCCTACAACAGTCTAGAAGAGGTTTTTCTGAATTTCACAATTCAGGATACTTAAGGCTTTACGGAAGTAGGCACGAACTTCGTGAAATCTCCACCATAGTTAAAGACTTCACGGACTATGCTTGAACTGATGTATGCATAGCGCGCACTCGTCAAAAGAAAAACGGTTTCAAGTTCAGGTGTCATTTCGCGGTTCGCTTGAGCAATGGCTTTTTCGAATTCAAAATCCGCCGGATTGCGAAGGCCTCGTAATAAAAAATTGACCCCCTCTTGCTTTGCGAAATCTACGGTTAGACCATCGTAAGTAACCACTTTAACTTTGGTTTCAGCCGCAAAGGTTTCTTCAATCCAAGCAATTCTTTGCGCTAAAGAAAAGAGGTAGTTTTTAGCACTATTGGTTCCTACGGCGATTCGAATTTCATCGAACAACGGTAAGGCGCGTTCTATGATATCTACGTGCCCTAGGGTGATTGGGTCAAAGGATCCCGGAAAAAGTGCTATGCGTTCCATAGGTCGAAGTTAGCTATTCTTTTCTTTATGGGCTGCCATATGCTCTTCAGCGAGTCTACTCAAAACCTCTTTTAAGGACCAATCTCGCGACGCCACTTGCTGTGGGATAATGCTTGCGGGACTCAAGCCGGGTATGCTATTAACTTCAATCAGTACGGGCGCTTCGTTCTCATCTATAATGTAGTCCATGCGGACGATCCCTTTTAAATTCAGAAGATCGTAAACACGTTCAGAAGTAGCTTCAATTTTTGTGCTTAGCGCAACAGAAATTCTTGCGGGAGTAATTTCCTGCGATTTCCCCTTATACTTTGCTTCGTAATCAAAGAAGGCCCCTTCTGTAGGAACGATCTCAGTGATCGCAATAGCTCTGCTTTGTTCCGATTCGATGCTTTTTGTGTCAAAATTGAACGCAGTGCGCACGACGCCACAGCCCACTTCTTTTCCAGTGACTCCTTCTTCGACAAGAATTTGTGCACCTTCTGTAAACGCGTAGGTAAATGCGGCTTCGAGTTGTTCGGGTTCTTCGACTCGAGAAACGCCGTAGCTTGATCCAGCGCAATTGGGCTTTACAAAAACGGGAAAACGCCAATGTTTGAATGCTGTTGTTCCTGGAAATACATTAAACAACTGTCCTTTTGGTACACGGATGCCTGCATCCCTTAAAACAGCATTGCATTGTGCTTTGTTAAAAGTTAAGGCACTCTGGAATGTAGGGCAGGTGCTGTGCGGCAGGTTCAACAGTTCCAAAACGCCAGAAATATGACCGTCTTCACCTGGTGAGCCGTGTATACTGTTGAAGATATAATCGGCCCCTAATTCCTCAAGACGCACATTCTTGCCCTCAAGTGAATAGCCTGAACGATCTACTTTTACGAATAGAGTTCTGTATCCTGCGGATTCAAAAGCAGCATATGCGGTCTGCCCTGAGGCAAGACTTATCTCGTGCTCGGAAGAGTATCCTCCTGCGAGAACGACTACGGTTTTAACGCCATTTTCCATAGTTGTAAATGTAATGCAAGTCTGCTTTCGATAGCGGGGCGATAAAAAGTATCTTTACCTCATGAAGCAGTGGATACTTTTTCTTTTTAGTAAGACCTTTTTAAGAACGGCGCTCTTCTCTGTTTTGGGCGTGTTGTTGGTCGTTGCGGGTGTATTGTGGTGGATGCACAGTACAACGCAACATGGAAAAACAGTAAGCGTGCCGGACATTCGATTGATGCAATTGTCTGAAGCGGCAGAAGCACTTGAAGCAGTTGGGTTGAATTATGAGGTGATCGATTCGACGCATTATGTCCCTAGAGTAAAAGAAGGGGCGGTAGTCGAGGTGTTTCCTAAGGCGCATGCCGAGGTGAAATTGGGACGCACACTCTTTTTGAGTACCAATCCGTCCTCCTTGCCTAAATATCCACTGCCAAATTATAAAGACCAGCTGGTCAGTTATGTGGTCAGTAAGTTTCAAGATAAAGGTTTTTTTGTGGACAGCCTAGTGCTCATACCGGATCTCAGTCACGACCTCGTTTTAAAAGTGGTTGACGCAAAAGGGGTAATTGCAGCAGAACAAACGCCCTACCAAACGGGCAGTCATTTTGTTTTATACGTTAGCGCAGGTGAAAGTGATCGCAATGCCTTTTTACCCGATTTAACTGGACTCACTTATGCGCAAGCACAGCAAACGTTGATGACCTACAGTCTGAATTTAGGTGCAACTATTATAGATGGGGAAATAAACGACACTGCTGCTGCGTTTGTATTGCGACAGTTTCCGGAATTTCAAACAGATGCTGAGGTTCCTGTGGGCAGTACAGTTGATTTGTGGTTGACATCCGATACCAACGCGGCCTATGTGCCAGAAGCAGTACCCGTAGATTCAATACCCCAATAAGTTAGTTATGCGACTTGATCTCCTCGTTTTTTTAGGTGCATGTAGTATTGCACAAGCGCAAGTGTTCGAACAAACACTCCCGTTAAGCGGTGGTGCGACAGTGCAGTTTAGTGCAGAAACGACGGATACTTTGAACCCGCCTTTTGTTGATGATTTCAGCTACCGTTCCGACCGACCTTCGATGGAATTCTGGAGTGATCAAGATGTCTGGATCAATGATGCCATGCCTTTATTTCAAAACTCTATAGGTGTTGCAACGTTTGACGGATGCAATGCCTATGGCAAGCCTTATCAACCCGGTAATCTAACGACTAACGGTATTGCTGACCAATTAACCTCAAACTACATCAATCTCCAAGGAGCGACGGATGTATGGCTTTCATTTCAATACCAACGCGCTGGAAGGGGCGAGACTCCCTCATCTACGGACAGTTTAGTCGTATCTTTTTATTCGCCTGTAGATTCCAGTTGGACTCAGGTTTGGGGAAAGAAGGGAACGGGTAATGCAGATGCATTTAAAACGGCCATGATTCCGGTTCTAGGAAATTCATTTTTAAAGAAGGGGTTCCGATTTCGATTGGCCACCTACGGCGCACGCGGAGGTGCCTATGATGTTTGGAATGTAGATTACGTGCAGCTCGATAAAGATAGGAATTCGGGTGATTCCGTTGTGACGGAACCGGCTTTCGCTCGACCGCATCCACTTATTTTAGGCAATGGTCCTTACACCTCATGGCCGTGGTGGCTTAGTATGAGCAATGCTATAGCGAACCGCCCTAATGACCTTACGTTTACGTACCGCAGACTAGGAACAGTACCTTCTGGAGGTTGGAGTCTAAACTTGGGTCAATTCCGTTGGGAGGAAAACGGAGTGCTCATACAACAGCAAACGGCTGTTCCTGTAATCACCACGACTCAGCATGATCAAGATTTAACCTTTGATGTTGCTGTGCCTACAGGGACATTAGGGACATTAAGTGGACCTACTACGGTTACGACGAAGGTATGGTTTGACGGTTCGGCTGCAGGGACACGACAAAACGATACCGTATACGGCACCTTAGCGTTGGATAATTACCTCGCCCTTGATGATGGTTCGGCCGAACGTGCATACGGCATTGAGAATGTTACCGGGTCGCGTGTGGCTCAAAAATTCAATACCGCCGGCTTAGGGTCGAACGATTCATTGAAAGGTGTATCCATGAATTTTGCATGGTTTAAGGATTCAGTATATTCGTTTAGATTGGCGGTTTGGGCGCCTGCAGATTCAGGATCTGGACCGGGCGCACTGCTCTATCTTACAGATTCTATTTACCAGCATTCCACTCATTGGAATCGCAATGATTTCTTTCATTTTGCCCTAGATTCTGCGGTGGATATCAGTGCGTATCCATCCGTTTGGATTGGATATGTGGATGTTTCCGCGGTGACTACACTGTATGTAGGACTTGATCAGGAACGTACATTGCCCAATGCCATGCAGCGTTATTATGGCGATGGTTTTAATTGGTATCCCTCTTTAGAATCGGGCGCGTTATTGCTTCGACCTTTTTTCCGATACACTCCCGCAGTCATGGCAGTTGCAGCAGCTCCGGTAGAGGCATTCAGCGTATATCCAAACCCTTCTAACCACGTGGTGAATGTTGCTTCAAAAAACACGGGTCGCTTCGAAGTTGCCGTTCTGAATTTAAATGGACAACTGCTATTGAGTGCTATCGGCGAAGGCAAAATAGAATTGGACATCACCTCAGTTCCGAAAGGAATGTACCTCATACGTACCCATCAAAATGGTGCGTTAACCTATACTAAATGGATGAAAATTTAATGGACGAACAGCACGATAGTACTTCAAACGATGAACTGTACGTCCACCACAGTTTCACCGCAGATAAAGGTCAAAACCCCTTGCGTGTGGATAAATTCCTTTTCAATTTTCTAGAGGACACTTCCCGCAGTCGTATTCAAAAAGCGGCGGACGCAGGGTCCATACACGTTAATGGTCTACCGGTTAAAAGCAACTATAAAGTAAAGGCTGCAGACACTGTAGAATTGGTTCTAGCAAATCCTCCACGGGATACGGAGATTGTTCCAGAAAACATTCCGTTGGATTTGTTGTACCGTGATGCGCATGTTATTGTCGTAAACAAAGAAGCAGGCTTGGTTTGTCATCCTGGCCATGGAAATCACACGGGAACTTTGGTCCATGCTTTAGCGTATTTGGCTGAAAACCTACCCGTAGGTTCGAGTGGTGAGGAACGGCCAGGTTTGGTTCACAGATTGGATAAGAATACCACAGGTGTGATGGTGGTGGCCGCTTCAGAATTGGCCATGAGCCATCTTGCGAAGCAATTTTATGATCGCACCACGCAACGTGAATATATTGCGATCGTTTGGGGTAATGTGAAGGAAGATGAAGGCACTATAACTGGGCATATTGGTAGGAGTTTATCCGACCGATTACAGATGGCAGTTTTCGAAGACGGTAGCGAAGGAAAACATGCAGTGACGCATTACAAGGTTCTTCAGCGCTTCGGTTATGTGACGGTGGTCAGTTGTAAGCTGGAAACGGGACGTACGCATCAAATCCGGGTGCATATGAAATACCTGGGCCATCCCTTGTTCAATGATGAGCGCTACGGTGGGGATAAAATTTTGAAAGGAACGACGTTTACAAAATACAAGCAGTTCATCATGAATTGTTTTAAAGCTTGTCCACGTCACGCCTTGCATGCAAAGAGCTTGGGCTTTATTCATCCGAAAACAGGCGAACAACACCGCTATGAAAGTGTTTTACCAGAGGATATGCAGGAAGTCATTCGTAAATTCGAAAACTATACCAGCGCGGTTGAACCCCATAAAGATGAAGAAGAGTAGCTTGATTGTAGTGCCATTGGTCATGCTGTTCATAGCTGCGAGCTGTGGACCGGATGAACCATTGCACAATCCTACTCCACTGGCTTTAGCGTATCCTTTCCATTTTCCAGCTCCTGATATACCGGCGGATAATCCGCTTACGGTAGAAGGCGTAAAGCTGGGACGTCATCTATTCTTTGACCCTAGGCTTTCTGGAGACAATACGCAAAGTTGTGGTTCGTGCCACAGTCAAGAGCATGGGTTTGCAGAGCCCTTTCAATACTCTACTGGAATTGACGGTAGCACCGGTACCGTCAATGCTATGGTATTGACGAATATGGCTTGGCAAGATTTCTTCTTTTGGGATGGACGCGAAAACAGCTTAGAAGATCAGGTACAAGATCCCATCGTTAATCCTATTGAAATGCATGCGCAATGGCCGGATGTCATTGCGAAATTGGCCCAGGATCCTACCTACGTTGAGCTATTTGAAGACGCTTTTGGTACTGATGATCCTATAACGCGGCAACATACTGCGAAAGCATTGGCGCAGTTTGTACGTACTATGGTCAGTGGTGGGAGCAAGGTCGATCAGTATATCAAGGGTACGTATTCTTTCACGCCTTCAGAACAATTAGGTTTTGATATTTTCAATAATGAACAAGGCGATTGTTTCCACTGTCACGGTTTAGCAACCACAGGGTACCAAATGGGTGCACATGGACTGCTGCAATTCACTAACAATGGATTAGATAGCGTGTATGTTGTGGGCGCTGGAAGGGAGGCAGTTACCGGAGATCCTTCAGACCGCGGTAAATTTAAGATCCCGTCATTACGCAATGTTGAATACAGTTACCCCTACATGCACGACGGTCGTTTTCAAACGCTTGCTGAGGTGCTTGATTTTTATGAAATGGGTGGTCACCCGTCGCCTACTCTTGATCCTAACATGAAAGCAGTGGGAGTTGGACGGAATTGGTCCGTTGCTCAAAAACAAGGACTTATGGATTTCTTGAAGACCTTTTCTGATCCCGCCTTTTTGACGGATACGTCGTTTACAGATCCCTGGTAAAATGAAATCACTCTATACCGGTACGGCCTTTATAGAACCTATGTTTCCCAACATGCCGCACAACGTCTTGAGCATTTCAACTGCTATCATTGCGGATTTCCCTCAAAAGCACCGTACCCGGGTTGTATTGAAAATTAATGGAGAAGGGCATATTCGGTGCGGTTTAAACTCCCATATTCCTGGGATGCGCTGCATGATGATTAGTAAAAAACACATGGCTGATCTAGGTGTACTCACCGGCGAAAAGGTTGCTTTTGAGATTTTTGAAGACCCAGATCCTTTGGGTGTTGCGGTTCCCGAAGTGCTCAAAGCGCTACTTGCGCAAGATGAAGTGGTAGCGCGCGTATGGAAGAAACTGACCGAAGGCCGAAAGCGTACCGTCTGTCATTCTACAATGCGTATTAAAAATATAGATCTTCAGGTAGAACGCGCTTTAGAGTTCTTTGAAGCGGAGCGAGAGAAATTGGTTCAAAAGGGGAAGTGGTAGATTTTGGCACGCCTTTTGGATTAAATGTTTCAAGGACTCCGTACCTTAACCTACCTAAATTAACTAACAGTAAAACCGTGTATTATGAAAGCAAAAATCCTCTTAGTGGCTGTAGCAAGCGCAGGACTCTTATTAGCTAGCTGTGGTTCGAAAACAAAAGTGCCAAAGGGTGAAATAGAACAAGTTTTGCCTTGTTCAGAGTTTAAAAGTGACAATAAGACTTTCCGCGTATACAGTTTCGGTGAAAGTGCTGATATGAACGTAGCTAAGAAAAAAGCACTGAGTAATGCGCGCACTGAACTTGCTGGCATGGTCAATAGTACTATGAAAGTAGTGGCAGATAACTATGTGAAGAGTATGGAAGTCAACAACGTTGAAGAAGTGTTGGAGCGTTTCGAAGAAAACTCACGCACGGTAATCAATGAACGCATAAGTGGTGCTGTTGTGGTTTGTGATCGTGTCACTCAAGTGCAATCTAGTGGTAAGTTTAAATACTACATCGCTATAGAATTGGACGGAGAGAAAATTGTCAAGGACTACTATAAAGCTCTTTCGAAGAATGATAAGATCATGGTTGATTACAACTATGAAAAGTTCAAAGAGACGTACGAAAAAGAGATGGAGCGCGCAGGTAGGTAACTACGCGTACGCGTCAAGCAACTCTAGAATAATAGCGTCCCACGATCTGCTCTTGAGCAGATCGTGGGATTTTTTTTGCCCTTTGTTTCCGTTGAGAGCTGCCGTAATCGCGGTTATAGCGCTAGCCTTATCTTGAATTTGAATGGGCGTGCCAATGGGAGCGAGGGTTTCATTCATATCAGCAACGTCATTGAAAAGTACGTGCATGCCCTGTGAAGCGGCTTCCCAGCCCACCAGTGAAAAAGATTCAAAATACGAGGGTATGATGAGTACGCTGTGCGAACGAAGTATTTGTTTAAGCCCATCACCAGCGGTGTAGGGCAGGAAAGAAACACTCGATCCGGCTTGGTCAAGGCAATCATTGTAATAGGCTTTCTGATTCGCATTGGCATCGCCTACAACAGTAAGCGGCCAGTTGTTTTCAGTAGCCCAATGGACAATTGTTTTTTGATTCTTTAGCCATTCCAATCTACCTAAAAGCAATAGACCATTACGATTTTCGGGCTCCTGAAAAGGTTC
Organism: Cryomorphaceae bacterium; assembly: GCA_024638285.1. Lineage (GTDB taxonomy): Bacteria > Bacteroidota > Bacteroidia > Flavobacteriales > Schleiferiaceae > UBA10364. The sequence goes on from JAHEKP010000054.1 coordinate 10,071, forward strand.
CAAAAAAGATGCGCTAATCCCGAGTGGTACTGTTTTAACGGCACAATCAAGGCCCCCAAAGTCACTTTCTATACGCTGCTGCTCGCTTTTGGATGAAGTGATTAACAGGTTCGTTGTTTTAAGTAGTGCACGTACATAGGATTTTTGTCCGTGCACGATGAACAGCATACCAGGGAATCGGTCACTTCGGTTGAGCGCACGACCTAGGGTTTTTAAATACTCTAAACCGTGTTTGCCCATAAGTGCATAAAACAATGGGAAACGCTGCTTATCTGCAAGGCTATAATCAACATAAATACTGCTGAGAATCTTCTTGCCTTTAAAGGATCTAAAATAGGGAAGGAGGTCCGCCGGTCTTCCTAGGTTGAATCCATGAAGTACTGTAGCTCCTGGCGGTAGTTTTTGACCGGCTGTAACGACGGTCGCTTCGTGTCCACAGCGTCGCAGTGCGGAAGCCGTTTCCTCCACTTGCACTGTATCGCCTCCCGGCTGTGTATACAGGGTTTTTCGTGCCAGCAGCACTACATGCATTATTCGGCGATCATATTGTGTGCTTCTAATACATCGAGGACGTCATCAACATCTACATCGTCAGAAAATGTCAACGGTTTATTTGGAAGCGCAGTGTCGACACTCCAGTTTCCTTCGCCAAGCAAAGCATTAAGGTCCGATTGTACTTTGGCGATACATCCGCCGCAATTGATTTTTGAATCTAGGGTCATTGTAAGGGTTTCTTATGAAGTCGCAGTGAATTAACTACTACGCCCAAGCTACTAAAACTCATGGCAATACTTGCCATCATTGGGGTTAATTCTAATCCGAGCGGGGCGGCCAATAGACCTGCAGCAATAGGAATGGCGATGAGATTATATCCAAAAGCCCACAATAAATTGCCTCGAATGGTTTGCAT
>JAHEKP010000055.1 GCA_024638285.1 Cryomorphaceae bacterium
GCATTGACTACCTCATATTCTGGAAAACTTTCAGCCAGGTTGTCCCACAGTCGAAAGGTGGAACTTCCAGCAAAAACAATCCTTGTTTTTTCGTGGGGTAGCTTCTCGGACGCCTTCACAATCCGACGGACGTCGCGATCGTAGTTTTGACCGCATTGTGCGTAAGTGAGCGGAGCATAGAAGAAAGAAATGAAAACGGTAATAAGTATGCTTTTGTGCATGACGGTTCTTTTTAGGAATAAAAGATAAAGTTAATTTCTTCGTTTGCGTCTTGTCTGTTAAAAGGTGAATAAAGCCCCTTAAGTGGTCAGAACCCTGTTTTGTCCTGTAATTGTCCGGCGCTTGTCTTGGTTGAAGTTATTATTATTGTAATGGATAAAGACAAGCGCCCGAAAAGCCTTGTTTTTACTGCGGTTTCAGTCGGTTTTGAATACGATGCACATTGTGTTCAGATGCCGTTTTTTGGCGTAAACCCCTCTTTTTAGCGGGTGTGACTGCTTGAAACTTTGAATAAATGTATTTCTGACCTATTAAACTCAAAAGTCCTGCGAAACGGGAATTTTAGAATGAAGACACACAAAGAAATTTACTTAGGCGCTCAAAAATTGGCCACCTCTTTCGATGAAGTTAGCGGAACAGAGGTTAAGATAGAGGGCGAGACCTACTATAAAATTGCGAATTACGATTCCATGCGCCCATTCTTTATGAGCATCGTTAGTAATTCAAACCACTGGATGTTTTTGTCGAGCACAGGTGGCTTAACGGCAGGGCGAAAAAACAGCAACTTTGCATTATTTCCCTATTACACGGACGACAAAATCACAGAGTCTTCAGAGACTACTGGGTCTAAGACGCTGTGTCTAGTTTCTCGTTCCGGTCAAACAAGTTTATGGGAACCGTTCTCTTCCAAATATGAAGGTGTGTACAACTTAAGTCGCAACCTTTACAAAAACTCGTTTGGGAATAAAGTAAAGTTTGAGGAAGTGAATCACGACTTAGGTTTAACCTTTAGTTATGAGTGGAATTCGAGCGATAAATTTGGTTTTGTGCGCAAATCGGCCTTCATCAATAACGGTTCACAGACGGTGTCTGTCCAATTCATCGATGGACTTCAAAACTTACTTCCATACGGAGTCGAAGAAGCGCTTCAAAATGCCAGTAGCAATCTAGTAGATGCCTACAAGAAGTGTGAGCTAGAGGCGTCAGTAGGTTTAGGTCTGTTTTCGCTAAGTGCAATCATTGTAGATAAGGCAGAGCCCAGTGAGGCATTGCGTTCAAACGTGGCATGGTCTCTGGGAAGGCCTAATGCCATAAGATTGCTTTCATCAAAGCAACTGAATGCGTTTAGAAAAGGAGAAACGCCTAAGCAGGAAGTGGATATTAAAGCTGAACGCGGTGCCTACATGATTAGCGATACTGTAGAGCTAGCTTCTGGTGCATCAGAGCACTGGACTATTTTAGCAGATGTTAATAAGGGACCCGTTGAAGTCGCTAATCTTATGGCGGCGTTAGAGCGTCCGGATGCCCTGCAGGCAGAAGTTGCAGCCGATGTAGAAGAGGGTTCGGCGCATCTTGTAGAACTGGTTGCCGCTTCAGACGGCTTGCAGCTAACGAATGATCGCTTATTGAATATTCGCCATTTCGCAAATACCATGTTTAATATCATGCGTGGTGGAATATTTGACGATAATTATTCCATTGAGAAGGCCGATTTCACTAACTACATTCTAAAGGCAAATATTGAAGTTTTTAAAAGAGTCGAGTCGGTCTTAGAAGGGTTTGAGGAGACCTTTAACCTCCAATCCTTGAAGACAATAGCCACTAAAACGAACGATGCAGATTTCAAACGCTTGAGTTACGAATACCTCCCGTTAAAGTTTAGTCGCCGTCATGGTGATCCGTCTCGTCCTTGGAATAAGTTTTCAATCAATACGCGCAATGAAGTTGATGGAGCTAAGATTTTAGATTATCAGGGAAACTGGCGTGATATTTTTCAGAATTGGGAAGCTTTAGCGCATTCCTACCCGGAATTTATGGAGGGAATGATTCATAAATTCTTAAATGCAACTACATTCGACGGATACAATCCCTATCGCGTCATTAAAGATGGCTTTGATTGGGAAACCATTGAGCCAGATAATCCTTGGTCTTACATAGGTTATTGGGGCGATCATCAAATCATCTACCTCCTCAAGTTTCTTGAGTTCATTGAAGAATATTACCCAGGAACATTAAAGGAATATTTTACTCAAGACCACTTTGTGTATGCAAATGTTCCCTATCGTATTAAGGAATATGGAGATCTTTTAAAAGATCCTAAGAATACCATTGATTTTGACCAGGAGGCGGAAGAAGCCATTCAGGCAAAACGCGCAAGCCTCGGTATCGACGGCGCCTTAGTAGTCAACGCTAATCATGCCATTCATAAGGTGAATTTCATTGAGAAAATCTTAGCAACAGTGCTTGCGAAGGTTTCAAATTTCATTCCAGAAGGTGGGATTTGGATGAATACACAGCGGCCTGAATGGAACGATGCGAATAATGCCTTAGTAGGTAATGGCGTCAGTATGGTTACATTGTATTATTTACGTCGATTCTTAAGTTTTATGGATCAATTGCTTGCTGATGCAGGCGAAGAAGTAAAGATTTCTGCTGAATTGGCCACGTTCTTTACAAATGTGAAAACAACGCTCGAAGCCCATCAAAATTTATTGAACGGTACCATTTCAGATGCGGATCGCAAGCTGGTTTTAGACGGTGTTGGTGAACCGGCGAGTATCTACAGAAAACGCATTTACGAAAAAGGCTTTTCTGGATCGTATACCTCTGTTTCATTAGCGGACGTTCGTTCGTTTGCGCAGACCGCAACTGCGTACATGGAACATTCTATAGATGCAAACAAGCGTAAAGACGGTTTGTACCATGCTTACAATCTGATGACGGTTACACAGACGGGTGTTAAGATTAGCTATTTGCCAGAGATGCTTGAAGGTCAAGTAGCAGTATTGAGTTCGAAATATTTGAGCGCCAATGAAGGTGCAGCTGTTTTGGATGCTTTGAAAGCTAGTGCCCTGTTCCGTGAAGATCAATACAGCTACATACTATACCCCAACAAAGAGCTGCCTCGATTCGTCGATAAAAATTGCATCCCTACAGCCCGTGCTGAAGCCTCAGATCTCGTTAAAGCATTAATTGCGGACGGAAATAAAACAGTGGTACTGAGGGACCGCAATAGACAATACCATTTTAACGGTATGTTCAATAATGTCAATAGTTTACACGCGGCCTTAGATGCACTACCTGCAAAATATGCGTCCCTTGTTACTAAAGATCGTGTATTGCTTGCGACGGTTTTTGAGGAAGTGTTTGATCATAAATCATTCACTGGACGTTCGGGTACCTTCTTTGGTTACGAAGGATTGGGCTCCATTTATTGGCACATGGTCTCGAAACTGCTTGTTGCTACCTATGAAAATACAAACGCCGCGCTAGCAGGCACTGATTCAGTGCTGGTCGGTAGAATGTTTGATCATTACTTTGAAATTTTAGCAGGAATTGGTGCACATAAATCGCCCGAATTGTATGGTGCGTTCCCAACCGATCCCTATTCTCATACGCCAGGAGGAAAGGGTGCGCAACAACCCGGTATGACAGGTCAAGTGAAGGAGGATTTGATCAGTCGCTTCGGAGAATTGGGTATTCATGTAACGGGTGGCCAAGTATCGTTCATTCCAAAAATTCTTCGTTCGATAGAGTTTTTATCTGAACCAAAAACCTTCAACTACATCGCGTTGAATAACCAGAAAGAGAGCATTGAACTCCAATCAGGTTCATTAGCTTTCACGTATTGTCAAGTTCCTGTCGTTTACCGTTTGGGAGCAACTCCAAGCATAACAGTGATTACAGCATCTTCCACGAGCACTATTGAAGGAACAGGGCTGGGTAAAGAATGGACCAATGAATTGTTCCAACGCACTGGTAAAGTGGTGCGATTGGAGGTAACAGTAGTTAAATAAGAACGGAGATGAATCAAGGACTTAGAAATGTAGCCGCAGTAGTATTCTTGGCAGCAAGCTTAGTTTCTTGTTCATCTAAAGATACACCTATGACGAAATCTAAAGCCGCCGCTGAAATTCTAGGCAATCCTGAATATAGAGCCATTTCTTTTGGAGGCTACCGAGCAAAGGAACGTGTTAAACAACCCACTATTCCGCAGTTAAAGGAAGATTTGAAAATTATGTCCGCTATGGGCATTAAAATGTTACGTACCTACAACTTACAGTTGCCGCATGCTACAAATATTTTAAAAGCCATTCGCGAATTGAAGGAGGAGGATCCGGCGTTCGAAATGTACGTTATGCTTGGTGCTTGGATGGATTGTCTGAACGCATGGACGGACCATCCCGATCATACTATAGAGGATGCTGTAAACAATGAAAGTGAGATACAGAACGCTGTACGCTATGCGAATGAATACCCTGATATTGTAAAGGTAATAGCAGTTGGTAATGAGGCGATGGTGCATTGGGCTGCGAGCTATTTTGTACATCCGTCGGTTATTTTGAAGTATGTGAACTACTTACAAGAGCTGAAGAAAATGGGGAAATTATCGCCGGATTTATGGATTACCTCTTCAGATAACTTCGCGTCTTGGGGCGGAGGAGAACCCAATTATCACTTGCCGGAATTGGAGGCTTTAGTTCATGCAGTCGACTATGTCAGCGCACACACGTATCCATTCCACGACACCCACTACAACAGCGTCTATTGGGATAGTCCGGCCGCAGATGAGGTAGGGTATTCCGACCATGATCGGGTACTGTCGGCGATGCAACGTGCTGCGTTTTACGCACAAGGTCAATACGAAAGTGTGAAGTCTTATGTGCATGGAATTGATCCGGAAAAGCCCATACACATTGGCGAGACGGGATGGTCTTCTGTTAGCGTAGGCTTATACGGTAACAACGGTTCTTTTGCTGCAGATGAATACAAGCAAGCGTTATACCATCAAGCCATGCGTGAGTGGACCGAAGCTGAAGGAATTAGCTGTTTTTATTTCGAAGCATTTGACGAGCAGTGGAAAGATCCTAATCATCCGGATGGATCAGAGAATCACTTTGGATTAATCACGCTAGATGGGAAGGCAAAGTTTGCCTTATGGGAATCGGTAGATAATGGAGATTTTGATGGATTAGTAAGAGGTGGCAACCCTATTACTAAAACCTTTGAAGGAGATACAACGGCGATGCTTCAATCGGTAAGTGCGCCTAAACGAAGAAAATAATGAAACGTATATTTTCGATACTACTAGGCCTTTCAGTTCTAACGGCCTGCACAACAAGACCAGTAGAAGAAACGGAAGACCGTATTCCGGAGTACTCGTCTTACTTCAAAGCAGTCTGTTATCATCCTGTTCCGGCCGGAGAAACGTTGCGCAGCTGGGAAACGCTGGATGAAGATCTAGCATTAATGAAGGAGGCAGGTATCACAACGATACGTGTTTATGTTCCCATCACTGAGGAAGCCGTTTTGGATAAAATTGCGGCTGCAGAAATGCGGGTAATTACAAGTTTTGGCTACAACCAAGACAGCGTAAATGATATTCTATCAGGTAGTTTTATTGACTATGTGGACCGATTCAAAGGACACCCCGCCATTTACCTCTGGGAGCTAGGTAATGAGTACAACTACCACCCAGAGTGGTTTGGCGACGATTTGAATAATTGGTACGATGCCTTAGAACAGGCAATAGATGCCATACATGCTATAGATACATTGCACCTAGTAACCACGGCGCATGGAGAGATCCCTGATTCTTTAGCATTGTACAAAGGCCGTAATCTTGATATGTGGGGCTTCAATGTCTATCGTTGGGATGTTCCTGGATCATTCTTTGCGGATTGGGCAAAAACCAGTGATCAACCGTTTTACTTTTCCGAAGTGGGTACGGACAGCTACATGACAGTAGCGACTGATTCCTTTGCACAAGGTGAGAATCAGAAAGCTCAAGCGGCTGCTGTTGCACATATTCTAGATGAAATTTTGGTACATGAGGGCCAATTCCAAGGCATTACACTTTTCTCTTTTACCGATGGTTGGTGGAAAGCAGGGAATCCCCACCAACAAGATATTGGTGGTTGGGCGCCTCATAGTTCTGGTGTACCTTATGACGGTTCACCGAACGAAGAGTATTGGGGTATAGTGGATATCAATAGATCGAAAAAGCAGGTTTTTGACGTAGTCAAGGAGCGATTTAAAAAGGCACACTAGCATGAGAAAATTAGTTTGGTTCTTACTTTCTGTCATCGTACTGGCCAGTTGTACATCAAAAAATACAGTAAACATGAATGTTTTTGAAACTTCCGCCAATGGCAATTTACATGCGGTTAAGAATGATTTTCAAAAATCGGAAGAGCATTCAGCGGTTTCGATAGACACGAAAAAAAGAAAACAAACCATTATTGGCTTTGGTGGTGCGTTTACCGAATCCACAGCCCATAATATCAACTTACTAAGCCCTGAAAACAGAACAGAAATCATCGATGCCTATTTTGGTGAGGAAGGGGCAGCTTATTCATTGACCCGTACGCACATGAATTCATGTGATTTTTCGGTCGCAAATTATTCCTATACACCTGTCGATGGAGATACAGCGTTGGAGCACTTCTCCATCGAACCTGATCGCGCAGATATCCTTCCTATGATTAAAGATGCACAGGCGGTTTCAAAAGAAGGATTTAAAATATTCGGTTCCCCGTGGTCAGCAGCACCGTGGATGAAGGATAACAACAGCTACGTTGGAGGAAAACTCAAAAAAGAGTATTACCCAACTTGGGCCTTATTTTTTAGTAAATACGTAGATGCCTATCGTGCCGAAGGTATTGATATATGGGGTTTTACTGTGGAGAATGAGCCGCACGGCAACGGTAATAATTGGGAAAGTATGCACTATTCGCCTGAGGAAATGACCGATTTTGTTGTGAATCATCTAGGTCCCCAGCTAGAAGCGGACGGAAAAGGTGATCTCATCATCATGGGTTACGATCAAAACCGTCAGGGGGTGCCGGAATGGGCGGATATTATGTACCGCGACGATACAACAAAGCGCTATTACGATGGGATGGCTGTGCATTGGTACGAAAGCACCTATGATTATTTTCCAGCTATGCTGGATTATGCCCGAAATGCAGCACCTGAGAAGATTTTACTTCAAACAGAGGCCTGCATCGATAATCAAGTTCCGGTTTGGCGCGATGATGCCTGGTATTGGCAAAAGGAAGCGACAGATTGGGGGTACTATTGGCGTGAAGAAGAAAACCGCCACCTTCATCCCAAATACGCACCGGTGAATCGCTATGCTAGAGACATTATTGGATGTTTGAACCACTGGGTTCAGGGCTGGGTAGATTGGAATATGGTATTGGATACCCAAGGTGGGCCTAACTGGGCTAAAAACTGGTGCATCGCACCAATCATCGTAGATCCAGCGAAGGATGAGATCTACTATACACCACTGTATTATGTGATGAAGCATTTCAGCAAGCACATCCGCCCGGGTGCGCAAGTACTGGAAGTGAATCACACCGACGGCGACCTTATGGCAACTGCGGCTCAAAATGAAGATGGCTCTATCGTTGTAGTGGTCTTTAACGAGGGCGAGCAGCCGCGGAGTTTTGATTTGAAAATTGACGGCACAGAGCGATTGATTTCGATTGATGCGCAAGCCCTTCAAACCATAGTAATAGAACCTAAACACTAGTCTTATGAGTGAAGTAGCAACAGCAAAAGTTCCTATGGGCCAAAAGATTGCTTTTGGAGTTGGAATGTTAGCGAATCAGATGTTCCCAGCTGCCATGAGTATTTTTATGGTCGTATTGGTACAAGACTTGGGTTTTCCTGGATGGATGTGGGGGGTGATTTTCTTTGCACCACGCGCCTTTGATGCCATCTTAGATCCTATCATGGGATTCATCTCTGATAATACACGTTCGCGCTGGGGACGCCGAAGAAAGTATGTCTTTATAGGCGCACTTTTAATGGGTGTGTCCTTCATTCTGTTATGGCAGGTCTACCGTGAAAACACGCTCTCTTACAACTTCACATATTTTATGCTCTGGTCGTTTGTGTTCTATTTAGGCCTCACCATTTTCGGTGTGCCGTACGTCAGTATGGGCTACGAGATGAGTAATGATTTTCATGAGCGTACTACGGTTATGGCTATTTCCCAATGGATTGGTCAATGGGCATGGGTCATTGCGCCTTGGTTTTGGGTCATCATGTACGATCCAGATTGGTTCCCGTCGGGAGATGTGGCGACCCGGACCCTAGCAGTTTGGGTTGGGATTGTATTTACCATCTGTGCGATGGTACCTGCTATTTTTATCAAAGGTGAATCCACTTTAGATCGGACCGATTATGAGTCCCTTAGCATTGGAAACATCATCCGCAGCTTAGGAAGCATTCGCAGGAGTTTCGTTGAGGCATTTGCCTTGCCTTCATTCCGAAAATTGTGTATCACGACATTCTTGATCTTTAACGGTTTCAATACCATCGCGAGCTTCACCTTTTTCATCATTAAAAGTCATTTGTTCAATGACGATGCGGGAGCTGTAGGCGTGTGGCCGACCTTGTTCGGCAGCGTTGGGGCACTGGTCACTACTTTTTTAGTGATTCCAATTGTTGCCCGTATGTCAAAACAATTGGGTAAAAAACGTGCTTTTATCATTTCTCAAAGCATTTCCATCGTTGGTTATGTCATGCTCTGGTTCTTAATGGTTCCAGGAAAACCGTATCTGTTTTTGTTCGCACTGCCGTTCCATTCCTTTGGTATTGGCGGATTGTTTACCATCATGATGTCGATGACATCAGATGTGTTGGACATTGACGAATTGAAAACTGGAAAGCGTCGTGAAGGGGTTTTTGGAGCTATCTATTGGTGGATGGTGAAGCTTGGCTTTGCTTTTGCCGGTGCATTGAGCGGATTAATTCTCACGTTAGTGAATTACCAAAGTGGTGCAGTAGCGCAACCTGAAGGCGCCGTAGACCAATTAAGAATGGTCTTCTCTGGACTACCTATACTCTGTACGCTCATTGCTATTGGGGTGATGTGGAAGTATGGTGTCGATGAAAAATATGCGCGTGAGGTCCGCGCGAAATTGGACCAACGAAACCAATAAATCGATTAATTTTTAAAGACACAATCATGTCGTTTAGAAAGGAAAAATTCATGTCATTAGCCGGAATTACGGCAGTGGAACATCCATTAGAAGAGCTAAAAAGTATTAGCCGTGGTTTGCTTAATGATGGAATTCAGGGCATCTGTTTTAGTGCTTATGACGAAGGTCAACAGCCGGGTGACCAACTCACTGAAGCCCAGGTTCGAAGAAAATTGAGTATTCTTAAGCCGCACATCTCTTGGGTGCGCACGTTTTCTTGTACCGAAGGCAATGAGTTCATCGCTCAGATTGCACACGAAATGGGTATCAAAACTCTTGTAGGTGCATGGCTCGGGGACGATCTAGAGAAAAACGAAGCAGAGATTGCAGGCCTCATATCTTTATGCAAGCAGGGTGTAGTAAATGTCGCTGCAGTAGGTAACGAAGTATTGTACCGCGAAGATCTTGAAGCGTCGGCTTTGGTGCAATACATCAAGCGTGTAAAGGCTGAGGTTTCTGGTGTTCCAGTGGGTTATGTAGATGCCTATTATGAGTTTACAGATCACCCAGAAGTCAGCGATGTCTGTGATGTTATCCTGGCTAATTGTTACCCGTATTGGGAAGGCTGCGCCTTAGATTATTCTTTAATGTACATGAAACAGATGTACATGGAGGCAAAGATTGCGGGTAAAGGGAAGCCTGTTTTAATTACTGAAACAGGTTGGCCTAGCAGTGGTCAAAGCATCGGTGGTGCGGAGGCTTCGTTTGAAAATAGTTTGAAGTATTTCATCAGCGCTCAACGCTGGTCTGCCGCTGAAGACATTCCAATGTTCTATTTTTCTTCATTTGATGAAAGTTGGAAGATTGAAAAGGAAGGTGATGTAGGTGCCTCATGGGGCCTTTGGGACAAAGATGAGCAGCTGAAGTTTTAAGAAGACCAATTGTTCTCGTAACTGCGTGATTTAGTTGCATCTTTGCGGGATGGAACACAAGAGCGGTTTTGTCAATATCATCGGTAATCCCAACGTTGGGAAAAGTACCCTTATGAACGCTATGGTCGGTGAGCGTTTGAGCATCATCACACCCAAGGCTCAAACGACGCGTCACCGCATCTTTGGCATTCTAAACGAGCCTGAATACCAGATTGTCTTTTCAGATACGCCAGGGGTTATTCAACCCGCGTACAAGATGCAAGAGCACATGATGAAATTTGTGTCGGATGCTTTTGAAGATGCTGATGTATTCTTGTATTTGGTAGAACCAGGAGATCGCGCCTTGAAGGATGAGGGCTTCTTTCAAAAATTGGCTACCACCTCAGTTCCCGTGCTGTTGATTGTCAACAAGATAGATACCACCACTCAGGAAGCGTTAGAGGAGGAAGTAGGGTACTGGCAGAGCAGTTTACCTAATGCAGAGATTATTCCCATTAGTGCGCTTGAAGGGGCGAATACAGATTACTTATTGAGCCGACTTAAAGAATTGGTTCCTATAAGTCCCCCTTATTTCGATAAGGATGCGCTCACGGATAAAACGGAACGCTTTTTTGTTAGTGAGATTATTAGAGAACAAATCCTTCTGAATTACAAGAAAGAGATCCCTTACAGTGTTGAGGTAGATGTTGAGGAATTCAAGGAAGATGAGGATATTATACGCATGCGATGCATCATCTATGTTGCCCGCGATTCTCAAAAGGGCATTATAATTGGCCACAAGGGAAGTCGACTAAAGGCAGTAGGGATAGGTGCGCGTAAGCAATTGGAAGCATTTTTTGCAAAGAAGGTGCACGTAGAGACCTTTGTTAAGGTGAAGAA
>JAHEKP010000057.1 GCA_024638285.1 Cryomorphaceae bacterium
TCGAGCGAAATTAAGAGGGCTGTCGTAGCAGGAATAGGGCGAAGAGAAATACCATAATCGTATTCCGGAACATCCATATAGAAATAATAACATGCAGAGGTGTCTGAACAGAAACCTGCCTCGCTTCGTATAAATAAAAAAACCCCCGGCACATGCCGAGGGTTCATATTCTTCAAGAAAAAATTTATGCTTGACCTGTAGGTCCGCCAAAATTAAGAGGCACTTGAGGCGGTTCGTGCGTCTGAACATCACCGAAATTCTGTTCGTAGCGACTAACATTCTCTCCGAGGGCTTGTAAAAGTCTCTTTGCATGCTCTGGAGTTAAAATCACCCTCGATTGCACTTTTGCCTTCGGGACGCCCGGCATCATTTGAATAAAATCTAGTACAAATTCCGTTGGGCTGTGATTGATTGCGACGAGGTTACTATATACCCCCTGTGCCATGTCTTCACTTAGCTCAATATTGATTTGACCGTCTTTATTCTGCTCTGCCATGTCTCTTACTTCAGTTTATTCTACAACTTCTGCAGCCATCGTTTCCTGCATTTTCTCGTACTCTTCTTTAGAACCTACCACAGTTTCGCGGTATTTCTTAAGACCCGTACCTGCTGGAATCAAGTGACCCACAATAACATTCTCTTTCAATCCTTCAAGCGTATCTTCTTTCGCGTTTACAGATGCCTCGTTCAATACCTTAGTCGTTTCCTGGAAGGAAGCTGCTGAGATGAATGATTTTGTCTGTAGCGAAGCTCTTGTAATACCTTGCAGTACTGGAGCGGCAGTTGCTGGACTTGCATCACGTGCTTCCACTAATGCTTTATCCTCGCGACGTAACAAACTGTTTTCATCGCGCAACTCACGAGTGCTAATGATTTGACCCTCTTTTAAGTTGGTACTATCACCTGCATTCTCTACTACCTTCATTCCGAAGATGCGATCATTCTCTTCAATAAAATCAATGGCATGAACCAAATTACCTTCTAAGAACAACGTATCACCTGTGTCTTGAATCTTAACCTTACGCATCATCTGACGTACAATCACCTCAAAATGCTTATCGTTAATCTTCACACCTTGAAGGCGGTAGACCTCTTGGATTTCATTTACCAAATACGATTGAACTGCAGTTGGACCCTTGATATCAAGAATGTCGTTTGGTGTAATTGCACCATCAGAAAGAGGTGTACCCGCTTTCACGAAGTCATTCTCTTGAACAAGAATCTGTTTGCTCAAATTGATTAGGTATTTCTTCACCTCACCTGTGCGACTCTCGATGATAATCTCACGGTTACCACGCTTGATTTTTCCGTAGCTCACAATACCATCAATTGCAGCAACAACTGCAGGATTTGATGGGTTACGTGCTTCAAATAATTCAGTTACACGTGGAAGACCACCGGTAATATCACCCGCTTTTGCACTCTTACGAGCAATTTTCACGAGGATTTTACCCGCTGGGATATCTTCTCCTTCTTCAACCATTAGATGTGCGCCAACTGGAAGTGTATAATGCTTTACTTCGTTGCCTTTGGCATCTAATACCTGAATGGTCGGAACCAATTTACGGTTACGGTTATCGGAGATTACCTTGTCCTGGAAACCGGTCTGCTCATCAATCTCAACTTTGTAAGTCGTTCCTTGAATAATGTCCTGATAACCAATTTTACCTGGCATCTCAGAAATGATAACAGCATTGTAAGGATCCCATTGTACGATTTCCGCACCTTTTTTCACCTTATCACCGTCTTTTACCTTCAAAATACCCCCGTAAGGAATCATGTTCGTCATTACAGTGCGACCTGTTTTAACATCTACGATACGCATCTCACCCGTACGGCCGATGACGATCGTATCTCCATTATCTCCTTCTACCGTTCTAACATCTTCCAATTCGACTTTACCATCAAATTTTGCTAGAACCTTGTTTTCCTCACTAACGTTACCTGCAGTACCCCCTACGTGGAAGGTACGTAGTGTTAACTGTGTACCAGGTTCTCCAATGGACTGTGCAGCAATTACACCAACACTATCTCCTGCTTGAGCCATTTTACTCGTAGCAAGGTTTGTTCCGTAACATTTCGCACAGATTCCTTTCTTCGTCCCACAAGTCAATGGTGAACGAACTTCAACAATCTCTATCGGAGAAGCTTCAATTTTATTGGCAATTTCTTCAGTGATTTCATCACCTGCAGCCACATAAACTTCATCAGTTAACGGGTCAATAACATCATTCAAAGAAACGCGACCAATGATACGTTCAGACAATGTCTCAACAATCTCTTCGCTCTTTTTTAACGCACTAACCTCTAGACCACGTAGTGTTCCACAATCTACCTCATTAACTACCACATCTTGTGCAACATCATGAAGACGACGTGTCAAATATCCTGCATCGGCAGTTTTCAAAGCCGTATCCGCAAGACCTTTACGTGCACCGTGTGTAGAGATAAAGTACTCAAGAATGGATAGACCTTCCTTAAAGTTCGAAATAATCGGGTTTTCAATAATCTCACCACCTGCAGAACCTGATTTCTGTGGCTTAGCCATCAAACCACGCATCCCAGAGAGCTGACGAATCTGCTCTTTAGAACCACGCGCTCCAGAATCAAGCATCATGTAGATTGGGTTAAAACCTTGGCGATCATTAATCAAGGTACTCATTGCTGCTTGTGTCAAACGCGCATTCGTGTTTGTCCAAACGTCAATGACCTGATTGTAACGTTCATTATTCGTAATAAGACCCATGTTGTAAGAAGCAAAGATGCCTTCCACTTCCTCTGAAGCTTCCGAAATCAATGTTGCTTTTGCATCAGGAATACGAATATCATTTAACGAGAAGGATAGTCCTCCACGGAATGCACGTCCGTAACCCATAGACTTGATGTCGTCTAAGAACTTAGCTGTGGCAGGTACATCTGTCTTTTTCAAAACATTAGCGATGATCCCGCGAAGTGCCTTCTTCGTTAAAATCTCGTTGATGAACGCAACTCGTTCAGGTACGGCTTGGTTGAAAAGTACACGACCAACAGTGGTATCTATGAATTCCATAGCCATTGTTCCGTCTGCTTGCTCTACACGACCCTTGATTTTAATCAAAGCGTGGAGATCAACAGCACCTTCGTTAAGAGCGATTTCAACTTCCTCTGGGGAATAGAAAACCATTCCTTCGCCACGTACAGGCATCTCCTTAGTGTTCTTCATTGGTTTGGTCATGTAGTATAGACCCAAAACCATATCCTGAGAAGGAACTGTAATAGGAGAACCGTTTGCAGGGTTCAAAATGTTGTGTGAAGCAAGCATCAACAATTGCGCTTCCAAAATAGCCGCAGGACCTAATGGTAGGTGTACAGCCATCTGATCACCATCAAAATCGGCATTAAATGCCGTACAAGCTAATGGGTGTAATTGGATTGCTTTCCCTTCAATCAGCTTAGGTTGAAATGCTTGAATACCTAAACGGTGAAGCGTTGGTGCACGGTTCAATAGAACCGGATGACCTTTCATCACATTTTCAAGAATGTCCCAAACAACTGGGTCGCGACGATCTATAATCTTCTTACCGGACTTCACTGTCTTTACAATACCTCTTTCAATCAACTTACGTACGATGAACGGTTTGTACAGCTCAGCAGCCATGTTCTTAGGAAGACCACATTCGTGTAATTTCAATTCTGGACCTACAACGATAACCGAACGTGCAGAATAATCTACACGCTTACCCAATAAGTTCTGACGGAATCGACCTTGTTTACCTTTCAATGAATCAGAAAGCGATTTCAAAGGACGGTTGCTCTCAGTCTTCACTGCAGATGACTTGCGAGTGTTGTCGAATAGACTGTCCACAGACTCCTGAAGCATACGCTTCTCATTTCTCAAGATCACCTCAGGTGCCTTGATTTCAAGAAGTCGCTTCAAACGGTTGTTACGAATAATGACGCGACGGTACAGATCATTCAAATCCGATGTCGCAAAACGACCACCATCTAATGGCACTAAAGGACGAAGTTCTGGCGGAATTACTGGAACCACGCTCATTACCATCCATTCTGGATTATTTTCGATTCTCGTATTTGCATCACGTAGGCTCTCAACTACTTGTAAACGCTTCAACGCCTCTTGCTTACGCTGCTGAGAAGTTTCCGTGTTGGCTTTGTGGCGTAGTTCGAAGGATAAAGAATCCAAATCTAATGTACCCAACAAAGCTTGTACAGCCTCCGCACCCATTTTTGCTACGAATTTAGTAGGATCCGAATCGTCCAAATACTGGTTTTCAATAGGCAAACGCTCCATTGCATCCAGATACTCATCTTCGGTTAAGAACTGAAGACGTGTTAACGGATTACCTTCATCATCTACTGCATTACCGGCTTGAATAACCACGTAACGTTCGTAATAGATAATCATGTCTAATTTCTTCGAAGGAAGACCTAGGAGGTAACCAATTTTATTAGGAAGTGAGCGGAAGTACCATATGTGCACTACTGGAACTACCAAAGAAATATGACCAACGCGATCGCGACGGACTTTTTTCTCAGTAACCTCCACCCCACAACGGTCACAAACGATTCCCTTGTAGCGAATACGCTTGTATTTTCCACAAGCACATTCGTAATCCTTTACAGGACCGAAAATTCGCTCACAGAACAAACCGTCGCGCTCAGGCTTGTGAGTACGGTAGTTGATTGTTTCTGGTTTCAAAACCTCTCCGTGACTGTTTTCAAGGATGGTTTCCGGCGCGGTCAACGAGATTGTAATCTTGCTGAATGCGCTGTTTTGTTGTTTATCGCTTTTTCTAAGAGCCATAATGCGATTTTTATTGTAGTCCGCAGCCCGAAGGCTGCGGAGATTACTCAATTAATTAGTCCAACGTTACTTTCAATCCTAAACCTTTCAATTCGTGTAGCAACACGTTGAACGATTCTGGAATTCCCGGTTGTGGCATACGCTCACCTTTCACGATCGCCTCATACGTCTTCGCGCGTCCTACGACGTCATCAGACTTCACTGTGAGGATTTCACGTAGGATATTCGCTGCACCAAATGCTTCGAGTGCCCAAACTTCCATCTCACCAAAGCGCTGACCACCAAACTGAGCTTTACCTCCCAATGGCTGTTGCGTAATTAATGAGTACGGTCCTATCGAACGTGCGTGCATTTTATCATCCACCATGTGACCCAATTTCAACATGTAGATAATACCCACAGTTGCTTTTTGATCAAACGGCTGACCTGTACCACCATCGTAAAGTTGCGTGTGGCCAAATTCTGGCAAACCTGCTTCAGTTACGTAGCTTGAAATATCATCAAGAGAAGCACCGTCAAAAATTGGCGTAGCGAACTTCTTGTCCAATTTGCGACCTGCCCATCCAAGAACAGTTTCATAAATCTGACCAATGTTCATACGCGACGGTACACCCAATGGGTTCAAAACAATATCCACTGGCGTTCCGTCTTCCAAGAACGGCATATCTTCATCACGAACGATACGAGCAACAATACCCTTATTACCGTGACGACCTGCCATCTTATCTCCCACTTTCAGCTTACGCTTCTTAGCGATATAAACTTTAGCCAATTTCATAATACCTGCAGGTAGCTCATCACCTACTGTAATCGCAAAGCGCTTACGGCGATACATACCCTGGATATCATTTACTTTGATTTTATAATTGTGAATTACAGTATCGATTTTATCGTTACGGTCATCGTCTGTAGTCCATTTACCACCAACGATACGACTGTAATCCTCAATAGCATTCAACGCTTTCAAAGTAAACTTCGTTCCTTTTGGAATGACATCTTCGTTTAGATCATTTCGAACACCTTGGCTTGTTTTACCAGAAACCAAAACGCTCAATTTGTTTACAAAGACAGACTTCAATTCCGCTAATTCCGCCTCCATTTGAAGGTCCAATTGGCTGATTTCCTCTTTATCTTCCGCACGCTGACGCTTGTCTTTCACCAAACGGGTGAATAGCTTTTTATCGATAACGACACCAGTCAGAGAAGGAGACGCTTTCAAAGAGGCATCCTTGACATCACCCGCTTTATCTCCAAAGATGGCGCGCAATAATTTCTCTTCAGGTGAAGGATCACTTTCGCCTTTAGGTGTGATTTTACCGATGAGTATATCACCAGGCTTAATTTCAGCACCTACACGGATAATACCGTTCTCGTCGAGGTCTTTAGTAGCTTCTTCACTAACGTTTGGAATATCTGCTGTCAATTCTTCAGCACCCAATTTCGTATCACGAACCTCTAAAGAATATTCGTCAATGTGAATCGAAGTAAAAATATCTTCACGTACAACACGCTCAGAAATAACGATCGCATCCTCAAAGTTATATCCTTTCCAAGGCATGAACGATACCAACATGTTGCGGCCTAAAGCCAACTCACCTTGTTGCGTTGCGTATCCTTCACAAAGAACTTGACCGAACTCCACACGATCGCCTTTCTTAACGATAGGTTTCAAGTTGATGGTCGTCCCTTGGTTCGTTTTTTGGAATTTCACCAATTGATACGATTTCACATCATCTTCAAAACTCACACCGCGCTCGTCTTCTGAACGATCGTAACGAATTTTGATTTGCATTGAATCCACATATTCTACAGTACCAGCTCCTTCCGAGTTGATAAGAACACGAGAATCTGTTGCAACTTGACGCTCTAGACCTGTACCAACGATTGGCGATTCAGGACGTAACAACGGAACAGCTTGACGCATCATGTTAGATCCCATCAATGCACGGTTTGCATCATCGTGCTCTAAGAAAGGAATCAATGAAGCTGATATAGATGCAATCTGATTTGGAGCAACATCCATGAAGTCAATAGTGTTCGGCTCTACGACCGGGAAATCACCTTCTTCACGAACTTTAACTTTATCATTGATGAATGTACCGTCAGGGCTGATAGGTGCATTCGCCTGTGCAATTACTTTCGCTTCTTCTTCTTCCGCGCTTAAATACGTTGGCTCACGATCCACAACAACTTTACCATTCTCTACAGAGCGGTAAGGTGTCTCAATGAATCCCATGCCGTTCACTTTAGCATACACACACAATGAAGAAATCAAACCAATGTTTGGTCCTTCTGGTGTTTCAATAGGACAAAGGCGTCCATAGTGCGTGTAGTGGACATCACGAACCTCGAAACCTGCACGCTCACGTGAAAGACCACCAGGTCCCAAAGCTGAAAGACGACGCTTGTGCGTAATCTCAGAGAGTGGGTTGGTCTGATCCATAAACTGGCTCAGCTGGTTCGTACCAAAGAAAGAGTTGATCACTGAAGACAATGTCTTCGCGTTAATCAAATCGATCGGCGTAAATACCTCGTTATCACGAACATTCATGCGCTCACGTATCGTACGAGCCATGCGCGCAAGACCCACGCCAAACTGGTTAGCCATCTGCTCACCCACTGTACGTACACGACGGTTGCTCAAGTGGTCAATATCATCAATCTCAGCTTTTGAATTGATCAACTCAATCAAGCGCTTGATGATTTCAATAATATCGCCTTTGGTTAATACCTGCGAATCTTCTTCACTACCGTTGTACAATTTCTTATTCAAACGGTAACGACCAACCTCTCCTAAAGAATAACGTTGCTCAGAGAAGAATAATTTATCGATGATACCGCGCGCAGTTTCCTCATCTGGCGGTTCAGCGTTACGAAGTTGACGGTAGATGTGCTCTACGGCTTCTTTCTCCGTGTTTGTTGGATCTTTTTGAAGCGTGTTGTGAATGATTGCAAAATCAGAAGAAGCGATGTCCTCTTTATGCAATAAAATCGCATTCACCTCTGCATCCAAAATTTCTTCTGTGTGCTCCTTATCTAATACGGTATCGCGATCAAGAATAACTTCATTACGCTCAATAGATACCACTTCTCCTGTATCTTCATCTACGAAATCTTCAATCCAAGTCTTCAAGACTCTTGCCGCAAGCTTACGACCGATTGAACGCTTCAATGAGGCTTTACTGACCTTCACTTCCTCAGCAAGGTCAAAGATTTCTAAGATATCTTTATCTCTTTCAAAACCAATTGAACGTAACAATGTAGTTACGGGCAACTTCTTTTTACGGTCGATATACGCATACATGACTTGATTGATGTCAGTAGCGAATTCGATCCATGACCCTTTGAACGGTATAATACGGGCTGAATACAATTTTGTTCCGTTCGCATGGTAGGATTGTCCAAAGAATACACCAGGTGAACGGTGCAATTGGCTTACAATAATTCTTTCTGCACCATTAACGATAAACGTACCGCGTGGTGACATGTATGGGATGGTTCCTAGATACACATCCTGGACAATCGTCTCAAAATCTTCGTGTTCTGGATCCGTACAGTACAATTTTAGACGCGCTTTCAATGGCACACAGAATGTCAAGCCTCGCTCGATACATTCGCGCTCCGAATAACGCGGTGGATCTACAAAGTAGTCCAAGAACTCAAGAACGAAATTGTTTCTTGAATCCGAAATAGGGAAGTTTTCCGCAAATACACGGTACAATCCTTCCTCTGATCTTTCTGATGGCTTCGTCTCTATCTGGAAGAAGTCCATGAAACTCTTCAACTGAATATCTAAAAAGTCCGGGAATGCCGTCTTAATAGCAGTGGAAGAGAAATTGATACGCTCCTGTGGAGCAGTAACTTGGTTTACCATTTCAGCCCAAAATGTTAATTAAACACAAAAAGGTTTAGGTCTAAGGGGAGCTCCCCAAAGACCTAAACCGGATAACCTAGCAGTTGATCAATTACTTGACCTCAACTTCAGCACCAGCTTCTTCAAGCTGCGCTTTCAAAGCCTCTGCCTCGTCTTTTGATACGCCTTCCTTCAATGCAGCAGGTGCGCTATCTACTTTTTCTTTAGCTTCTTTCAAGCCTAGTCCAGTCATTTCCTTAACAAGCTTAACAACAGCAAGTTTAGAACCACCAGCAGCTTTCAAGATTACGTCAAACTCAGTCTGAGCGTCAGCAGCGTCATCGCCACCACCAGCTGCAGGACCAGCTACAGCTACAGCAGCTGCAGCAGGCTCGATGCCGTATTCTTCTTTCAAGTATCCTGCTAATTCAGATACTTCTTTAACTGTCAAGTTTACTAGAGCATCGCCCAATTCTTTGATATCAGCCATTTTCTGTAAAATTTAATTTTAATTCTTAATTAATTGTAAATAAAGGAATTACGCGTTGCGTTCTTCCAAAGTTTTGAGGAGTCCAGCAATGTTGCCACCAGCGCTCTGAAGAGCAGAAATAACGTTTTTCGCAGGGCTTTGAAGCAAGGTTAATACATCGCCAATCAATTCTTCCTTAGACTTGATTGCAACGAGCATATCCAAATTCTCATCACCTACGTAAACGCTTTCTTCAATCCACGCACCTTTTAATACTGGCTTATCGTTCTTCTTACGGAACTCTTTAATGAGTTTCGCAGGAGCATTACCAGCTTCGGCAAGCATGATGCTTGTATTTCCTTTAAGTACATCGTACAGACCATCGAAGTTTTTCTCCGATGCGTCCATAGCTTGTTTGAGCAAAGTGTTTTTAACAACGTTTAGTTTAATACCCTTACCAAAACTAGCGCGACGCAAGTTGGATGTTGTTACAGCATCCAAAGCTGCGATATCCGCCAAATAAATGGTTGCGGTATTATTTAACACTGCTGTTAAATTTTCAATCTGTGCAAGTTTTTCGTCTCTTGTCATGATGCTACTTCTTTAGCGTTATGAAATTGATTTAGCATCCACAGCAATACCCGGAGACATTGTCGAAGAAATGTAAACACTCTTCATATAAGTTCCTTTCGCCGCACTTGGCTTAAGCTTATTAAGTGTCTTTAACAATTCCTCTGCATTCTCACGAATCTTGTCTGCTTCAAAAGAAACCTTACCGATTGCAGCGTGAACGATCCCGTAACGATCAACTTTAAAGTCAATCTTACCCGCTTTCACTTCACTTACTGCTTTTGCTACGTCCATTGTAACGGTTCCAGACTTAGGGTTCGGCATCAAGCCACGAGGACCTAATACACGACCTAAAGGTCCAATCTTACCCATTACAGAAGGCATGGTTACGATGACATCAATGTCAGTCCAACCGCCTTTAATCTTCTCAATGAATTCATCAAGGCCTGCGTAATCAGCACCTGCTGCTTTTGCCTCGTCCACCTTATCAGGTGTAACTAAAGCCAAAACACGAACACTTTTACCTGTTCCATGAGGTAGACTTACCACGCCACGAACCATTTGGTTTGCTTTACGTGGATCCACTCCCAAACGAACAGCTAAGTTCACAGATGCGTCAAACTTAGTGCAGTTTACCTCTTTCACTAGAGCTGCTGCCTCGCCTACAGGATATACCTTACCTTTTTCAAGTTTAGCGAGCGCGTTTTTCATGTTCTTAGTCAATTTTGCCATTGCTTCAAACTTTTAATTAAAACGGCTTCTCGCCAGTTACAGTTATACCCATGCTTCTTGCAGTACCAGCAATCATACTCATTGCTGATTCAACAGTAAAACAGTTTAAATCAACCATTTTATCTTCTGCAATTTTGCGAACAGCGTCCCAAGTGACTTTAGCAACTTTACTACGGTTAGGCTCTGATGACCCCTTCTTAATCTTCGCTGCTTCCATTAATTGAACTGCTGCAGGAGGAGTCTTGATTAGGAAATCAAATGATTTATCTGCGTACACAGAAATCACTACTGGCAATACTTGACCCATCTTGTCTTGAGAACGGGCGTTGAATTGCTTACAGAATTCCATAATGTTGACACCTGCGGCACCCAATGCTGGACCTACCGGAGGAGAAGGGTTAGCCTGGCCACCACGGACCTGAAGCTTTACTACTTTACTAACCTCTTTTG
>JAHEKP010000059.1 GCA_024638285.1 Cryomorphaceae bacterium
ATGTAGCTTTCCAGCTGTTCTTGTGCGACTTTAGTGGTGATTAATTCGTGACCTGAGGCCTCTATAGCTGCGATACCCGAAGCTGAAATTCCGTCGTTTGCTAATACTTTCATGCGTGTGTTTTTTCTAATTCTTGCATACAATTCACTAACGCCTGAACACTGTCTAAGCCTAATGCATTGTACATGGATGCACGGTAACCTCCCACATCACGGTGGCCGTTAATTCCGTTGATTTTCGCGGCTTTAACTAGCGCATCAAAGGACGCTTTGTGTACTTCATCTTTCAACAAGAAACATGCGTTCATAGTAGAGCGGTCTTCTACCTCAGCCGTTCCTACAAAAAGTGGGTTGCGATCAATCTCGTTATAGAGCAGTGCTGCTTTTGCCGCATTGCGCGCCTCAATCGCTTCAACGCCGCCGTTTTCTTTTAACCAACGTAAAGTCAACATACTCACATATACGGAGAATACTGGTGGGGTATTAAACATACTGCCCTTATCAATGTGCGTTTGATACTTTAACATTGTGGGTATGTAACGGCCCGATTTTCCTAAGGCATCCTTGCGCACAATCACTAACGTGGCCCCAGCAGGACCTAAGTTCTTTTGTGCACCCGCATAAATCAAATCGAATTTGCTTACCTCTACTGGACGTGAGAAAATATCTGAACTCATGTCGCAAATGACCGGCACCTTCGTCTCTGGAAAAGACTTCATTTGCGTACCGTAAATGGTATTGTTTGACGTACAGTGGAAGTAATCCGCGTCCGGGTTAATAGAATACCCTTTTGGAATAAAATTATAGTTCTTCTCTTTGGAAGATGCGATAATGGTCGCACTACCTAAACCCGCTGCTTCTTTGTGCGCTTTAAATGCCCAGGCCCCTGTATCAAGATATTCCGCAGTACCCGTTTCGCGTAAAAAGTTGAACGCGACCATTGCGAATTGTAGCGAGGCACCCCCTTGCAGGAAAATGACTTCGTGCGTATCAGGAACATGTAAAAGTTCCTTTACTAGAGCCACTGCTTCGTCCATGACGGCAACGAAGTTCTTGCTGCGGTGTGAGATTTCGATAATAGAGAGACCTAAATTATCAAAGTCGATCAATGCCTTGGATGCTTCCTCAAATACTTGACCCGGAAGAATACAAGGTCCAGCGGAAAAATTATGCGTTTTCATAGTTTGCATTAATGTGAAATACAAAGTTACACGGATGAGTAAAGTCAACATAGATGCGCGATGAAAAGTTTCGGTTATTTTTCACGGGTAATCAACAATTTAAGTACTTGTGTTAATCCTTTTCAGAGTTACCTCAATTCCAATCTCTAGTATGTAACTTTGATGCTCTATTTAAAGAACCAAATCCCACGAATATGTCGAACGGAATTTTTCAAGTACCCACAGCCACCAACGAACCCATTTACGATTACGCACCAGGAACTCCAGAGCGTGAAGCGCTACTAGCCGCCTATAAAGAGCAATACAACAATAGCGTAGATGTGCCTATGTACATTGGCGGAAAAGAAGTGCGCACAGGTGATTTAGGCCAGCTCGCGCCACCTCACGATCACCAACACAAATTGGGAGTTTTTCACAAAGGGGATGCAAGCCACGTAAGTGCAGCTATTGATGCGGCACTGGATGCACGCAAGCAATGGGCCGATATGCCGTGGGAACATCGCGCTGCCATCTTTTTAAAGGCGGCAGAATTAATCAGCACAAAATACCGCTACCGCTTGAATGCCGCTACTATGTTGGCACAAGGGAAAAATTGTTTCCAGAGCGAGATTGACTCCGTATGTGAGTTGGTTGACTTCTTGCGTTACAACGTGGAATACATGACCCAGATTTACAGTGAACAGCCGGAAAGTTCAGTTGGCGTTTGGAACCGTTTGGAATACCGCCCGCTTGAAGGTTTTGTATTTGCTTTGACACCGTTCAACTTTACCGCCATCGCAGGTAACTTACCAGCCTCCGCAGCATTAATGGGAAATACAGTGGTTTGGAAGCCGGCCAATTCTCAAATTTATTCTGCAAACGTCGTGATGGACATCTTCATGGAAGCTGGCCTTCCCGCTGGTGTGATTAACCTGGTGTACGTCAGCGGACCTGTTGCTGGTGATGTCATTTTCAACCATAAAGAGTTTGCCGGTATTCATTTTACAGGCTCAACCGGTGTATTCCAGAGTCTTTGGGGCACCATCGGCGCGAACATCAAAAAGTACCGCAGCTACCCACGTATTGTTGGGGAGACCGGAGGAAAAGATTTTGTTGTTGCACATCCTTCAGCGAAAAGCAAAGAGGTAAGCACAGCGCTAGCCCGCGGAGCCTTCGAATTCCAAGGTCAGAAATGTTCTGCTGCATCACGTGCTTACATTCCAGAGAGTATGTGGCCTGCCGTTAAAGAAGAATTGGTTGCAGATATTGCTACGTTCAAAATGGGTACGCCTGAAGATATGGGCAACTTTATAAATGCGGTTATTGATGAGAAAGCGTTTGATAAAATTGCTTCTTACATCGAATACGTGAAAGAACAAAACGACGCAGAAATCATTGCTGGCGGCGGTTACGATAAGAGTAAAGGCTACTTTATTGAGCCGACTGTAGTGGTGACTTCAAACCCTAAGTTCCGCACCATGGTGGAAGAGATCTTCGGTCCGGTATTGACCATTTATGTCTATGCGGATGCAGATTGGGACGCGATGCTCAAATTAGTAGATAGCACCTCTGACTATGCCTTAACGGGTTCTATTTTCTCTGGAGATCGCTACAAAGCGATTGAAGCTGCGAAAGCTTTAGAAAATGCTGCCGGTAATTTCTATATCAACGACAAACCTACGGGTGCCGTTGTAGGCCAGCAGCCGTTCGGTGGTGCTCGTGGATCGGGAACTAACGATAAAGCAGGATCTTACCTCAACCTATTGCGTTGGGTAAATGCACGCACGATCAAAGAAACGTTGGTACCACCAACGGATTACCGCTACCCTTTCTTAGGCTAGGCGAAAAATTTTGAATTGCATGAAAAAGGCGCCCGATGGGCGCCTTTTTTTTATCCTCTAAATTGATTGATTTCGCTTTTCGGTAGATAGACGACTTTTTTCGTTTCAAAGAAATCAGAAGTAAAAAAATTCGAAAGGTTAGAGATCCTGGCTTTCATGGTACCGAGCTCCTCAGCAAGGTCACCGCCCTTCAAATACAACAAACCATTGATCCTCTCTGAATCAAGATTCTTTTGCGAAATTTTACCTTTAATCCAGGGCACAAAGCGTTGCATTTGGGTTACTGCCCGTGAAACCACGAAGTCATACGGACCTTTAAATTCTTCTGCGCGGCCGTGATCTGCACGAACGTTTTCTAAGCCTAAAGCTTCAGCCACGGCCAAAACCACCTTGATTTTTTTTCCAATGGAATCCACGAGATGGAATTGCGTCTCTGGAAAAAGAATAGCGAGCGGTATACCGGGAAACCCTCCTCCGGTTCCGACATCAAGCACCTTTTGTCCAGGCTTAAAGGAATATACTTTTGCGATACCTAAGGAGTGTAAGACGTGTTTCTCGTAGAAAGACTCCATGTCCTTTCGGGAGATTACGTTAATCTTGGCGTTCCATTCCGTGTACAAGTCATAGAGTGCCGAGAATTGTTCTCGCTGGCGCTCCGTCAAATCCGGAAAATGTGAATAGATGAGTTCTACTGTTTGCATGGACCAAAGATAGCGCGGGTGCCGTACTTTTGCGTACAATGAAATTTACTTTAGAACATAACGACCCAAAGAGTGCTGCGCGCGCGGGGACCATTACTACGGATCACGGCACCATACAGACGCCCATATTCATGCCTGTTGGCACTGCCGGCACAGTAAAAGGCGTGCACACAAAGGATTTACGAGAGGATACTAAGGCGCAAATCATTCTGGGAAATACCTACCACCTGTTTTTACGACCGGGTACTGAAATTTTAAAAGCGGCAGGTGGACTGCATAAATTCAATGGTTGGGACCGCCCCATTCTAACCGACAGTGGTGGTTACCAGGTTTACAGCCTAGCGAATCAGCGTAAAATTAATGAAGAAGGTGCCACCTTTGCAAGCCACATCGATGGCACAAAACATTTGTTTACACCGGAGCGGGTCATGGATATTCAACGCGAAATTGGCGCAGATATCATCATGGCATTTGACGAATGCCCTCCGTACCCCAGTACCTACGAATATGCGAAGCAATCGATGCACATGACCCACCGATGGCTGGACCGTTGTTTTAATCGAATCAATGAAACGGATCCACTATACGGATACGAACAGACCCTCTTCCCTATCATTCAAGGCTCTACCTACGAGGACTTACGCAAGGAGAGTGCAGAATATATAGCCAGTAAAAATGCGGACGGCAATGCCATTGGCGGACTGAGTGTGGGGGAACCTGCGGAAGAAATGTACAAGCATGCAGCTGGGGCCTGCGCCATACTACCGAAAGACAAACCGCGTTATCTCATGGGTGTAGGTACGCCTGCCAACATATTAGAAAACATCAGTTTAGGAATAGACATGTTCGATTGCGTCATGCCCACGAGAAACGGTCGCAACGGTCAAATCTTCACCAGTGAAGGTATTCTCAATTTGCGCAATAAGAAATGGGAGAATGTACATGAGCCATTGGATCCGAACGGCACAAGCTTCGTAGACAGTCAATATACAAAAGCCTATGTACGCCACCTCATCCACAGCAAAGAGAGCTTGGGAGCACAAATTGCCTCCTTGCACAACATTCGTTTCTACCTCTGGCTGGTGGAACAAGCGCGCGAACACATTATTGCAGGAGACTTTGCGTCTTGGAAAAACCAAATACTGCCAAAATTAGAGCAGCGATTATAGTATGAATAAATTGGATCGATACATATTGCTCAAATTCATCGGGAGTTTCTTCCTAACGATGGTATTGATCCTTTCCATTGCTGTGGTTTTCGACATCAGTGAAAAATTGGACGACTTCCAAAACGGGGCGTCGATGAACGAAATAATTTTTGATTACTACATCAACTTTGTTGCGTTTTACGGCAACCTTTTCAGTGCACTGATTTTATTCATTTCAACCATTTGGTTTACCTCTAGAATGGCGTCCAATTCTGAAATTGTAGCCATCTTAACCTCAGGAACCAGCTTTCGTCGCCTGCTCCGACCTTATTTTATTGGTGCTTCAATCATCTGCGCACTTTCGCTGACGCTAAATCATTTGCTCGTCCCACAAACCAACATCAAACGCATTGCATTTGAAGAAAAATACGTAACCGGTGTCAACAGGCCAATCAGTCAGAAATTGCACCGCCAAGTTTTGCCCGGGCATTATGTCTATTTTGAAACCTTCTCCGGGGTGCGCGAGAGCGGCTACCAGATGACCTATGAGGTATTCAAAGACCACCAGCTTAAAAGCAAGCTCGCAGCAGATTTTGTCCGTTTAGATACTGCAACTGGACGTTGGCGCCTAGACAATTACAGACTTCGCACGCTAAATGAACAGGGGGTTGAGCAGATCTCTTTCGGTCGAAGAATGGATACCGCCCTTGCCTTTACTTCAGAGCAAATCGCACCCAAGCTTAATTCCATCGCTACAATGAACAGTAAAGAATTGAGCCGATTCATCGCTCAAGAAGAGCTCACGGGCAACGAAAACATTGCATCCTACCAGATGGAAATGCAGCGCCGCACCTCTTATCCCGTCAGTTCTTATGTTTTTGTCTTGTTAGCAGTGGCACTTGCGAGTCAAAAGAAGCGTGGTGGTCTGGGTATCAACATCGCAATAGGACTCGTACTAACCGCAATCTATATTTTTTTCATGCAGCTCTCCGAAACGCTTGCGAAGACCGGACTTCTCAGCTCAGAAGGACTCCTTGGTGGTCCTTTAGAATGGATGGGCATACAGCCTGCAGAATTTGCGGTATGGATACCCAACATTGTCTTTGCTTCAATCGCGCTTTGGCGCTACAACGTAGCTCCCAAATAACGTTTATCGATGAAGCCCATGAGCAGTCATTTCAAAGACCAATTGAGTCTTCACTTTATCGTCTTCATTTGGGGATTTACCGCCATTTTAGGACGCTACATTTCTATCGACGCCCTTTCATTGGTGTTCAATAGAACGGCATTGACCTCCGTCGCCATTGCGGGATACATGCTTTGGAAAAAGCGTCCGTTCAGCGCAAGTACAAAAGAACTTTGGTTTATGGCCTTGTGTGGAGTTTTGATCGCGATACACTGGATCACTTTCTTTGGCGCCATTAAGATTGCCAACGTAAGCATCACTTTAGCTGGGGTGTCTACCGGCGCTCTATTTTCTGCATTGCTTCATCCTATTTTGAACAAAGGAAAATTGGACCCCATTGAGTTGGCATTGGGTGCCATAGTCGTTGTCGGAATTGTGATCGTCTTTTATGAAGAACCCAATGCGGCATCTGTCAAAACCTACGCTTGGGCCGGTTATACACTGACGAATTACCAATTAGGACTACTTATAGCACTTTTCAGTGCCTCTTTGAGTGCAAGCTTTAGTATTTTAAACAAACAATTGGTCGCTCGCTATCCGCTTCCCGTTCAGGTCACCTTTTGGGAATTGTCTTTCGCCTTCATTGGAGTAGCCCTCTATGATCTTTTAGCGGGGAGCCACAACCCCATGACACTTTGGGCGACTACGGCTAATGATTGGTGGTTTCTTGCCGTTTTAGCCCTTCTGTGCACCGCCTACCCTTTCATTAAAAGTGTTGAATTACTCAAACGCCTCTCACCGTTTAGTGTCATGCTTGCCATAAATCTAGAACCCGTTTATGGCATTCTGCTCGCGGCCTTACTTTTCGGGGCTGAGGAAAACATGAATCCCAAATTTTACCTTGGCGTACTTATCATTTTAGGGACCGTGATTGCCAATGGAATTATAAAAGCACAAAAAAGGAAGTCCGGGTCCTAAGGACTTTGTATTTTGCACGACCGATTCAGCATATAATTATGGATTATTTATCATTTGAGAAACCCATCGAAGAACTTGAGGTTCAACTGTCTAAGGCCCTAGAGCTGGCAGATGAGACCGGTGTAGATATGGCGAAAAGCATCGACGATATCCGCCAAAAACTCGATGAGGCTAAAAAGAAAATTTACGGCAACTTAAGCGCATGGGAACGTGTCCAATTATCGCGTCACCCACAACGTCCTTACACTCAAGCCTACATCAATGCTATTACTGAAGGTAACTTCATAGAACTGCATGGGGATCGCGGTGTGAAAGACGATAAAGCGATGATTGGAGGCTGGGGAAAAATTGGGGACCAATCCTACATGTTCATCGGCCAACAAAAAGGAGTGAATACGAAAATGCGTCAGTACCGTAATTTCGGTATGGCAAACCCAGAAGGATACCGGAAGGCCTTGCGCTTAATGAAACAAGCCGAAAAATTTGGCAGACCAATTGTTACCTTGATCGATACACCGGGAGCATTCCCAGGTCTTGAAGCAGAGGAACGCGGCCAAGGTGAAGCAATCGCAAAAAACATCATGGAGATGTCGCGCCTTAAAGTACCTGTAATCTGCATCATCATTGGTGAAGGAGCTTCAGGAGGCGCTATCGGCATCGGCGTAGGGGATAAAGTTTTAATGCTTGAGAACACCTGGTACAGCGTGATCTCTCCGGAGAGTTGTTCTTCTATTTTGTGGCGTACTTGGGATTACAAGGAAACAGCTGCAGATGCGCTGAAGCTAACTGCTAAAGACATGAAAAAGAACGGTCTCATTGACGGCATCATTAAAGAGCCCCTAGGCGGTGCACATGCGAACCCAGACGCCATGTTCGAGATTGTGAAAAGAGAAATTACTAAACATACCAAAGTCCTTTTGAAAATGGATCCACAAGAACGCGTAGAAGCGCGTATGGAGAAATTCTTCAGCATGGGAGTCTTTGCTGAATAACACGAACTGTGGCTGAACAACCCAATAACAACAATGCTGGTGCACCTGGAAGACCTTCTGGGAAAACAACCAATCTAACTGCAGGAGGCCGTATTCCTCCGCAAGCAATAGATTTGGAAGAAGCAGTATTGGGTGCTCTTTTGGTCGATAAAAATGCACTCTCACGAGTCATTGACATTCTCCACCCAGAGGCGTTTTACAAAGAGCAACATCAGCTTATTTACAAAGCCATTGGCTCCCTTTTTGGAGATAACCAACCTGTCGATATTCTAACTGTTGCAGCGGAATTACGCAAGGAGGCTCTTATGAAGCAGGCCGGCGGCGAGCGCTATTTGGCCCAATTAAGTCAAAAAGTCAGCTCAGGCGCGCACATTGAATACCACTCTCGCATTGTTTTACAGAAGCACATTCAAAGAGAATTGGTCCGTATTTCAGGTGAAATTATTGAAAGTGCCTTTGATGAAACTACAGACGTTCTAGAACTCCTAGATACCTCTGAGCAAAAGCTTTTCGAAGTCGCACAAGGCAACCTCAAACGGAATTACGAAAGTGCTGAAGATTTGATTCGCCAAGCACTGGATCGAATAGAAACCATTTCAAAACAAGAAGGCCTCTCCGGTGTGCCTTCAGGGTTCGCTGCATTGGACCGTGTTACTTCCGGATGGCAACCTTCGGATTTGATCATTCTTGCCGCTCGCCCAGGTATGGGAAAAACGGCATTTGTTCTTTCAATGGCACGAAATATGGCCATTGATCACAAGAAACGCGTAGCAGTATTCTCACTTGAGATGTCTTCGGTCCAATTGATCACTCGTATAATTTCTTCCGAAACGGGCATCAGTTCAGAAAAACTACGTAAAGGAGACCTTACCGATGGTGAATGGAACCAGTTGACCTCCGGGGTCAAAGATCTCGAGAAAGCAAAGCTCTTTATTGATGATACTCCGGCCTTAAGTGTTTTTGACCTTCGCGCTAAAGTGCGACGTCTCCACTCCACTCAAGGTCTTGATTTAATCATTATCGATTACTTGCAGCTTATGACCGTTGGTGGGTCTAAAACACAGGGAAACCGTGAGCAAGAGATTTCAACCATCTCCCGCTCGCTCAAATCTGTAGCGAAGGAATTGAACGTACCCGTAATTGCGCTTTCACAGCTCTCACGTGCCGTTGAAACCCGCTCTAGCTCTAAACGACCACAACTCTCCGATCTTCGTGAATCTGGTGCAATTGAGCAAGATGCAGATATCGTAAGTTTTATTTACCGTCCTGAATACTACGGAATCGACGAATGGGAAGATGGTGATGCGTCAATGGGACAAGCAGAAATTATCATCGCTAAGCACAGAAACGGTTCACTCGATGATGTGCGCTTGCGCTTTATCGGAGAACTCGCTAAATTCTCTGATCTAGACCAAGGTGATACCATCACTATGGAGAGTAAAATGAATGACGGTCCCGGATACGGATCTAAAGGGTTTAATTCTGACGATACCGGCGGTTACACCAATCTTCCTACACCAGGGCTCGACGGCGGAGAAGTACCTTTCTAGGCCATGCATGCTATCCACAAATCGCACTCTTTTCTATTGAGCGCACTAATGTGGGCGCTCTCGTTCCTTACTGCAACAACCCTTTCTGCACAAGTCCTCATTCCTATGGACGAAAGCCACCAACGCGATCACCTCAAAGCCTATGGCCTACTGTATAACGCCATAGAAGACGGCTACGATTGCCATTGGCTACTGAACTACAGGGGCGGTTCTTTTGCGATTTTAAATGCCGATTCAAAACTCATTCAACAAGCACTTCTTCGCGGGGTATCCTACGAAACAACCACAGCTGGACAATTGGTTCAACTTATGGCCGAATTAAAAAGTCCCGCCAAAAACACCAATACAGTCGCCCTCCAGCGCGTACCAAAGATTGCTGTCTATTCGCCGGATGGCGCGCAACCATGGGACGATGCTGTAACTATGGTTTTAGAATATGCTGATATCCCTTTTACAACCATCTACGATACGGAGGTACTTGATGGCAGCCTTGGTAATTACCAATGGCTTCATCTTCATCACGAAGATTTCACTGGACAATACGGGAAATTTTATGGTTCTTATAGAGATGCCGCATGGTACATTAACCAAAAAGCAAGTTTTGAAGCCGCTGCGCGTGAAATGGGCTTTGCCAAGGTAAGTAACCAAAAACTAGCCGTCGCTAAAACCATCTCAACCTTTGTGGATAATGGCGGCTTTCTCTTCGCGATGTGCAGTGCGACAGATTCCTATGACATCGCATTAGCTGCCCAAAAAACAGATATTTGCGAAAGCATGTTCGATGGTGACCCCATGGCACCAGGGGCTGCGTACCAGCTCGACTACACCCCATGCTTTGCTTTCAAAGACTTCACCTTAGAAACCAATCCACTTCGGTACGAATATTCCAACATCGACATTACGGACCGCCGTGTACGTGCGATGAAAGAGGACAAAGATTACTTCGAACTTTTTGATTTTAGCGCAAAATACGATGTCATACCAACCATATTGGTACAGAACCACACTGATCTAGTCAAAAGCTTTTACGGCCAAACCACCGCCTTCTTACCCAAAACATTGAAACCAACCACCACCATACTAGGCTCGAATGCAGTCGATGGTGCAGCGCGTTATATTCACGGCACCCAAGGCAAGGGCTACTGGACTTTTTACGGCGGTCACGACCCAGAGGATTACCAACACCGCGTGGGTGATCCGCACACGGATCTTAACAACCACCCCAACAGTCCGGGCTATCGATTAATTCTGAATAATATTCTTTTCCCTGCCGCGAAGAAACCACCACAGAAGACCTAGTTAAACAAGGTCCAGCGCGCACTCAACTGAACCCATCGATCTGACCTAGGTGTGCTGCCGTAGGCATAATA
>JAHEKP010000025.1 GCA_024638285.1 Cryomorphaceae bacterium
CCGTCCATTGTTGGAATAATGCTTTGTGCATATTCTACGATGGTCACCTCAGCACCAAGGCGTTTGTATACTGAACCTAATTCCAAACCAATGACACCACCGCCGATAACGATCATGTGTTTTGGTATTTCTTTCAAGCTCAAAGCTTCTGTGGATGAAATCACACGCTCCTTATCAAACTTAGCGAACGGCAGTTCAATCGGCTTCGATCCTGTAGCTAAAATGATGTGCTTTGCACTCACCTCAGTGGTTTCATCACCGGCAACGACCACCGTGTTTTTGTCTTTTAGCGAACCAAATCCACGCAGTACGTCAATGTTATTTTTATTCATCAGATAATCGATCCCATCACAGGTAGTGCTTACCACCCCTGCCTTGCGCTCGATCATTTTTGCAAAGTCAATTTTTGGAGGATTGATCTGGATACCGTGCGATTCAAACGAATGCACTGCCGCGTGGTAGTGCTCCGAAGAGTCTAGCAACGCTTTAGACGGTATACAGCCCACGTTAAGACACGTGCCACCCAGGGTTGCATATTTTTCAACCAGTGCAGTTTTCATACCCAATTGGGCACAACGGATAGCACTTACATATCCTCCAGGTCCAGAACCTATTACAACTACGTCGTAAGAACTCATTGAATTTTGTTTTAAGAGTAACAAAGTTACACACGCGGATTGCTTAGCGTGGTTTTAATCGGAAAAATCTGCTAAAAAGTATGGCCATAACCAACAAGGCAAAAAGTACTACGGCAACTTTACCTATCCAATTGCCCGTCTTTACATAAAACGTCTTGCTTTCTAACAGCGGAACTTCGCTTACAATGACGCCTTCTCTGTCCCAATCCAATCGGCGTAAAATGCGACCTTTTGAATCAATAACACTGGAGACACCTGTATTTGCACTACGCACCACATATTTACCTTGTTCTATAGCGCGAAGGCCAGAGAAACGCAGATGCTGCAAGTGTCCAGCGGTATTGCCCCACCAGCCATCATTCGTAATGACTGCGATGAGATTCGCACCAGATCGGGCATATGCAGTCGTATAATCTGAGAACTCATTCTCCCAGCAAATAACCGGTGCAAGCTTGAGACCAGTTTGTTCATCTTCAAAGACGGTTCGTTGCTGAGAGACCCCTAAGGTTCCAGAAGTTCCGCCCAGCTCAATAGCCCAATCACCTAGGTAAGGCTTTAGTAATTGAACAAAAGGCATGGTTTCGCCGCCTACAACCAATTTTCCTTTATGGTAGAATGCTAATTCTGCCGTGCCGTTTCTGAACAAAGCTGAATTGTATAGTGTGTAATATTTATCGCCATAAGGACGATTAAACACATCCGGCGTTTGCTGAAAGTCGTAGGTCGTCGCCCCAAAGATGGCCATCTTTCCATAGGAGTCCAGCAATTCATGAAGTAGTCTATCGTTTGGACGGTTGCCGTAGTTGCTTTCCTCTCGTACCTCTGCCAAGAACGTTTCCGGTAGAACGATTAAATCTACCTGCTTTTCTCCAAGATGGGTTTGAAGTAATCGGTCCACTTTTTGAATTTGAGCCGATTCCGCCATGTCCCATTTCTCTTCATATGCATCAATATTAGGCTGCACTACAGCTACCCGAATAGTTTTCGCAGCTTCATTTTGAGGAAAGTACCAAAGTGCCAAACTCAACAATGTCGGAGCACTAAAAAGCCACAGCGCCCTTTTTGAAGAGGTACCCTGCATGTGAAGTGTATAAGCCACTAACAAAACCCACAATGTACCGCCAGTTGTGCCTACGAACTGATACCATTGTACTAAATAAGGCATGCCATTGAACGTGTTGCCGAGGTGCAGCCATGGAAAGGCTAATCCCCAGTATTCATGCAATTGTTCAAAGGAAATCCAGCAGGCAAGCAGCGGCAAAACGTGCATCCAGCGTTGTGCTCGAAAGGACGGAAAGCGCCACAGTAATTCTTCTGTTCGCACACTAAACCATAGCGCGAAAGCCATCAGAGCGCCATTAATACCAACCGTGGCAACGACTCCTAAAGGATGAGCATTGGCAATCCAGTAGGTCGTGGTCGCGTTCCACAATGCCATCACCAAATACAACCTTAAAAATCTTGGCCCCGAACGCTTTGAAATATCTAAAAGCAACACAAAGGCGGGTATAATCAATACCCCGAGGTGCGAAAAAGTCCAAGCCAAGGTCAGCAAGACCAAGGCAAGGGCCATTAAAATTGCAATGGGTGTTTTTTTCACTGAAGACATAGCGGCAAATTAATGCATCTTTGCACTGCATGAAACACATTCCGAATCTTTTAACACTAGCAAATGCCATCTGTGGAATGATGGCCATCTATTTTATAGTAAACTCGAGCTCCACAGGACTGGTCATAGCTTTACTAGCAGCTGCAACTTTTGATGCTTTAGACGGATGGGCGGCGCGCAAAGTGGGCGCCTCCTCAGAATTAGGCAAACAGTTAGATTCACTTGCCGATGCCATTTCCTTTGGTGCAGTATCCGGCTTTATTTGGGGTTCAATTCTAGCCGACTATGCGCGGATGCCACAACCTTGGGCAATGCTTATTGGAGCTACGGTTACGGCATCAAGCATTTACCGCTTGGGTGTGTTCAACCTTAAGGATGACGGTGATAAAGATTTCACGGGAATGCCCACACCCGCAAACGCATTGTTTGCTTTGGGTCTATGGAGTTGGATGGGGCAATGGGAAAATTGGGAATGGATCATGACCTTTGAAGGCACTACCTTATTGCTTTGGCATCTAGGCTTAGTCGCTTTAGCATTGTACACCGTCTTTTGGCAGAATGCACCATTCAAAGTTTTGAGTCTAAAAGGCGGCGGAACAAAACGTCGGAAATGGGGCCAATACATCCTTGTTGGAATGTTCGTAATAATGATTCCTTTTTTTGGCGCATTGACCTTGTCAATTATCGTATTTTTGCTACCAATTATTAGCGCTTTCGCCTTAAAGAACAGCGCGCAACACCATTAAATAATCAGAAATGAAATTCACTGCTGAAATCAATGTCATGCCTCAAAAGGCGCTTTTGGATCCTCAAGGAAAAACGGTAAGTGCGAATCTTAAAAATATTGGTCTGGACGCATTAACAAACGTTCGTATAGGCAAACACTTCACCTTAGATGTTGAAGCCTCTGACCAGAGTGCGGCCGAAGCATTGGTTAAAGAAGCATGTGAAAAGCTATTGATCAATCCAGTAATGGAAGCCTTCGAATTCGAAGTTAAGGGCGCCTAAGCTAAGCAGCACCTTGGTGCGTTTATACAATGAATTTTACTGCACACCTGCACCTCAGCCCAGATCATGCTGAAGTGCGGGTGTTCAATTTTTCTGGAGATGGCTTTAAAGGCAAGGCATGGCGGGCTAATGCAACGCCATCGCAGCGTCTGGGTATAGACCTGCATCGCTTTATTGATGACTTTACCGACCAACATCCCTTAACTAAAGCGGCCAAAGCCCATATCCGACCATTTACGGGTAAATATTCAGCCGTTGCGCTTGATCTGCTCGGGGATTATTTTCTCCAGCGTAATTGGGATCAGTTCAAATTACTGCAACATTCTTCTGCGCACCAGAGCCTCGAAGAGTTTATCTCTTCAGCGGAATCTGACATTTCTAAACATCAAATGCTCCTTAAAGGACGGGCTGCTGCAATGGCTCCTCACTTGCTCGAGCAGCATTGGCTGTTCACCTACATTGAACTAGAGGGTTTACTAAATGCGGCGCGCGGCATCGCTCACAGGCACCCTGGAGGCGCACCACTAGTACACTTTTTTGAAAGCCCTGTTCAGAACTGTTTAGCCGATCTCGAGCAATGGTTCTCAACCCTCTACCCCCTGCTTATGGCTGCTTGTCAGGACTTTGTTCGCAACCATAGCGATTGGGAAGAACTTTCAAAAGCATAGAATCGGTGTAAAGTATGCCTATCGTATCTTTGTCTAAACTTTAGTAAGCATGATTTACATCAAGCGAAAAGAACACTTTTGTGCAGCGCACAAACTTTGGAACAACAAATGGGATGCAGCAACCAACAAGCGCATATTTGGAAAATGTTCTAATGAGAATTACCACGGTCACAACTTTGAACTAGAGGTCACCGTCCGCGGTGAAATCAATCCAGATACCGGCTTCGTCATGAATTTATTCGATCTCAAACAGATTGTTCGAGAGCATGTAATAGACGTGGTAGATCACAAAAATTTAAATTTAGATATTGACTTTATGGCAGGCAAGCAGCCTACGGCCGAAATCATTGCCTATGAATTTTGGCAGATTTTAGCGCCTAAAGTCGCGGAATACGGAGCCGAATTGCATAAAATACAATTGGCCGAAACTCATAATAACATCATAGAATACTACGGAGAATGAAGAAAGCCTATGTATTTCCGGGCCAAGGTGCCCAATACCCAGGAATGGGTAAGGATCTTTACGAAAATCATAAGGAAGCTAAAGAGCTCTTTGATACCGCTGACCGTGTGCTGGGATTTGACCTAAGTAAAATCATGTTCGAAGGGGATGCAGATGAACTCAAGCAAACAAAGGTTACTCAACCTGCAATTTTCACCATGAGCGTGATTATGGCAAAACTATTGGGCAATGACTTCCAGCCTAATATGGTTGCAGGGCACAGCCTTGGTGAGTTTTCAGCATTGTGCGCGGTAGGCGCATTAAGTTTTACTGATGCGCTGACCTTGGTGAGCAAACGTGCAAAAGCGATGCAAAAAGCATGTGAGGCACAGCCTTCTACAATGGCCGCAATCTTAGGATTGAGTGATGAAGCCGTTGAAGAGATTTGTGCGGACGTAGACGGTATCGTAGTTGCCGCAAATTACAATTGCCCGGGCCAATTAGTAATTTCAGGAACCTTCAACGCAATAGAAATGGCCTGTGCCAAAGCTACAGAAGCAGGAGCCAAACGTGCATTAGTCCTTCCAGTAGGTGGTGCTTTTCACAGTCCGTTAATGGAACCTGCACGTGCGGAATTAGCTGCCGCTATTGAAGCGACAGAATTCAATACCCCGGTCTGTCCCGTTTACCAGAATAGCGTTGCAAAGGCAGTGCAAAATCCAGTCGAGATAAAAAAGAATTTGATCGATCAGTTAACTGCTCCGGTAAGATGGACACAAAGCATTCAGGAAATGATGACCGATGGCGCTAATGACTTCGTTGAATGCGGACCAGGTAAAACCCTTCAGGGTCTTATTAAAAAAATTGACCGCGCGAACAATGTGAGCGGAATTTCCTTTGAATA
This sequence comes from Cryomorphaceae bacterium, assembly GCA_024638285.1. Taxonomy (GTDB): domain Bacteria; phylum Bacteroidota; class Bacteroidia; order Flavobacteriales; family Schleiferiaceae; genus UBA10364. The sequence continues at coordinate 5,270 of JAHEKP010000025.1, forward strand.
GAGGATGAAAGAAGTTACCTGGAAAAGCCCGTCAAATATTGCCCTAGTGAAGTACTGGGGGAAATACCCTGTCCAATTACCCGCCAACCCGTCAATCAGCTTCACGCTGAGCGCAGCGGCGACTACAACCACACTTAAGTACAAACAAGGTACGGGTCAGGTAGTGGTTTTTCTCGAAGGTGAAGAAGCGCCGAGTTTCCTTCCTAAAATCCACACTTTTTTAGACCGAACTCAGGAGTTATTTCCATTTACCCGTGAATGGGATTTTGAGGTACATACTTCTAACAGCTTTCCCCACAGTTCCGGAATCGCTTCGAGCGCTTCAGGCATGAGTGCTTTATCACTTTGCCTGATGAGTATTAAGGAGGCATTAGGAATCACCATCACTGACTTCTTTGCAGAGGCCAGTGAAGCAGCTCGTCTGGGCTCCGGGAGCGGATCACGATCGCTTTTCGGCCCAATGGCAGCCTGGGGAACACATGAAGACACACCTGGAAGTAACGATCGATTCGCTGTGGCATACGAACATATCGACCCTGTATTTAAGTCTTTTCAAGACACTATTTTACTGGTCGACAAAGGGACTAAAAAGGTAAGTTCTACGGTGGGTCACCAGCTCATGGAAGGCCATTCTTATGCAGCGGCAAGATTTCAGCAAGCACACGCCAACCAAACTGCACTTTTAAATGCTTTACGTGAAGGTGATCTAGAGGCATTTGGCACTTTAGTCGAAAGTGAAGCACTCACCTTGCACGCAATGATGATGGCATCTACGCCGTATTTCATTCTAATGCATCCAAATACGCTAAAGGTTATTGAGGCAGTATGGGCTTTCCGAGAGGAATCCGGCACACCTCTGTACTTTACTTTGGACGCAGGAGCCAACGTTCATCTCTTGTACCCCGCATCCCATAAAGACGTAACTTTGAAGTTCATAGAAGACAACCTGAAAACTTTTTGTAAGGACGGGAGTTATCTATGTGACGAAGTGGGCCTAGGCCCAGAAAAAATTGGTTAATGGAACATAAAAACCCACTCTTCTACGGAAAAGTACTGCTCTTCGGAGAATATGGTATCATAAAAGATAGCATGGGTCTTTCTATTCCACACACCTATTACAAAGGTGCCTTCCAGTTCAACACCACTCCAAACGCGGAACAATCAAAAAGCAACGAGCACCTTCGAGCGTATTTAGGGTATTTAAAAAGTCCTGAAGCCCCTTGTCGATTTGATTTTGCTGCTTTTGACAATGACCTCTCAAACGGGTTGTTCTTTGATTCGAGCATACCGCAAGGCTTCGGTGTTGGTTCTTCTGGAGCTTTAGTTGCGGCCATTTACGACCGTTACTGTCAAGATAAAATTCCTGCGAACCCGGAGCAAGCTTCAGATATCAAAGCATTGAAGCAATTGTTCAGCTGGATGGAGAGCTATTTCCACGGAAAAAGCAGCGGTATCGACCCAACTATTTGTTATTTGGGATTGCCTTTGTTAATCCAGAGTAAAGATGAATTGGGCACCGTAAGCTTACCTGTGAATGCAGGAAAAGGAGCTGTATTTCTTTTAAATAGTGGCGCTCCTGGAGAGACGCAACCCATGGTTGCCATCTTTATGGAGAAACTTAAAGAAGAAGGCTTTAGAAAAATGCTGAAGGATCAGTTCGTAAAATACAACGACGCGTGTATACAAGCGTTCGTGAAGGGCGACCGCGGACCGTTGTTTACGAATCTCAAGAAGCTCAGCGCCTTAGTTTTAGATAATTTCGACCCTATGATTCCCAACGGTTTTCATAAACTTTGGAAAGAAGGTCTAGAAACCGAAGATTACTTTTTAAAACTCTGCGGCTCTGGCGGTGGAGGCTTTGTCATGGGATTCACTCGTGATTACGAAAGCATTAAAGATAAATTCCAGGGTTATGCCCCTGAAGTGGTTTACCGCTTTTGAAACCCATGAGTAAAAGGCGCTTAAACGCGCTAAAAGTACTGGCTCTATTGAGCCAAATTCGTTGGTATAACATTCTATTACTTCTTTTAGGACAGTATTTAGCGGCCATTTACGTCTTTGCAGATAAATACGCGCGCATACCACTATTAACTGATGCTGGAACGCACCTCAGCATTTGGTCATCTGCGCTTTTATTAGCCAGTGGATTCCTAATCAATACCTTTTATGATCTTGAAGCGGATAGCATCAACCGTCCAAAACAAACGTCATTTGAACGATTGGTTCGGAAAAGCACGTCGCTTCGTGTAGCAGGAATTTTACTATGCTCGGGATTACTTATGGCCTTCACTGTGAGCTGGCGTGCTTTAGGTTACTACGGCATCTACGCTTTTTTACTGTGGCTCTATTCACACCGCTTACGTAATATACCGTTCATAGGACATGTTAGTGCTGCCATACTAGGTTTAATGCCCTTCTTTGGTATCAGCATTTACCACCACTTTATTAGTTTACCCACTCTGGCTTACGGTATGCTGCTTGGACTAGCACTATTTTCTCGAGAATTAGTCAAAGATTTAATGGGATTCAAAGGCGACATTATCGCGGGTAAATTAAATCCCGCCGCTATTTATGGAACTCATAAAGTCCAATTGGCTCTGGTCATAAATACCATTCTCGCTTGGATTCCAGCTTATTTCACGCGACCACTTTTCAGCGAATATGCCTCTTATGGCATAGTCATCTTATTGCTATTACTCACTGTGTCTAACCTGATCACACTTCGTTCCATAAACGTGCGTAACCTAAGATGGGCACATTTGGGATATAAATTGGTGCTGGTCATTGGTGTTTTGACCATTCCATTTTTATAATTATCGAATGATGTTGAGAATACCTTCCTTTATGGAAATCTCATCAAATGGGAGGTCTACCATCAACCTCCAGCTGTAAGCGCCCATTGGGAGCTGTTTTCCTTTGTAGGTTCCGTCCCAACAATCCGCATCGCTTTCGCTAGAATACACGACATTGCCCCAGCGGTTAAAAACTTCGAATTGAATCCCCTCAAAGCCGACTCCTCGTATTGAAAAACAGTCGTTTATGCCGTCGTTATTGGGAGAAAAAGCCGTTGGAATATATAGGTAGAAGTCTGTTTCTACCGCCACCAATAAAGTAATGCTGTCGATACAACCAAAATCACTTGTAACGACTTGGGTAACTTCATAATCTCCCGGGCGGGCGAAATCATATTCAAATTCTTCTCCAGTAATTATCGTAGAATCTAAATACCAGATCCAACTCACTTCATTTTGTGCTTTTTCAGAAAAGGCCACCCGGAGGGGAACATAAGGATCGTTGAGGTACTGAAAACCTGCAGAAGGCTTAGGCATATTAATGGCCAATGCGCTGTCTAAAAGCAAAATATCACAGCCATCTGAAACGCTAAAGGGAACAAAAGTGGTATCGTCCCAAGGAAGAATGATTCGCGGATTGATTTGCGTAAGGTTGTCCAACCAGTAAAAAGACCATGGATTTTCTCCGCCAAAGTACACCGGTGAAAGATATGCACTGTCGCCAGGACATACACGAACCGTATCGCGTTCATACACCATAGGTTCGTACGGCTTAAGATAAACATCTTGGGTAAAAAGTACGGTATCACCACATTCGTCATACATCAGATAGCTAAAGGATGTATCACCGTCTATTTGAAAGTAGCGTGATGGAACATAGGTACTGTCTGCCAGCCAAAATCCATCATACGAGCCTTCAAAAGCAGTCGTGATGACTGAAAGTTCCACACTATCCCCAGGACAACTCACGGTATCAGTTGCTGCATTTAAGGTAAGTGTGCCTTCTAGGGAATCTTTATCTCGTAAAAGGTAATTCATTCGCCGAACGGGATAGTTGTAACAATCGGTGTAGATGTAGTCTTGAACGATAGTCAAGCTTTCATTGGTCTCTGGAGAATTGTCGTCGTAAACCCAAAACGCGAGCGTATCCGAAGTTTGGTAGGGCGCCAGATAAAGCGTATCCGGTAAAACGGAAAAATCGACACCTTCTACTGCCGTGCTTAGAACGGTATCCACGTAGATTGGAATCTTCATGCTTACGCTCAAATTGGCATTTCGCGCAAAAATAATTTCATTTTTATTACACCCTTCTACAAGCATTGTATCATTAAAGCTGTTCCCTACGTTGGTGGAATCAATAATCGTCAATTCAGGAGCTCTAAAGGACTGCTTTTCGAGGAACACTGCGCTAGAAAGAGCTGCATCCGAAACGTTGGCCAATTTTAAACGAATGGTATACCAACCTCCACATTGCACCTCAGCTTTTGCTGTGAATTTATCTGTGTACCCATCTAAAGTAGTTATGGAACCGTTTGACGCGTTGTAATAGCCACTATGTGCGACGAAGTTCGGATTTGCCGACGAACAGTTTGAGGCTGGATAGCTCCCTGAAGGTGAACCTGAGTTGATGGTGTTTACCGCAATAGGAACGGTGGTTCCTGGAATTGTAGCGATGTTACGTACGACAGTACCGTTTGTTGGTGCACTCACGCCGTTGATGTAAGGACCTTCCAAAAAGAAACCAAATACATCATTGAAATTACTGCACGTGTAACCGTCGTATTCGTGCGAACCAAAGCAGTAATTAAATTTTATAGAATCCGATTGGGCGATGAAACTGAATTCAATCTGAACCATATCCTTAATTGCATAACCTGAAGAACCCAATTGTGTGAGCACTGAAGAAAGTTCAGCATCCGTGAAGGTCACGTTATTTCCGCTCCCATTAGAGGTCGCAATGACATCCGACGCATTTTGTGCAGCTACCATTACGATACCAGACTGGACGGGAAAAGTGGTGTCGTTTGCCTCGAAGTAACCTATTTGTGTGGTATTCGCTTGTGTAAGTGGCAAAGCGTTTTGCCCCATGTTATAAATGGACAGATTAGAGTCCACGAGGATATTAGCCGCCATCCAATAGGGCTTTTTGTAATTCCCCGTACTATTTACGGTCATGCT
>JAHEKP010000026.1 GCA_024638285.1 Cryomorphaceae bacterium
CCTTTTACATTCCGGCTCCATGCAACACGAGTACTTCAGAGTCTATACCGGACTTAATGTTAGGCATCACGGCAACTTTGCCCGGCTTTTATGCGCCGCAAGGACGGACCATTCGGACTTCCTCTGTTTTCAAGGAGGCGATGGACGACTTGCACCACCAGGCCTTCGACGGTCATACGTTAACAAATTTTGAAATGGAAACCGCGGGCATCTATGCACTGGCAACGCTATTAGGCCATGAGGCGTACAGTTTCTCTGCATTACTCGCCAACCGAGCTGCAGGAACGTTTCATGAAGAGCCGGCCCAAGCGGTGGAATCGCTCATCATCAAAGTACTGGATTGGGCGGTGGAGCGGGCATAAAAAATCCCCGACTTTGCACGAAGGCAAAGCCGGGGAACCAATAAACCCAAAGGTTGGTGTGTGCGGTTAAGAGAATTAGAATCGGTATCCAAAGTTAAATCCACTAATGAATTCTGCCGGACCTCGGTAGCTATTATCACGCGCCTCCCATAGAATTCGTCCACCACCAATAAAGGCATCAACGGAGATTTTATCATTGTAGATGTATTTGTAACCCATAGTGAATCCTAAAGAGGCATAATCGTCGTTGATATCCCCAGGAGTCTCGATCCAGTTTCCAATATTATCATAAATCCAAGATCCACCTGCAGTATTCGCTATGTAACGAGTGGCTGCCCCTAAGAAAAACCCTTGGTCTTCATAGCGATTAAAATACTGACGCACTCCTGCGCTCAATCCACCATCTCTATCGATGTACATCCAGTCTTTAAATTCTTCCGTATTATACCAAGCGCTTCCTAAAACAGTAAGCGAAGGGTTGTTTTCTAGTTGAAATTCAGCGGTGACATTATATGCGCCGAAGATCATCCCGAAGGCATTTGATTTGAGTTCTACAGTTTGTGCCTGTGAAGCAAATCCAATAAGTATTAAGGCTAGGGTTGTAATACTCTTTTTCATCATCAATTGTTTTTAGTTCGTTTTGATGTTGCTAAAGTCCAATACCTCCAAAAGGCACAATTGATAATAAATTCTCTTAATACGTTCGTTTAGAGCTTAAATTAGCGGTTCAAGCTATAATTATTTATTATTTTGTATCATTTATGAGAAAATAGACACCTGCCATTCCATTCACTCAAAAAAACGCCAAAAAAAAACGCCCGCAAATGCGGGCGTTTTGAATGCAATATAAAGTGTGCGCTTACTTCGCTACGTTCACTGAACGCAGTTCACGAATTACCGTCACTTTTACCTGACCTGGATAGGTCATTTCAGTCTGTATCTTTTGAGAGATGTCATACGAGATCTGAGCAGCCATAGCATCAGTCACTTTTTCACTCTCCACCATCACGCGCAACTCACGTCCCGCTTGGATGGCATAGGCCTTTGTCACTCCTTCAAAGTCATATGCTACATTTTCAAGGTCTTTCAGACGCTGGATGTAACTATCAGCTACCATACGTCGCGCACCAGGACGGGCACCCGAAATAGCATCACATACCTGAACGATCGGTGAGATCAACGAGGTCATTTCAATCTCGTCGTGGTGCGCACCAATGGCATTACACACCTCCGGTTTCTCCCCGTATTTCTCTGCCCACTGCATTCCTAAAATGGCATGCGGTAGATCCGTCTCCTCATGAGGCACTTTACCTATATCGTGCAAAAGACCGGCACGCTTCGCAATCTTAGGATTCAATCCTAATTCTGAAGCCATTATGGCACACAAATTAGCTACCTCACGGCTGTGTTGCAATAAATTCTGCCCATAAGAAGAGCGGTACTTCATGCGACCCACTGTTTTTATAAGTTCGGGGTGCAAGCCATGAATACCTAGATCAATCGCAGTGCGTTTACCTATCTGAACAATCTCCTCTTCAATCTGCTTTGTCGTTTTCGCTACAACTTCCTCCACGCGTGCAGGATGAATGCGTCCATCGCTGACTAATTTATGCATAGATAAACGTGCAATCTCGCGACGTACAGGATCAAAACAGCTCAATAGAATAGCTTCCGGTGTATCGTCTACAATAATCTCAACACCTGTCGCCGCCTCAATAGCGCGAATGTTACGTCCTTCACGACCAATGATTTTTCCTTTGATATCATCGTTCTCAATGTTGAAAACAGAAACCGCATTCTCTATAGCGTTTTCAGTCGCTACGCGCTGAATGCTCTGGATAACTACCTTTTTTGCCTCTTGATTCGCTGTAAGTTTTGCCTCTTCGATGGTATTCTGCACATACGCTTGTGCGTCGAGCTTCGCCTTGTCTTTTAAGGCTTGTATCATTTGCTGCTTCGCTTCCTCTTCTGTCATTCCAGAGAGGTTTTCCAATTCAGCAATCTGCTTATCTCGAAGTTTCTCAACCTCACGAACGCGCGAATCTAGAGACTCACGTTTTTTCGTTAAGGTCTCCTTGTCGCGCTCTAGATTGCGCTGGTCTTTCTTGTACTCTTCAATGCTCTTTTTAAGACGTTCATCTTTTTCGCGAAATGAATTCTGGCGTTCTGCCAATTTCTGATCGCGCTTCTGTACTGCACGTTCGTGCTCTTCTTTAAGATCTAAAAACTTCTCTTTTGCTTCTAAAGCCTTATCTTTTTTAAGCTGCTCAGCTTCTTTTTTCGCCTCAGTAATCATGAGGGCACCGCGTTTTTTCAGTGCGTTTTGCCAGAGTACATAGCCTCCAGCCAAACCAATCAAAAGACCTACTACAGCAGCAACTATTGTCATTACCATACCACTATTGGGTTTACTGTTTTTAAAAAATCCCGCACCTGCTATGCATGTTGTCTAAACTCCTAAATATCAGGATCTGCACTTGCCGTGACGTCTTGACCTTCCACTGGAGCGAACTCCCTCTAAGAGGTGTGGCCTGCTCGTAACGTCTCGAGCGAAGTCCATAACAACGTGCTCGTTGAGTTTAGCACAAAAAATAGCAAGTACGGGAAAGTGTTTATCCGTTTTGTAGGGCTGCATCTAACACAGCTTCCACATCAGCCAGCGCTTTGCCGGCTTGGGACTGAACATCTTGAGATTGTTTTAGTGCGATTTCCGCTTTGGAAGCAAGTTGCAGTGCACACATACTGAGTACATCCTGTTTGTCTTGCACAGCATAACGGCTTTCAAACCGTGCTACTGCATCATTTATGGTTTTCACCGCCGCTCTAATCTGCTCCTCCTCTTCCCTTTTGATGGTCAGCGGATAAGTTCTATTCGCAATGGTGACTTTTATTTTTAACGTGTTCTCACTCACGGAGGTTACGCACTTAACAATTTCAAACAACGGTCAATCTCCCGTACCAACTCCGCAATCTTTTCCTCGCTGTACGTGTCTTTTGCGGGCGAACCACTTTGAACAGTTAATGCGAGATTGCGTTGTTGCAACTGATCTTGAAAATCTGCATGTTCCGCTTGCAAGGCCGCTAGGGTTTCTTGCAAATGGTCAATTTGTTCTTCTAACTCCTGTACTTTCGACTGTAACTCCGCATTGCGATTGGCCACTTTAGAGGCCTTATCTACCACACGCTGAAGCACTTCAGAAATTTCAGTAGTCATTTAAATCAGTTTCCTCCAAATATACCATAATTGTAGCTTTGTAGAATGTTAAATCGGTCCCTAATTCTTGGGTTGTTACTAACGGCCCCTTTTTTACAAGCGCAATCTAGTTTTGCGCCCAGTCCTCCATTAGATATTCCGCTGGTTTTGAGCGGTACTTTCGCAGAATTACGCGGAAACCACTTCCACGGCGGAATAGATATAAAAACACAGGGCCGCAGTGGCATTCGGATCAATGCAGTAGCCGACGGTTACGTAAGCCGAGTTGCAGTGAGTCCTTACGGTTACGGGAACGCACTTTACCTGAGACACCCCGAAGGGTATACTACGGTTTACGGCCACTTAAATGCCTTTTATCCGGAATTGGAAAAATGGGTGGAAGACCAATTGCGCGAGCGCAGCAAGAACGACGGCAACCTCTACCCTTCGCCGGAGCAGTTCAAGGTGACCCGTGGACAATTGGTCGCTTTCAGTGGTAATACGGGCGGCTCTATGGGACCCCATCTTCACTTTGAGATTAGAGATACTAAGACAGAAGAACCATTGAATCCCTTAGAATTTGGGCTTGAAGTAAAAGATACCCGTAACCCGGAGATTCGCGGACTAAAGTGGACCGCAAAAGACTTCGGTGATATGGGCTCGTTCAAAGCTGGAGATACTATAAATGCTACATCCGCACTAGGTATTGACCTATTCACTACCGACAAACAGGACCTCGCGAATAACAACAATGGTGTGTATTCGATTGAAGCTATAGTACAAGGCCAGGTCTTTTTCACCGCCAACTACCGCCGAATTAATTTTAGCACCTCACGATTCATTAACGCACACATCAACTACGATTTGTACTGTGCACAAGGGGTTCGCTATACTAGGTTGTATGAGCTTGAAAACAATCCGCTAAAGATTACAGAGACTTATGAGCTTACAGCACCAGCCTTCCGCGCATCGAAGGGCTGGATTACCGTGGCTCAAGACAGCCTGGTAAAAGTCGAGGCTCGGGTCAAAGACTATGAAGGAAATACATCGGAATTTTCTTTTTACCTAAAAGGAGATGTGGCACTACCACCTGGAAAGAACCCTATAAAATTGGATTGGAAAAAAGATCACGAGTTGACTTTGGGATCGGTTCAAATACACATTCCAGCAGGTGCCCTGTACAAAACCGACGAGTTTAACCTCTTCGTAAAGGGAGAAGGTCATTACGTTATTGGCGAAGGTTGGGTAGCGTTGCAAACCCACATGACCCTAGATTGGACCTTAGACAGCACGCAGATTCCGGGGGTAGGTTGGTTCCTTTGGGAGGCCAATCATAAGGGGAAAAAGAGTGCAATCACAGGGAAGCGCGAGGGCGCTGTGATGACTTTTAAGACCCGAAGTACAGGAACTTATGCATTGGATCAAGATTTGAAAAAACCTGAGGTGAGCTTGCTGAAAACCACAACTTACCCACGAAGCAATAGTGCCTATCGCGAGCTTCGCCTGCGCGCCGCAGATGATAAAACAGGTATTGATCGGTACAGTGCTAGAATTAACGACCAATTCGCAAGAATCGACTTTGACTATAAAAATGAGATGTTAAAAATCATCGTTCCTAAGGATATCCCCGCAGGAAGCCATAATTTGCGTGTTGTAGTTATTGACGGTGTTGGAAACACCTCCGTAGAAGAGTATACAATCACATTATGATGCAGCGCGCGCTACTTTTTATCCTCCTTATCACCTGCTCATTCCAAGCTTCAGCTCAGGAAGGTAAAGAGCCGGTGCAACTTCATGGGGTTATTGTCAGCAATGATTCCTTAATCCAGTTATTGCCTAACGTCCAAATCTTAGTTAAAAGTCGAGGACAAATGACGGTAAGTGACCGCGACGGTTTCTTTTCACTGGTAGCGATGCCGGGAGATACGGTGCTTTTTCAGCACATTGGATTCCGTCTGAATAGATTCTGGGTCGCAGATACGCTGGAAGGAGAGCATTTCCTTGCGCGCATCGTATTAGAATGGGACACTGAAGTCTTGGATCCCGTCATTGTCTACCCATGGCCGTCAAAAGAAAACTTTAAGGAAGAATTCCTGGCCATGAAAATTGAGACAACTGAAATGGATATCGCACAACGCAACCTTGCGTTGGATGAACTTCGTGCGAGAGCGGCTGCGATGGGCTATGATGCGGCAGAAATGCAAGACTACCTCATTACCATGCAGAACCAACAGCTCTATAACGAAGGGCGCTATTATGGAGGAAATGGTGCTTCCGCAATATTAGGAGCCCTGTCGAATCCTTTCGCTTGGACGGAGTTGTTTCAAAGTTTGAAACGCTAATTGGTTTTGAATAAACTTCTCTTCATAAGCCTCTTCTTCGTCTCCGGGCTTCATGCTCAAATTATGGATTCAACGCTGCTCGATGAGGTCGATGTGGAATCCCAACGCGTATCAGAGGAAGGCACCAATGTCCTAGGGAAGGACATTCGCTTCACGACGGGAGCAGAAGGAGGCATAGAAGGGGTAGTAAAAACCTTTGCAGGAGTGAGCTCTCGAAATGAGATGAGCTCGCAATACAATGTTAGAGGCGGCAACTTCGATGAAAATTTAGTTTACATCAACGATTTTGAAGTCTTCCGCCCCTTCCTCGCTAGAGCTGGGCAACAAGAAGGAATGAGTATCATTCATCCGCACCTGGTCAGCAGCATAAAGTTTAGCGCAGGAGGATTCAGTGCATTGGAGGGCGATAAACTCAGCTCTGTTCTCGATGTGAAATACGAATACACTCGGGATCCAAAGCTAAAAGATCTCATCGTAGAAACTTCGTTGACCGGTGTAAGCTGGGCCTCAAAAAACCATACGAAAGGCTGGACCATCGCGAGCGGTCTTCGCTACCGAAACAATGCGGTTCTTCTAAATGCCACGGATCTGCAGAGTGACTACTTTCCAGTGAACGCAGATGGTCAGTTGCTATTGACAAAGCTTTTCGGGAATGGCCCAAACGAAATAGGCACATCACGAATTGAAATCTTTGCCCATATCGCTCACAATAGGATGAACCAGGTTCCGCAAAACAGGCAAACCAACTTCGGATCCTTGCAGGAGGCCCTGCGCTTGAATGTTTTCTTTGATGGGAAGGAAGAATTTGGTTACGATACACAGTTCTTAGCTGCTAAATACCAAACACTTACGCAGTTTGCGGGAGGCGGAGTTCGAACCCTATCTGCTTCAGGTTTTCACACTACGGAATTAGAAATTACTGATGTCATAGGCTATTATAGATTGAACGAACTTAACAATGATCTAGGTTCCGATGATTTTGGTGAAATAAGCCTCGTTCGCGGCGTTGGTGCCTTTCAGGATTACCGAAGAAATTTCCTAGATGCATACATCGGCAATGTAAAATATGAGGAATTGATCGGATGGAACAGGTTCGACCTTACCTGGGGGGTCCAATTACAAGGAGAAAATATCTACGACCGCTACAAAGAGTGGGAACGGATCGACAGTGCCGGCTACAGCCTGCCCTACACCGGCAGTACGTTCGATAGCGTTATTGATGGAAGGTTATTCAGCACACCTGCCAACGGTTTAGAACTTTATACACACGTGGCTGCAACCCAAACTGTAATCAATGCGCGCGCGAAGAGCTGGATCAACGCAAAAGGTTCCATACCCCTAGACAAAGGCATTTGGCATTACAACATAGGTGCACGGATGCAATGGGCCCAATTGTCAAACGAAGTGCGTATCAGCCCTCGTATAAGATTCAATTTTATCCCGGAAGGTGGACTTCTAGCAGCCTATCGCTGGAGCTTTGCCGCCGGATTGTACGATCAATATCCATTTTACCGTGAGATGCGTTTGAAGGACGGCAGTTTGAATACCGCTGTGAAAAGCCAACAAGCACTGCACCTGATTGCGCGTCAAGACAAAGACTTTGAATTGTGGAACCGGCCCTTTGTGTGGACATTGGAAACGTACTACAAAGGGCTGCAACGTGTGAATCTTTTCGATGTGGAAAATGTCCGCATTCGATACCAAGGCAACAATGACGGGCTGGCTCGAGTATACGGGATTGATTCCCGCATCAATGGCGAATTTGTGAAAGGTACCGACAGCTGGTTCACCTTCAGTCTATTCCGCGCTCAAGAGCGAAGCACCACCAGTTTGGTACAGGGGTGGCACGCCCGACCTACGGATACGCGTTTTAATTTCGCCGTTTACTTTCAAGATTACTTACCTAACGACCCCTCTACCCGGCTTTCACTTACCTTGATGTTAGGCGGCGGCTTTCCTTTTGGTCCGGACGGTATAGGGAATGAAATTGCCCAGCCTGAAGAACGGTTTTTCCGCAGTCCTCCTTACCGCCGTGCGGACATTGGATTTATTAAAGTGTTGGGCGGAAAATGGACGGACCGATTTGATGAAGTATGGGTTAGCGCTGAGATCTTCAACCTACTGCAGGCAAGAAATACAGTAAGCTACCTTTGGGTAAAAGATATCAGTGCAGCGGGACAATACGCGGTCCCAAACTATATGACCAACAGATTACTCAACTTTAAAGTCCACGTAGATTTCTAATATGCGCATCGTCGAAACCTGGAGTACCAAACAATTCAAAACCACCATTTACGCCATGGAGCGGTGGCATTACGTAGAATTTGAGGCGGGCCCAATGAAACAAGGGTTCAAATTCATGAAAGAATCACATCCTTCCATTGCGGAAGTGAAGGAGGCCCTTACGCAACCCTTTTTAGAAGAGGTCTACAGTACCTTTGAAAAGATGTTTTTGAATCTCAAAAACAACAAATAATCAGACTTGCGTTTTTCAAACGGGTCGACTACCGCATCAAATCAAAGATGTCATTTTCCAGTGCGCGGCCTTTATTTTTGTTGTACCAGTCCTGTGCGAATAGGGACCATTCGGATCTATCAAAATCTGAGTCAGCCTTCCACTGCTTGTAGTGTTCCATAAGTTCTGATGGACGAGGCCCCCAGTTGCTTACCGCTTCAAAATGATCGTTTAGTCTAATCCACTTTGGAATGGAACGGCCACCGTCAGTTAGGAATTGGTCCATAAGTTCTGGATACTCATCCCGGAATACGATACGCAGGGGAATTTTGGTTGCAATGGCCCATTCATTAAAAAACGGTAAAGCATGCGCGGCGTCACCGCACCAGGTCTCCGTAAAAACAAGCCATTGTTCACCTTTTACTTTACAATCATAAATGGCGTCAATAAAATTCACTTCAGGGCTGTAGGTCTTTTCCCAACGGCGCTGGCGTGCTGCTGCAAGTTTCGTATAGCCTACATAAGATTCCTTTTGCTCACCAGAGGTTTTTCCTTGGCGGGCATATTGCTGGAGTAGCTCGCTGTAGGTTTTATAGGTGATTCCGCGCTCGAAAGCTTCTTTAAGACGTAGGTTTTGTTCCCGTTGATCCATGTACGAAAGGTTTGAAATTTTGCAAAGGTCGTTCGACCATTAAAAAGGTCATTGCCGAGACGCCTGCAGTGAGCGCAAGGTAACTGAGCCACGCGATTTCTGACGGTAATGCAAAAGATTTTACCCACATTAATACGGGGATATGAAAAAGGTACATGCTAAAGGAAACGGCACCTACCCATCGTAGGGGCTTCCAACTCAAGATGGTCTGCCATAAACCGGTTTTAAAGGATGCAATGAGTGCTATGGACCACAGTACTGATGCTGGAATAAAGGAAGCAATGTTTGTATAATCTTTGGCTTGCCATGACCAGATACTAAAGATCAGTAGTACTGCCCAACCGGCGTAAGTGGTGGTGGTAGATTGGGTAAGGGTATTCCATAAATTGGGCCGTAGCTGTTCAATTAAAGCCACTACGGTCCCAAGCAAGAAAATATTGAGGAACCATAGAGTGCTTGTACCGTCAGGATTCCACCACAACACGAACCAATGTGAGCCCACCATAAGGGCAAGAAGTGTAACGGCAACTACATAACTGTTCCAACGAAATAGACGGTGAAAGAGAAGCAGTATGATGGGGCTGATGAGGTAATATTTAAATTCTACTGGAATGGACCAAAAGATGTGATCACCGCGCTGCAACGCCAAATGCTGCCACACCTCTTTCCAGTCGTTAATAACCACCTTGAGTCCACTGGCATTCGCTATTCTAAACACAATGAGTGCCAGGAAAAAGAGTGGGAAGATGCGTAAAACTCGACGGGAGATGTAATACAACCAGTAGTCCCAACCGGCCCGTCCTTGACGGAACATTTTTATGATTTGACGATCCAGTAAATAGGCAGAAAGCACAAAGAACAGGTAAACGCCCAGCTTCCCACGTATGAGTAGGCTATCCGCACCAAAAGGACCCAAGCCGTGGTTGCTTCCGTGACCAAAAACCACCATGAGCACCGCGAGACCGCGTAAGCCGTCAAGAGGTTTGTGGTGATCGGGATGTTGATCATTTGGGAAAAAGGCTTGGAGCCAGCGCATTATTTTTTAAAGTTGAGTATTGTGGTGCGGATGATGGCGATACATTCGTCTAATTGGGCCTTTGTCATGACCAATGGTGGTGCAAAGCGAATAATATTGCCGTGAGTGGGTTTCGCAAGTAATCCGTTTTCTTTCAATGCTACACAAATATTCCAAGCCGTAGAACTGTCCGGGGTATCGT
>JAHEKP010000009.1 GCA_024638285.1 Cryomorphaceae bacterium
GGCCCGGGGTTGTAGATCTCTTCCGTTGTATTTTACAACAAGTAGTCGGTCGTCATCCAGGTGCTTTGGCCTCCTGAAATCACGTTTCCGACCAATTCTTTCTGGTCTGCACCCGTCGCCACAAGGGTACGGATTGAGAACGAGCGCAAGGCGTCGTGCACGCTCAAGGTAGCTACAGCGCTATCCTTTCTACCGGTAAACGGCAAGTAATCCGGACCGCGCTGACAAGAAGCATTGATGTTCACGCGACAAACTTGGTTCACCATATTGTCCACGGCATAGGCTATGGTTAATTCATTATCGCTAAACAAGCTGCACTGTTGCCCACAGTCTGATGCGGCTATGGAGGTCATCACCTCTTCTAGGTCTTCATATTCTACAATCGGGACAACCGGCCCAAACTGTTCTTCATGAAAAATGGCCATTTGATTCGTTACTGGATATAAAACCGCGGGGAAAAAGGCGGTGTCTGAGATACGCCCGGCGTTTTGGTTAATGACCGACGCGCCTTTAGCAACAGCATCATCTACATAAGCCTCCATTTGCTCTACTTTATTTCGCTCGGGAAGCGGGGTCAACATGCTGTCTGTTGAAGGGTGATCCAGCGCTAATGCGTCTACAGCTTTCGTGAATTTCGTGCGGAATTCCTCTGAAACGGATTTATGCACGAAAATAAGCTTGAGCGCCGTACAGCGTTGACCGTTGTAACTCAACGCTCCGTTTACACATTCTTTAACTGCCTTGTCTACATTAGCATCATCAAAAACAATGGCTGGATTCTTTGCTTCAAGGCCAAGGACCTGACGCAAGCGGTTGGGTTTTGGGTGTTGAGCGACTAAAGCATTTGAGCTTTTCGAATTTCCAATTAGCGCTAAAACATCAACATCACCCGTTTTCATAATAGGCCCCGCCAATGTTCTTCCGCGTCCAAAAACAATATTTACTGCTCCTGGAGGAAAAGCTTCCTTAAACGCTTCGATTAGCGGAGTCAATAATAAAACACCATATTTCGCGGGTTTAAACACAATCGTATTACCCATAATCAACGATGGTATAAGCAAACAGAAGGTCTCATTCAACGGGTAGTTGTATGGGCCTAAACACAATACAACACCTAGCGGACCACGACGAATTTGGGAGATAACACCATCCTTGCTTGCGACGTGTGAACCCCTGCGTTGCAGTTCTTTATATTCCTCAATGGTGTCGTAGATATAATCCACGGTACGGTCAAATTCCTTGTATGCTGCGCTTTTGTTTTTTGCGATTTCCCACATCAACAAAGTGCTGACCTCTTCACGCTTATCCTTCATAAGTGCAACGAACTTCTCCATTGCGGCAATACGTGCAGAAGCACCTGCGGTAGGCCAATAGCCGCGGCCATTGTTGTATGCCGATTTTGCCGCCTGAAGGGCTTTAAGGCCGGCGGCCTCGTCTAAGGTTGGTGATGCGCCAAGGTATATTCTTTCCGTAGAACCCTCCTTAGAAACCTTGCCCATGGGGCTGTACACTTCTTCGAAGTCTCCCTCCCAAGTTTCAATGGTTCCATTGATCAGGTACTGATTCCATTTGAATGGTTTTGGCGGTTCAAACTCTGCGATAGGTAAGTGCTTAGAGCTTGCTTTCATGTTCTTGTTCAATTAGTTAATGACTAATACAAGGATAAAGTGGTCGATTTAGTTCATCCCTGTTTAAAAGTAAATTAAACAACATTCATGACCACACTACGTGATATCTATTACGCGACTGCTTTGTAACTTGCCAAAAATCCTATCCATTATGACCCTTCACCCCATACACACGGGAAATTTTAAGCTCGACGGCGGCGCCATGTTTGGTGTTGTGCCAAAGGGGCTTTGGGAGCGCACTAATCCTGCCGATGAAAAGAACCTTTGTACCTGGGCCATGCGCTCTTTATTGATTGAAAACGGGGACCGATTAATTTTGATCGATACCGGAATCGGCAACAAACAGAGTGAGAAATTCTTTTCGCATTATTACCTCCACGGAGACCACAGCTTAGACAGCTCACTTGCTGCATTGGGCTTTAATAGAGACCAAATCACCGACGTCTTCCTAACCCACCTTCACTTTGATCATGTCGGTGGCGCGGTTCAGTGGAATACGGAACGTACCGGCTATGAGCCGGCCTTTAAAAACGCAACGTATTGGACCAACGAGCGCCATTGGAATTGGGCTATAAAACCCAACGCTCGTGAACGCGCAAGTTTCCTTTCTGAAAACATCTTGCCGCTCCAAGAAAGCGGTCAGTTAAAATTCGTTGCTGCAGAAGAAAACCAGCACAGAATTAACACCGGCTTAGGTTTTGATGCGTTTGTGGTGAACGGCCATACCGACGCACAAATGTGCCCTATTCTAGAGTACAAAGGCAAGACCGTGGTGTTTATGGCCGACCTTTTGCCTTCTACCGGCCACATACCGCTGCCCTACGTGATGGGCTATGATACTCGCCCGTTGCTCACCCTTGATGAACGCACCAGAATATTTACAGAAGCGGCAGAAAAGGGCTACCATTTGTTTTTAGAGCACGACGCCTACAACGAAGCTTGTACCCTACAAATGACAGAAAAAGGTCCGCGTCTAGCAGATAGCGGCCGCCTAGATCACTACTTCGGATAAAACCCCAACACGATGAAGAAAACTATACTTGCATTATTTCTGGCATTTTCAGGAATTGCACACGGACAATACTGGCAGCAATCGGTCAACTATACCATGGATATTACCATGAATGTTGAAAACCATCAATACGACGGCTACCAAAAAGTCCAGTACACCAACAACAGTCCCGATACGCTTCAAAAGGCGTACTTCCATCTGTATTTCAATGCGTTTCAGCCGGGAAGTATGATGGACGTACGCTCACGAACGATCAAAGATCCGGACCGCCGGGTAACCGATAGAATTTTTGGGCTTGGTGCTGATGAAATTGGCTTTCAAGAGGTTCGTGAATTTACTCAAAACGGAATACCACTAGGTTGGGAAGTGAATGGAACCGTGCTTAAATGTTCGCTTGCTGAACCGCTGCTTCCTGGCGAAAGCACAACCTTTGAAATGCGCTGGAACGCGCAGGTTCCAAAGCAAATTCGCCGTTCAGGCTGGAACAACAAAGAAGGAGTGGAGTTCACCATGACCCAGTGGTATCCCAAGCTGGCAGAATACGATAAAGACGGGTGGCACCCGGATCAATACGTGGGTCGCGAATTTTATGGCGTTTGGGGAACCTTTGATGTGACCATTCATATTGACAAAGACTACGTGCTCGGTGGTACTGGCTACCTGCAAAACCCTGAAGACGTTGGTTTTGGGTATGGAGGGGTTAAAAAGGTGCGGCTAGGGCGCAATGAGCTCCGCACATGGCACTTTAAAGCGGATCGCGTTCATGACTTTGCTTTTGCCGCTGACCCAGATTATAAACACGTTCAATTACAGATTGAAAACGGTCCTTTGGTCCACTTACTGTACGATCCTAAAACAGCGAATGAAGCCAATTGGATTAAAATTCAAGACGGCTACTTACAGGGTTATTTCGATTTCATGGCACAGCATTTTGGAAAATACCCCTACAAACAGTTTTCTCTCATACAAGGCGGAGATGGCGGAATGGAATATCCCATGTGTACGATGATGCTTGGAGGCGGTGATGATTTTGAGGGCTTCACAGGGTTGTTTGTGCATGAAGGAACGCACAACTGGTATTACGGCGTGATCGGAACCAATGAAGCTGCCTATCCGTGGATGGACGAAGGCTTCACGTCCTATGCAGAAGAAGAATGCATGAACGTCCTTTTCAACCGCGGCGAAAGCAATCCGCATCTGGGTGCATATAGAGCATATGTTTATTTAGACACCTCCGGTCTACGCGAGCCCCTCAGCACGCCGGCCGATCATTTTAATTACAACCGTACCTATGGAATTAATAGCTACAGTGCTGGAGCGCTATTTTTAAACCAATTAGAATACATCATCGGCGAAGAGCCGTTTGCCCGGGGCATGAAGCGGTACTGGAACCAATGGCAATTCAAACACCCCAAGCCTGAAGATTTTATCCGGATTATGGAGCGCGAGTCTGACCTAGAGTTGGATTGGTACCTCAGCTATTATGTGCATCAAGTAAAAAGCATCGATTACGCAGTGTCGTTAACGCGTAGCGACGCGAATGGTGCTGAGATTCTCATCGAACGCAAAGGGCTCTTCCCTATGCCTATTGACTTGCGCATTACTTATGCCAGTGGAAGAATAGAAATGCTGAATATTCCGCTAGTGAGTATGTATGGTGCAAAGCGTATTGAGGGTTACGATACTCAAGTGCCGTGGGGGTGGACGCACCCAGAATATGTTTTAAAACACACCGCATCAGAACCCATTATTTCCATTGAGATCGACCCTTCAAAACGTTTGCTTGATATCGATCGATCGAACAATATCTGGACTTCTAATAACTAAAAAAGGCCCGCATTAGCGGGCCTTTACTTTATCTTTTCTTAGGGCCGCTCTTGTGCTTAGCCGCCTTGGTCATGCGCTTTTTAGCGCCTTTTCCCAGATTATACCCTTTAGCGTTTTTGGGTTTTTTAGGGTGCTTTGATGGACCGGGCTCCTCTAATTCTGCTGCGGTTTTCCCGCTACGTGGACTAACCTTACTCATCGAAACTGATAACTAATTCATCACTCGTAGCGAGGGTCTGACAGGTCAAAACATAACCGTCCTTCACCTCATCATCCACCAATGCGTAGTTCATGACCATCTCCGCCGTTCCTTTGAGCACCTTGGCTCTACACGTACAGCAAACGGCTCCTTTACAAGCGTAAGGAACATCTGCTCCGGCATCCAACGCCGCGTCCAGAACATAGTCTTTAGGTCCCATTTCAAAATGCGTTTCTTCACCGTCTAATACCACGGTAACTTTCGCATTTGCGCTCGCTTTTGACGATGAGATTGCTTTGGCCTCTTCAGTTGCTCCAGCCGTATTAAACAGTTCGAAGTGAATATTTGATTTTGCCGTACCTAACGATTCCAAAACACCGCTCACCCCTTCAATCATACCCAGCGGCCCACATAAAAAGTGTCCCGTCGTTGTGGATACGTCAAAGAACTTTCCACTATATGCTTTCACTTTGTCAGCATCTAATCTACCTGTGGTGTAATCACTTCCTTGGTCTTCACGGCTGAGCACATGATGTACCTCGAAACGATCTACATACGTGTTTTTCAAATCTTCCAGTTCATCCTTAAAAATGATGCTGTTGCTGTTCTTGTTCCCATAAAACAGCGTAAACGTGCTCTCGCGGTCACTGTTCAAGACCGATTTCGCAATAGCCGCTATAGGTGTTATACCTGAACCCGCTGCCCAACCGACTACATGTGCCGCGCTACCTTCGTGTTTCCAAGCAAAGTTGCCCATAGGTGCCATGCTCTCAAGCACATCTCCTGCTTTAAGGGTTTTGTTCGCGTAGGTAGAAAACTTACCTCCTTCAATCGCTTTTATCGCCACGCGCAATTCACCTTCATGTGGTGCTGCGCAAATAGAATACGAACGGCGAACCTCCTCACCGTTAATCTGAGTACGCAATGTTAAATATTGTCCCGGTGTATATTTAAAAACCGATTGTTGCTCCGCGCTCAGCTCAAAAGCCACGCTCACCGCGTCTTCTGTCTCACGACGCACCTCTTTGACAACAAGCGGATAAAACGCGCCTGTTGATGTGGTCGTGCCATTTGACTGCAATGATGGTTTTTCCTCCTTATTCTTTTTGAAAAATTTAAGCATGCTTTCTGTTTTGTGGTGTAAAGGTAGAGTGGAATCTTAAACCATAACACACCTTACGCTGTTGTGTTTTAACTTTGTAAGCGACCTAATACACAGAATGATGGGAACAAATGTATCATTAGAAGAAAATTTTCAGACGTACGTCGATGGGGAAAACAAGATTGAACCTAAAGATTGGATGCCTGAAAAATACAGAAAAACCCTAATCCGCCAAATCTCACAACATGCTCACAGTGAGATAATTGGAATGCAACCTGAGGCCAACTGGATCACCCGCGCACCCTCGCTAAGAGCAAAGCTTATCTTGCTCGCAAAGGTACAGGATGAGGCAGGCCATGGGCTGTATTTATACAGTGCTGCAGAGACGCTTGGCGAGTCGAGAGAAAAGATGATTTCTGACCTTCAAAGCGGAAAAGCTAAATACAGCTCTATATTTAATTACCCAACTCCCTCATGGGCAGATATGGGCACGATAGGCTGGTTGGTCGACGGAGCGGCCATTCAAAACCAGGTAATGCTTACCCGCACTTCTTACGGTCCATATGCACGAGCAATGGTAAAAATTTGTAAAGAAGAAAGCTTTCACCAACGTCAAGGTTATGAGGTGGTCATGAAATTGGCGCAGGGAACTCCTGAGCAAAAGGCTATGGCTCAAGAAAGTTTAAACCGCTGGTGGTGGCCCTCGTTAATGATGTTTGGTCCGTCTGATGACGAAAGTCCAAACAGTGCCCAAAGCATGAAATGGAAAATCAAGCGTAAAAGTAACGATACACTTCGTCAAGAGTTTGTAGATAAAACTGTGCCTCAAGTGGAATACCTTGGATTAACCGTTCCTGATGCGGATTTGAAGTGGAACGAAGCTCGTGGGCACTACGATTTTGGGGTCATCAATTGGGACGAGTTTTACGACGTAATTCAAGGCAACGGTCCTTGTAATAAAGAGCGTATTGCGCACCATGTTGAGGCGCACGAAGAAGGGGCTTGGGTTCGTGAAGCCGCCAATGCTTTCGCCCAGAAACAAGCACAACGCAAAAAAAATACCGGCGCCGCCGCCTAAAACCTATCCCCCATGAATAAAGACCACTGGAAGCTTTGGGAGGTGTTTCTCCGCTCAAAAAACGGACTTTCCCATAAACACGTTGGAAGCCTACATGCTGCAGATGCAGAAATGGCTATCCAAAATGCTCGTGACGTGTATACGCGCAGGAGCGAAGGCATCAGCATCTGGGTTGTACCGTCAGAGTCTATCACAGCCAGCGCTCCTGATGAAAAAGAGCCTTTGTTCGCTCCGAGCGATGATAAGGTGTATAGACACCCAACGTTCTACGACATCCCTGATGATGTTGAACACATGTAAGCCATGACTGGAGGTTGGTTAGCTGGGAAAAAATCCCAATTCACACAGGAAGAGGCGCTCAAGGAGTACTTTACATTCCTCGCTGATGATGCACTTATTTTAGGTCAACAGCTCAGTCGTTGGTGTTCTAAAGGCCCTGTCTTAGAACAAGATATTGCAATTATCAACACATCGCTTGATCACATAGGACGAGCGCGTCTTCTATACCAAGAGCTTGCTAAGCTTGAAGGTAACGGCGCCACAGAAGATACTTTGGCCTATTTACGCGATCACCAAGAATTTCGAAACGCATTGCTATTAGAGCAACCCAATGGTCATTGGGGTGATAGTGTAGTGCGCAGTTTTTTCATTGACACCTTTAATTTTTTCCTTTACGACGGACTGCGTCAGTGTGAGCATCTGGTTTTAGCGGGAATAGCGGAGAAGTCGGTGAAAGAGATTGCTTACCAGGCACAATGGAGTGCTGAATGGGTCATTAGACTAGGAGACGGTACTGAAGAATCACACCAAAAAGTTCAAAACAGCATAGATGACCTGTGGATGTGGACCGGGGAATTATTTGAAAAACACCCTGTATTTGAAACACTGGGATCTGGTTTTGTTGATTTTTCTACACTTAAAACACAGTGGCTAGAAAAAGTGGCGCTTGTTCTGGAAACCGCAACATTACAAATGCCGGATTCAGAATTATGGATGCAAACCGGCGGACGCTTAGGGGTACACACCGCTCATTTAGGATTTATTCTTGCAGAAATGCAAAGTTTACCTAGAACGCACCCGAATGCAAGCTGGTAAGATCTGATTTACGCCCCGCTCCTGCAAAAATTCACCATTCCTTAACAGTAATTTTCTGCTGCTGCTCAATTGCGGCACGAAGTTTGGATGAATGTTAAAACACGACGATTATACGTGTTTTTGTGTTAAGCGAGTGAGGGCTAGAGTGGGGACTTTAGCCCTCTTTTTTTGCTCCATATAAAGGAGCCAACAAACAAAATAAAGCTTGCTACAGCCATCGACCCGCTGATCGACCCACCGACCCATTCTGAAAGAAAATAACCCAACACTGCGCTCAATAGACCCTGCGCTAAAATGTACAGCGTCATGCGCTTTAGGTTATCCGTGATTAAATATGCTGTTGCCGCGGGAACCACAAGAAAAGCAATCACCAAAATAGCCCCTACACTTTCAAAGCTTACTACGGTTGCTACACTTGTGGCGGCCATCAACGTATAGTGCCAAATCGCTGTTTTAATGCCTATGCTTTTCGCGTATTCAGTATTAAAAGAGGTGAGTAGCCAGCCCTTATAACCTATCCAAAAAACAAGTTGGACCAAACCTAATAAAATCAGCAAGGTCCATACAGGCGTTGGAACGCCTAGTCCTAAAAACGAACTGGTTTGTAGTGGAACAAAAGCAATCTCGCCGTGCAATACACAATCAGCATCTATATCCGCTTCGCCCGCATATTTTGTGACTAAAATAACTCCTACCGCAAAAAGAAAGGTAAACACGGTTCCCATAGCGGCATCTGCTTGCATTTTGCCTTTTGATGAAAAAAATTGAATGAGCAGTGTTGTAACTACGCCCATAATTATTGCACCTAAAAACAGCGGCACTGAAGCTCTAGAACCGCTAATTAAATAGGCGATAACAATCCCAGGAAGTACAGCGTGACTTAGCGCGTCGCCCATCATGCTCATTCTTCTAAGCAAGAGTAAATTGCCAAGCATTCCTGTCGAAGAGGCCACTAAAAATCCAGTTATTATGATCCAAAAAGCATCCATATTATAGCGCGTTTACTGGACGATCTGGAACCAATTCATGAATCTCCAACAACGGGTTAAACCTTGAACAAAGCCCCAACTCACCAAGAATCTCTGCTTCAATTTCTGGTGTTAAGAAGTGCTCCATGGTTTCTGCCTCGTCATGCACAAGGTTAATGCTCATTTGCATTCGCCGCTGCAGGTAAATCTCCCAAATCTTATGACGTCGATCTATCTCTGCACCGTAAGAACGTCCTTCTGTAGACAGCGTAAAACCCGTATGAACTTTCTTAATGAGGCCTTTCCGTCGCAATCTGCGAACTGTTCTATTCCAGAGGCCTTGCTCGAAAACGTGACGCTGGCTTATGCTTCTTCTATTAAAGAGCTTTCCTAAGCCACGAACCTCGTTTTGTACAGCTGTTTTAAGAAGGTTTTCTTCATTTATTCTTCTTTTTAACAACAGTTTAGACCACCGTTGATAAATCACTCCACGTTTTGGAGCGAACAACATAGAAACAAAAGCAATCAACGAAATGATTACAATGGTCCACGGTCCTGTTGGCATCGCTGTTTGAGAATAACTCACAAAAGCGCCAAGCCAACCTGCTAAGGCACCAAAAAAACCACTCAATAGCAGTAGGCGAACAAAGCTGTTCGTCCAAAATCTGGCTGCAGTGGGGGGAATAATTAGCAGTGCGCTCATCATCACAATGCCCACCGCTTTAATGCCTACGGAAATGCTTAGAATAGTAATGAAACTGATCACGCCATCTATAAACTTTACGTTAATTCCTATGGCATCTGCATATTCTAGATTAAACACAACGGATTTTATACTGTGATAAAAACTCAAGACTAATGCCAACACTAGACCTGAAACCAATGCAAAAGCGTTGCTGTCTTCGGGAGTCATAGCGGCGGCATTTCCAAAAATGTAATGATCTAAACCACTCTGTTCTCCCCCATAATTGGATTGTATCACCGTCAATAACACAATACCAAAACCGAAAAAGCTTGAAAGCACAATGGCTAGCGCGCTATCGCCTTTAATTTTACTTTGTTGCGTGATATAGTCCACTAATAAAATACTTAACCAACCGCTTATAGCAGCCCCCGTGATTAACACGTAAGGATTTTTTACTCCGCTTAAAAGAAAGGCAATAAGCACGCCTGGAAGCATGCTGTGTGCAACAGTTTCTCCTACCAACGTTTTCTTTCTCAAAAAATTGAAACTACCCACGGCTCCTGAGACACCTCCTAATAACAGTGTGGCCAATGCTACGTAGCGCACATTAGGATCTTGAAGCGTCAAGTATTTAAGAAAAGCATCCAAACTAGCGTACTAAGTAGGTTTTTAAGAGTGTTGCATTAAACAACAGCATTTCAAGGTACGTGTCTTGGTTTGATTCAGGGCCTAAAGAATCACTTAATAGTTCTGGTCCTAGGACTACGTTAAATCCTTTGTCTTCACAACCGCGCTGAACGCTTTCCATGGCCTGCGGACTCACAATGTTCTCTAAAAAGATTGCAGGGACTTTATTCTCGCATATAAAATCAACCAATTCTGTGATTTCCCGTAAACCAAATTCGCTGACTGTAGAGGCGCCTTGAAGGGTTTGAACCCGCATACCAAAGGTGCGCGCAAAATAACTTAATGCATCGTGAGTGGTAATAATTAATCGCTGTTCAGGATCAATGCTTTCTACTATTTTTTGTACTGATTCTGAGGTAGTTATAATCTGTTGTTGGTAGTTTGCAGTTGCGCTTTCAACCTGTGAAGCATATACTGGATAAGCTGCAATAAGTTGTTCTGCTATATCCCCAACAATGAATTGGACTAACTCTGTATCAAACCAATAGTGTGGATCCTTGCTCGCTGGAAAATTAGGATCGCTTATAATGATAGAATCAGGAACATGTGCTGCCGCATCAATAATAAGCTTTCCCTCTATTTTCTCTAATATATCTATGATTTTGCCCTCGAGATGTACACCGTGATAAACAATAACATCTGCGGCTCTAATAGCGTCTAAATCACGTTTGCTCGGCTTATAAGTGTGTGGGTCAATTCCTTTATCTAACAATGCCGTGACTTCAAACGCATCGCCAGATATGTTCGTTAACCAATCTGCCATAATACTTGTAGTACACAACACCTTGGGTTGCTCAGTAGTGTTAGATACCGGAGTATTAGGGGGTGTTGAACAGGCTCCAAAACCAAATGCAAATACTAGAAGAACAAAGGTAAAACGCATCTTATTTAAATTAATTCTAAATAACAAAGGTACGGCACAGTAAGTCCACTTAAAAAATCAGTAAAGCAATTTTTAGAATACAACAAAAGTCGTTCGTTATGTTTAATTTTATACACTCACCTAAAACAAGAACATGGGAAATTTCACAGCGACCACAATCTTAAAAAACCTAGGCGTAGAAGCTAAAAATGCCGGTACCGCAATAGGTAAACAATGGCATGATTCTAACGAATGGATTGCCTCTTACTCACCTATCGACTCTGCACATTTAGGCGATGTTAGTAGTACTACAGAGGAACAATACAACGCAGTAGTTTCAACTGCGCAAACCGCTTTTAAAGATTGGCGCAATGTTCCAGCACCTCAAAGAGGTGAGTACATAAGACAATTCGGAAATGAATTAAGAAATAAAAAAGAAATGCTTGGCGCGCTGGTCTCACTAGAGATGGGTAAAAGTTACCAGGAAGGTTTAGGTGAAGTTCAAGAAATGATAGACATCTGTGATTTTGCTGTCGGTTTATCACGTCAATTGTATGGATTAACTATTAAAAGTGAGCGACTTGATCATCACATGATGGAGCAATGGCATCCGCTTGGAGTTGTTGGTGTAATCTCTGCTTTTAACTTCCCTGTTGCTGTATGGTCTTGGAACTTTGCTTTAGCTCTAGTATGTGGAAATACTGTGGTTTGGAAAGCTTCTGAAAAGTCACCACTTTGTGCTGTTGCTTGCCAACACATCTGGAATAAAGTAGCTACTGAAAATAATTTACCTGATGGTATTTCTACTATCGTGAGCGGTGATTATAAAGTGGGTGAATGGATTACAAATGATACCCGTATTCCTCTAGTCTCTGCCACAGGGTCAACGCGAATGGGAAGAATTGTTGGTGCTGCTGTTGCCCAGCGATTTGGAAAAAGTATTCTTGAATTAGGGGGTAATAACGCAATCATCATCACTCCTAGTTCAGATTTAAAAATGACTGTGACAGGAGCTGTTTTTGGGGCTGTTGGTACTTGTGGACAGCGTTGTACATCTACCCGCCGTTTGATTATTCATGAATCCGTCTACGATAAAGTCCGTGATGCATTGGTAGGTGCTTATGACCAATTAAAAATTGGCAGCCCTCTTGATGAATCAAATCACGTGGGACCCTTAACTGATGCAGATGCTGTTGCAGCGTTCTTAAATACTATTCAAAACGCTCAAAAAGAGGGTGGGAAAATACTTTGTGGTGGTACGGTTTTAAACGGTGGAATTTATACTAATGGATTATACGTCAAGCCTTGTATTATTGAAGCTGAAAACCAATACAACGCTGTACAGACTGAAACTTTTGCACCTATACTTTACCTTATTAAGTATTCTGGAGATGTACACAACGCATTAGAACTTCAAAACGGTGTTCAACAAGGTTTATCTTCAGCTATCATGACTAGCGATATGCGTGAAGCCCATATTTTCTTAAGTGAGAGTGGATCAGATTGTGGTATTGCTAATGTGAATATAGGCACTTCAGGAGCTGAAATTGGTGGTGCTTTTGGCGGTGAAAAAGAAACTGGTGGAGGTCGTGAAAGTGGATCAGATGCTTGGAAAGCATATATGAGAAGGCAAACTAATACTATTAATTACGGAAGTGATTTACCTTTAGCCCAAGGCATTGAATTTAATCTTTAAACCGTGATTACACCTGTAAAACTTGGAGGACCCGTTGAATCGCGTCCTCCTTTTTTATTTTTTGGATTAGGAAGTTGTTTTGTTCAAAATCTAGCTACCCCTTTGGATAGAAGTATGATATCGTATTCTTTTAATCCTTTAGGAACTTCTTTTAATCCAGTTAGTATAGCCCAACAATTAGAATGGTTAATACAACCAGAGGTTACTTTAAATCCAAGCTTTTTTTATAAAGGAATCTACCACCAACTTCAAGCAGCAAATAAATTTCAACATACAGATGAAGCCCTACTTGATGCGCTTATAACTACCACTCGAAACAACGCCTTAGACTTTTTAAAACGCAGTGAACATCCCGTACTTATTATTTCTTTTGGTACCGCGCACTACTGGGAATTGAATGGAACAATTGTAAATAACTGCCATAAACTACCTCAAGAACTATTCAAGCGTAAATTATTAGATCTCGATGAAATCACTAAAGCTTGGACTGCTGTTTTAACACACCTACCTGAGCGTTGGCAAGTTATTTTTACCGTGAGCCCTGTGAAATACACAAAGGTTGGTTTAGAAGAAAATTTTATAAGTAAATCTATATTACGACTGGCTATAAAATCGTTGGTAGAACAGTATTCTAACTGCTTATATTTTCCTAGTTATGAGATAATTACAGATGAATTAAGGGATTATAGTTATTTTAAAGATAACGGTACTCACCCTAATGAATCTGCAGTAGAAATAGTCTTTGAACGGTTTAAATCATTTCTTAATTTCTAAAAATTCAGGCCGTAGTGCGGCTAATTTTAATACAGCTGCAACACTAATACTGTCTTTAATAGATCCTTCAAGTACTTGAGTATAAAGTGTACTAAAATGCAAGCGTTCTAAGCGAAGATTTTCTGTATCATCATGAGATGTACCTAAAAACGTTAAAGATTCAGCTAAGAAGACCACAGCACGCTCATTCGTAACGCTGTTACTTAAATCCATCTGTAGAAATTCAGACCAATGTTCCGCTGAATATCCAACCTCTTCTTGCAACTCACGTTTTGCACTATCCAAAGGGTTTATTCCAATAGGACCACCTCCCTCAGGAATTTCCCAACTGTATGTATTTATTGGGAACCGGAATTGACCTACCCGCCAAGTATATCCATCTTGATCAATTGGAATAATTCCAATCGCTAAATTTTTAAAATGTACCTCACCGTAAATACCTTCTGTGTTACCTGGGGTAATAACATCATAGTGCCGCACAGTGATCCAAGCATTATCGTAAGCCTGATTAGAGTTCTTAACTATCCAGTCTCCTCTATTTATATATGTATTCATTTTAAAAGATATATAGTAATATATATAGCGTGTTGATAACGGTGATAACTCATGGGTTTAAATTATATTTTCCATGTTTAATGAGGTTTATTAACACTTTTATAAATAATTAAAATATTGATTATTAATTAATTATAAAATTTTAGACCGTTTTGTTAATTAGATAACTAACTATATTAAGTTGATAAATAAATCTCATCCTACAGGGTATATCTATACTTTTCGAGTTCATAAGTAGCAGAGAAGAATTATTAACTAACTGTGCTTATGTCAATATATTTTTGAATTGGGTAAAAAATTTAAAGAAGCAAGTAAAAGTTTTAAGAGAATATCATCCACTTATCCAACTTTATACACAGAGTAGTTCACAACATTTACGACCTTTGTAGAAATTAACGACGGATGAAAATAGCAATTGGATGTGACCACGCAGGTGTTGAGTTAAAACAAGTTTTAATTCAATTAATAAGAGATTTAAAACACGAGGCATTTGATAAAGGCCCTTTCTCAAGTGAAAGTGTAGATTATCCAGACTATGGTCATGCTGTAGCTTTAGCTGTTGATCATGGTGATGTTGATCTAGGTGTTGTTATTTGTGGCTCAGGTAATGGTATAAATATGACTGTGAATAAACATCAAGGTATTCGAGGTGCGTTGTGTTGGACTCCAGAAATTGCAGCGCTTGCTCGTCAACATAATAATGCTAATGTAGTAGCAATACCTGCACGTTTTATCTCAACGGATGAGGCAAAATTGATTGTTTCGGAGTTTTTAACACAACAATTTGAAGGCGGTCGTCACCAAAGAAGAGTGGGTAAAATAGCGTGTAGTTAATCTATTTAACTACTCTATAAAGTAATTGACCTTCATAAGAAGTGAGTTGAACTCGCGCCTGTTGTTCCCAGATCCCTTGTAAAAATCTAAGTGAGTAACCTCCATAAATACCACTAGGAGGTGGAGTACTTTCTAACAGGTGTATTAACTCTATGGGTTTAATTTCAGACGGATAATTAGGAAGCACATTTTTATCTTTATACATACACTCTACCAGGTATTCTTTAAAACTACCTTTATAAAAAGGGAATAAAAATCCTCCTTTAACATCTGTATTTACAAACCAATTAACTGTAGCATGCACCTCTAAACCGGATGCTGCAACATACTGGATGGGATATTTTTCTAAGGCTTCTATCAGTTCTAATCCATTAGATTCGCGGATTAAAGGGTGATCAGTGTTTAATATATATAAAGGGTCAGTATTTAAACGATGAGCAATAATGACTTGATAATTATTTTTTAGGAACCAATTGGTAATAGAATCGTTCTGCGTGCAATACTTATCTTGAAAAAATAAAACTGCGGGATTTTTACTTCGTCCTGTTTGGACTAATTTATAATTAGGAACGTTTGTTTCTATCTCCTTTACAGATGAACAATTAGTAATTAATAATGACAGAGTTACAAGAATTACAGCGTTTTTTACGCGTAGTTTATCTACGTAAGTCATTGTATTATAGTGTTTTATTATTATTGTTAAGTGTTATTTCAGTGATAGGTCTAGCTGTATATAACCATTATTTCATTCCTGAACTTGTTGTGTTTAGAAAGATAGTAGGAATACTACTGTCATTAGTTTTAGTTGCGTTGTTATTTTGGCCGGTTCGTTATTTTTTGCAAGCTATCTGGAGTAAACAGTATTCATTAAGCAGTATAGCAAAAAGGTTAAAATATTATGACAAAGGAAGGCTTAATGAAATAACAGGGTTGTCGCAAAAAGAGTTAGATAAATGGGCACAAACAGTTGTGTTACAAAAAGTATATCTCGAAATACCTCTGTTTAAAAAAGAGCTGAATAAAAAAATTCCTTCATCTATTATAGGTTGGACGGCCGTGCTACTTGTTTTTATAATTGTATTTAGCCCGATGTCTATAATAAACGAAGGAAAGACTGAAATTTTTCAAGGGACGTATACGCGTGAAACAATCACTCTTGACCCTTTGGATACTACTCATAGCGTATTCAATACGATTATAGAGCTGAATCATCCTGTATTAACTCCAGTGTATAAAGGAAATATCACAGAAGCGCTACTCATAAAAACTAATGAATCTGTTAATTGGGAGCGGAATGGACGATTTTATAAAAAGCAAACAATCATCTGTGACAGTATACCTAAATTATCATCATGGAGTGCGAGGATAGAACCTCCTAGATATTTGAATTTATCTCCCTATACAGTCCAAGATACGATCAAAGCATTTTTAGGCTCAAAAATTACGATAACATTTCAAGGTGTGCTGAAAGATAAAATATGGGTGAATGTTTCACGTGAAACAAGCGGGGTACCTTTTATTTGGAATGGAGGGAACATAGCTTTAGAATCATCGTTTTGGGCACAATCAATCCCAACACTACAACTCAATGATGAACCGCCTTTAATAACAGTGGTAGGAAACACTAGTGATTCGCTTATTATAAAGGTAACAGATGATTACGGTTTAATACGACTTAATATTGATTCTCAAGAAGCAAGAATAGATGGATTAAGCACTGTTGTTAAAATATCTTGGGACAACAAGAGGTCTGTTTTATTCAAAGCCCTCGATAATAACAATGGATTAAGACAACGTGAGTTAAGAAGACCAACGCTTACTACCAATCAAATATTAAAAAATGCTTCTGATCAAGCATTAAAAAGTACCATCGTTGATAATAAGGAGGAATCGTTGATTAAATACAGGAATAACCAGCGATCAATTGAAAAAGACAACGAGAAGGTTGATAGGAAGGAGCTTAAAGAGAGGTCGCTGAAAAGAGATATTAACGAAGAGGTAGAACCTTTAGATAAATTACTTGAACGTTTGGATGAATTATGGCGTCTAGAGGAAGCTATTGAACTTTTATCTAAGGTAGATTCAATACGAAATGAAGGTTTGGATAGTGCTTTATTTGAAACAGCAGAAGCAATAGAAGAGTTTGGTAAAGAAGCGCTGCAGCCATCGATAGAAAGCATTAAGAATATAGATAAAGAAGGTAGGACCAGAGAGGAGCAGGCGAAAGAGGCCAGTGATAAGTTAAAAGAGTTATTAGCTACTAGTGTAGCGCAGGTCCAGGAAGATAATGTGGCACGGATTAAGCGTTTATTAAAGAGTGGTTGGGCGGTCAGTATAGTACAAGAGAATTTACAAGAACTAGCAATAGCAGTGAATAAAGTACAATCACAACAGCTCGTATTGGTTAATGAAAAGTCTATTAAAGACAGCCTAGATTTATTACTAGTTAATGAACCAAAACTAAACCAAATGCTCAATGAAAAACGCGCAAATCTTCATGCAGCAATGCGGACTATTGAATCTAAAATGACGGCTGGGAAAAATATAGATGCCGACGTGGGCTACGCAACCACTGCGTTAAATGATATTAATCAAGTGCTTTATTTTCTTTTAGAGAGTGAAAAACAAAGTCTAAACCAAGCAAAGAAGGATTGTAAAAACGGTAAACCTGGTGCATCAGGAAAGCCCGCGGCTTTAGGTGAGGGCAAGGAGGGTAAAAAAGGACAACCAAAATCTTCTAAGAAGCCTGGAGGTAGAGCGAAAGGAAACACAGGTGATCCAAAGGAAGGCAAAGAGGGTAATAAACCGGGTTCATCAGGTATACCGGGAGAAAAGGAGTTATTAAAGAGAATTGATGCTGCTAAAGAAGAACTGGATCAAAATGGCCAGAGTCAAGGTAAATCAAGAGAGGAGTTAGATCGATTGAAGGAAGAATTATTATTTGATAGCACTAAGTCGGGCGAGGACCTAAACGAGCTGGAAGACCGATTATGGCGTGTAGAAGAAAGCGTGTTTAATAAAAAGGAACAGGGCGAACAAAGAGCGAGCGAGTCTGGAAATAATTCAAGATCAAAAGACAGCGAAAGCATTGATTTTAAGGTGTTAAAATCTAAGGAGACCGACTTACCTTTACCCGTGCTTAAGAAGCGTTAAATAATGGATATAGACGTACAGTTGATTATTAGGGTAAAAAACGCTATTCAGGAGCTTTATCCATCATTTAGATTAAAAAAGATAGATGTACACGGTTGTTCGGACGAAGAGTTGTTAGAAATCAACATTAAACACCTGAACCACGATTATTATACAGATATTATCACTTTTGACTACTCACGTGGGAACAGGATAAGTGGTGAGCTGTTTATTAGCCTTGACCGCGTGAAAGATAACGCAGAGTCTTTAGCGGTTACTTATGAATTAGAGTTAACAAGAGTGCTAGCACACGGCATTCTCCACCTAACAGGGCTTAAAGACAAAACAGAGGAGGAAATTAGCGA
This sequence comes from Cryomorphaceae bacterium, assembly GCA_024638285.1. Lineage (GTDB taxonomy): Bacteria > Bacteroidota > Bacteroidia > Flavobacteriales > Schleiferiaceae > UBA10364. Next base: position 18,500 of record JAHEKP010000009.1, read on the forward strand.
AATGCGCAGCAAAGAAGACGAAGTGTTGGCTTATATAGAAAAATATGGTTCTTGACGAAAAATACGATGTAATTGTTGTTGGCGGCGGTCATGCGGGCTGTGAAGCGGCTTACAGTGCTGCTAAGATGGGCGCTAATGTCCTTATGATTACCATGAATATGCAAAGCATAGGACAAATGAGCTGTAATCCAGCTATGGGTGGCGTTGCAAAGGGTCAGATCGTACGTGAAATAGATGCTTTAGGCGGGGGTAGTGCCCTCATTACAGACAAAAGCATGATTCAGTTCCGTATGTTAAACAGAAGCAAGGGTCCGGCTATGTGGAGCCCTAGGGTCCAAAGTGATCGCATGTTATTTGCGCAGTATTGGAGAGAGCTGCTAGAGGAAACCACTGGCTTAAATATGTTCCAAGACATGGTTATTGGGCTAAATGTGAGCGATAATACTGTTCACGGTGTACGTACAGCGCTGGGCTTAACATTTGAGGCAGATACGGTCATTCTTACATCAGGAACATTCATGAATGGATTGATTCATGTTGGGGACAAAAACTTTGGAGGAGGTAGAGCCGGCGAGCGCGCAAGTACGGGTATTACAGAGGAGCTTGTAGCCATGGGCTTTGAGGCAGGTAGAATGAAAACAGGTACGCCTCCACGTATAGACGGGCGATCATTGGATTTTTCAGTAATGGAAGAACAGCCAGGTGATGAACATCCCGGCCAATTTAGTTTTGAAGGAGAGTATACACTCAAAAAACAAAGAAGTTGTTGGATAACACACACGTCTCAAGAGGTTCATGATGTTCTAAAGAAAGGTTTTGACCGTTCTCCATTATTTAATGGAACAATTAGAGGCACAGGACCTCGCTATTGCCCTTCTATCGAAGATAAAATTGATAGGTTCTCTGAGAAGACGTCGCACCAGATTTTTGTAGAGCCAGAGGGGTGGAATACGGTTGAGGTTTACGTAAATGGATTCAGTTCCAGCTTACCAGTGGAAATTCAATATGAAGCACTGCATAAAGTTAGAGGTTTTGAAAAAGCAAAGTTTTTCAGACCTGGTTATGCAATCGAGTATGATTACTTCCCGCCTACACAGCTGAAACATACGTTAGAAACAAAATTAATAAGCGGACTTTATTTCGCTGGTCAAATTAATGGCACGACTGGTTATGAAGAAGCAGCGTGTCAGGGCCTAATGGCCGGGATTAACGCTGTATTGAAGACGCGAGGTGAGGATCCTTTTGTGTTGGGCAGAAACGATGCGTATATAGGAGTTTTAATAGACGACCTCATTACTAAAGGCACAGAAGAACCGTACAGAATGTTTACCTCAAGAGCGGAGTATAGACTGTTGCTAAGACAAGATAATGCGGATATCAGACTGACGAAATTAGGTCACGCGGTAGGCTTGGCGTCGAAAAATAGATTGATGTTGTTAAATGAGAAAGAGCGTTTGATTTTAAGCGGGAACGCAGCGCTGGATAAAAACTTACCGTTGTCATATGTAAATGAGGTTCTGGAGGGTTGTGGAGAAAAAAGTGCAACAGAAAAAATAAAAACAAGCAAACTCGTTTCGCGTCCGAACCTTAAGCTTAAAGACTTTGATGCTAAATTTAAAGAAAAGGAATGGTGGCGTCAGGATGTTATAGAGCAACTAGAAATTGACATTAAGTATGGCGGTTATATAGAACGCGAACGCGAGAATGTGGAAAAAATGAAACGTCTTAATATGAAGGCTATTCCTGAAAACTTTGACTACGATAAGGTTAAGGGATTAAGCTATGAGGGACGTGATAAATTTAAGGCGATACAACCTGCTACAATAGCACAAGCATCCAGGATTAGCGGTATTAGCCAAAGCGATATACACGTGCTGCTTGTCTATATGGGCAGATAATAGTTTCACGTGAAACAATATGAGAGAAGAGTTAACACAATGTCCCGCTTGTTTGGAAAACGACATATCGTTTAAGCAATCGGTGAAAGATTACAGCACAAGTAATGAGGTCTTTGATATTTGGGCTTGCGGGCAGTGCAGTCACTTATTCACCAACCCACGAGTTCGCGAAGAGTCGGTAGGGCCGTATTACGATAACCCAGATTACATTAGCCACACGGATGATGCTGCTTCGGTGTTTGCAAAGGTTTATCAATTCTTACGTGAGATAAATTTGAATTGGAAACACCGTCACGTTAAGAATTATACGGAGGGGAAAACGCTTTTAGATTATGGCTGTGGAACAGGCCAATTCATGGAGAAAATGATTTCTAAAGGGTATGAGGTCCAAGGTGTAGAAATTAATGAAGGCGCACGCACAAAGTCATCAAAGTTTGGAAGCGTTTACAGCTCTATAAACGAAGTAAAGGGAGAGGTAGATGCTATTACCATGTGGCATGTTTTAGAGCATGTGTATAACCTCGACGAACTGCTTCAATCGTTTAAGACAAAACTTAGAAACAACGGAACATTGATAATAGCAGTTCCTAACCCTGAAAGCCACGACGCACAGCACTATGGCGCACATTGGGCCGCTTGGGATATTCCTATCCACGTCCATCATTTTACGAAAAAAAGCATGAGCGCCGCTTTGGAGCGCAATGGGTTTCAATTACAAGAGGTTTTACCAATGTCGTTAGACAGCTACTATATCAGTTTAATTAGCGAACAGTATAAGGAAGGCGCCTCTACAAAGCGTATAGTGCATTGGTTGAAGGGTGTTGTGCAAGGAACAATAAGCAACATCAAAGGAGGTAAGGACAATAAGAGTTCTTTAATTTACGTCTTTAAGAAGTCTTAATTGCCGCGGAAGGCGCTATAAAGGGCATAAGAAGTATGCGTCAATGTTGTTTTTACATGAACGTTTCTTTCAAGGTCGTTTAGACAGTCCCCAAGTGATCGCGTAATACCGGAAGCGCCTTTAGGAACGACGGCGCCGCTTAACTTCTGAACGTTTATTACACCCAGGTCCGTAGCGTTGTTTGATGTGTTTTGAACGTTGTGGTAGAATCCACGCTCTAAAAAATGTAAAGACCTGATAATTAGTGTTTTAAGAGTCTCTTTTGGCAGAGATGCGAGCTCATTGACTGCAGATGTAATTTCTAAGGGCACTCCTTTGTAACACGTTCTCATCCATGAGGCAAAACGATCAATCTGCGTGCTTTCGGGATCATCATAAGCGGTTATTGCGGCGCCTAAATTAGGTGTGAAAACCATACTTAAGAGCCGTTGTGTTTGTTCAGGGCTATCTGCAAAGTATTGGCTAAAAGATGATTCGTCCAGAGGCTTGCAAGACCAAGGTGCGCAGCGTGACACGATCGTGGGAAGAAGTTTGTTTTTTCGATGAGAAACAAGAATAATGAAAGTGTTTGGTAGAGGCTCTTCTATGAGCTTAAGCAGTTTGTTCGAAGCGGTTGCCTTGATTTGTTCTGGCATCCAGATAAGGAGCACCCTGTTTCCTCCTTCTGCTGCTGTTAAACTGAGTTTTTGTTGTAGGTTTTGAATCTCCTTTACAGGAATTTGCAATTGCTGGTTTTTAGTTGTGATTTGTCTTTGCCAGCTGTCGGGATCAAGGAATGGATTGTTTAAAAGGGCCTGCCTAAAATCTTTTAAGAAATCATCGGAAGTACCAGTATTTCCGCCGCTTACAAAAGGAAAGGTAAAATTTAAATCTGGGTGTTCTAGTTTGTGTACGCGCTTACAGTTTCTGCAGGTGCCACACGCGGTTTTTGTTTCGCAAAGAAGCATGGCCGCAAGTTTAAGCGCCACAGGCAATGGGTCTTCTCCGGGGCCACCAGAGATAAGGTTGGTGTGATGAAGTTTTCTACTGGAGTGAGCAGCAAACAATTGGCCCATTAAATCTTGGTTGTTATATATGCGAAACATCTAATGTAGAGTGAAAATTGGGTAGTAAATTGGGCGCTGAAATAACACTCAAAAATATATGAAAAGCTTCGACTTTAAAGGTAAGAAAGTTCTAATCCGCGTTGACTTTAACGTACCGCAGGATGAAAACCTTGCTGTGACTGACAATACACGAATTATGGCGGCTGCACCAACGATTAAAAAAGTGTTGGCGGCAGGCGGAATTCCGATTTTGATGAGCCACTTAGGTCGTCCAAACGGTGAGCGCGTTCAAAAAATGTCTTTGAGCGCCTTAGTGGGTGAAGTAGAAACAGCCGTTGGAGCTACTGTCCATTTTGCTGAGGATTGTATTGGCGAAGCGGCAGCAGCGGCAGTTGCGAAAGCAAAGCAGGGTGAAGCGGTGTTATTGGAAAACCTACGTTATTATAAAGAGGAAACTAGCGGTGACGCAGATTTTGCAAAGGCCTTGGCAGGATTGGGCGATATCTATTTGAACGACGCGTTTGGAACAGCACATAGAGCGCATGCGTCAACAGCGATAATTGCGCAGTTTTTCTCGCAAGAAAACAAAGGCTTTGGCGACTTAATGAATGCAGAGGTAGAAAGTATTTCAAAAGCATTAGGCAGCGATCGTCATTCTACTGTTGCCATTATTGGGGGCGCTAAGGTCAGCTCAAAAATTGGCGTTATTACCAATATGATTGACAACGTTGGCACCGTAATTATTGGTGGTGGTATGGGTTTTACATTTGTGAAGGCCATGGGAGGACACATAGGAACCTCTTTAGTTGAAGACGATAAGCTGGATTTAGCCAAGGAACTTATAGTGGAAGCCAAGGCGAAAGGGTGTAATCTTTTGATCCCTGTAGACACGCTTATCACCAAGGAATTCGCGGATACGCCAGCAGAGCGCGTTTGCCCTATAGGAGAGATACCAGAAGGCTATATGGGTTTAGATAATGGTCCGCAAAGTGTTGCAAATGCAGTAGAGGCTTTAGCATCGAGTAAAACTATTATTTGGAACGGCCCCATGGGTGTGTTTGAATTTGAAAATTACGCGGGGGGAACAAAAGCGGTAGCACAAGCCGTTGCAGAGGCAACGGCTAATGGCGCGTTCTCACTAATTGGAGGAGGTGATAGCGTGGCCGCTGTCAATAAGTTCGGATATTCTGAAAAGGTAAGCTACATTAGCACGGGTGGTGGCGCAATGCTTGAGTTTCTTGAGGGAAAAACACTTCCCGGCGTAGCGGCACTGAGTTAAGCAGGAATAAGGCTTTCTCCTATGCTAACAAGGTCGAGCAAATAAGGATAACAAATAGAATCGGTCACCCAGACCGGCTGATTGAATCCAAGTCCGAGCTGTATTTTGGTATACGCAAAGGTTAAAAGGGTAAGCCAAAAACAGGCTTTAATAAGCCCGAAAAGGGCGCCTAGAACCCGGTTAATTCCGCCAAGGAAGATGGAGCGTAGAATTTTATCCAACAGTTTGCCCAAAAGCATAACAATCAGATAAAAACCAAGGAACACAAGAACGTATGAAGTCAGTTGAACGTACTTTTCTCCTACAAACGTGGTGATATAAGGCTGCACTTGAGCATGAAAGAGAAAAGACACGGCGACACCACCTATTACGGCGACGATTCCCGCGATTTCTTTCACAAAGCCCTTCCATATACCTTTAGCAAGAAGAAAGGCGCAGAAAACAACGATAACAAGGTCTAGTCCAACCATAATAGCGGCAAATTAATGAGAAGCGAAGAATTAAAGCAAGATTGGGAGCGATTAGTAAAGAAACTTACTAAACAATTCCCTGGTGACGGAGACTTAGATTTGGACGGGGTTTTACTGCTTATTGGAACCCAAGAACTCCAGATGGGTTATATAAAGATGAAAAAGGACGTTAAGATCAACGTCCTTCATATTGCCATATGTACCATTTTAGAACCTTTCGGTTATTATGAATTTGAAAAACGCGATGATGAAGGGTGGCCGCACTTTAAATCGCTTAAACCGTTACCTAATTTAAAGGCAGGTGAGCAAACCGTTTTGATGAAGGAGGCCGTTGTGCAATACTTTAAAGCAAATGGGTATTTATAAAAAAAGCGGACTATCGGCCCGCTTTGATTTTATAAAGTTGTCGTATTAGCACCCAGGGTCGCTGGGATCATAAGGCAATAGAACTATTTCAGTTTCTACCGTTTTGTTGGGTTCTAATTTAATGAAGCCACAACCGATGTGTGTAAATGGATTTTCACCGCGGGTACCTAAAACCTTGAATACAGCTTCGTAATCGTATTCAAATTCCACGATACCATCCAGACCGGTTACTCCAATAAAATAAGCTTCTTCACGGTAACCAGGGACATCAACTGACGCCTCTACCGTTACGTTTTGAATAGCGATACCGCTTGGGTTAGTTACCTTAATTCTAAACGGATAAGAAGGGTTTTCTATCTGACACCCGGTAAGGAGTACTGCTGATAAAGCAAAAAGAGTGAGTATACGTTTCATTATTCTACACAGCCATTAGGTTCGCCGATGGGGTAAATTACAACATTTACTTCAACTGTCTCCCCTTTTACCAATCGAACGTAATTACAGCCTTCGTAAATCATCTTCCATGCTTTGAGGTCGTAATACGCTTCGAAGCCAGAGCGAAAGATGAGTTCACCGCTAGGATCTGTAAAGTTGTACCATTCCGTTGCACCTGCAACAGGGGCAAACATTTTAACAGCAGCGTTTTGAATGGGGACACCATTTTCATTAACCACTTTTACTTTCACGAAGTATTCGTCTACCACCTCTTCTTGACAAGAGGTAAGGACAAATCCAATGAGTACTAAAAGAATAAATCGTTTCATGCGGGGAATTCAGTAATTTCGCCAAATCTACAACAAAGCTAACGTATTAGAACGGCCAATTATGCTGGAAAGAGTTGAAAATTTAAAAAGCCAGGTTGAAGCTACCTCCCTCACAAACAAGGAAGAAGCGGAAATTTTTAGATTACAGTACCTCAGTAAGAAGGGTGCTATTCAGGAGCTTTTTAAAGTATTCAGAGAGGTTCCAGCAGATCAGAAAAAGGCGTTTGGAGCTGCGTTAAATTCCCTAAAAGACCTTGCTGAAGTCAAGCATAAAGAGGCTTTAGAGGAATTAGAGTCTTCTGCCGTTGTAGGTCAAAACGGAGATTTAACACGCCCAGGCCGGCCTCAGGAATTTGGAGCCATTCACCCAATCAACGCGATTAAAGATGAGATCGTAGACATTTTTAAGCGCATCGGCTTTAATGTTAGCGAAGGTCCTGAGGTTGAGGACGATTGGCACAATTTTACAGCATTAAATTTTCCAGAAGAGCATCCTGCTCGCGACATGCAGGATACGTTTTTTGTCCAACGCAATCCCGATTGGGCGCTAAGGACACACACCTCTAGTGTACAGGTCCGGGCAATGGAAAATAATCAACCGCCGATACGTACGATAAGCCCAGGTCGTGTGTTTAGAAACGAGGCAATTAGCGCTCGAAGTCATTGTATTTTCCATCAAATTGAAGGGCTTTACATAGATAAAGACGTGAGCTTTGCGGACCTCAAGCAGGTGTTAATGTACTTCGCTAAGGAATTCTTCGGTAAAGCTAAAATACGCATGCGTCCCTCCTATTTTCCTTTTACGGAACCCAGCGCTGAGGTAGATGTATACTGGGGTTTGGAAAACGAGATTGACTATAAAATCACGAAAGGAACGGGATGGCTTGAAGTAATGGGCTGTGGAATGGTTGATCCAAATGTTTTGCGTGCAAGCGGTATTGACCCTGATGTGTATACGGGATATGCTTTTGGAATGGGAATTGAAAGAATAGCAATGAACCGCTATCAGATTCCAGACATTCGCCTGTTTACTGAAAACGACAAACGTTTCTTAGAGCAATTCAAAACGGGGTTATAGGCTATATTCTTGGTAGACCTGATCTATCGCAGCAGCTAATAAATGGTCCTTATCTGTTACTATGTTTCCAGCGTCGTGCGTGTTGAGGGCTAAAACGACGCGCGTATAGTCTATTGTTATTTTTGGGTGATGATGGTGTTGCTCAGATACCCCCGCAACGTCATTAACAAAATTAACGGCTTTTGAAAACGTTTGAAACATAAAAGATCGGTGTAAGGCGTCTTTTTGCTCGTTCCACATATGTTGTGATTTTCCCATGAGGTTAAAATAAGAAAAGCCCGGCCAAAGCCGGGCTTTTCAATAACAAATCAGTCCGATGACGTTTAGTCAATAGCTGATATTTTCAACATATTCGTAAATCCACGTTCTTGGATTGGCATAGACGCGATGTTCACAATAAGGTCACCTTCTTTTACGGTACCGCTCTCTTTAAGAATGGCTTTGATATCCTTAAAGCTCTGATCAGTACTCTCCATTTTATCATAGAAGAAAGCTTCTACCCCCCAAACCAATGACATTTGATTCATGATTTGGCGGTTGGCAGTGAATACTATGATTTTTGTTTTGGGACGGTGACCAGCGATCTTCAATGCGGTATATCCACTAAAAGTCATGGTTAAAATAGCCGCTGCATCTATTTGGTCTGCAATTTTTGCCGCGTTGTAACAAATGGTTTTGGTGATGTAGCGCTCGTTTTTAACAGATGGCTCGTTCTCAATATTTGGCTTCACGTCGAAAGTAGATTCAACATGGGCGACAATATTTGCCATAGTCTCAACAACCTTCGCAGGGAATTTACCCACGGAGGTTTCACCCGAAAGCATCACAGCATCTGCACCGTCACACACAGAGTTCGCAACATCGTTAACTTCAGCGCGAGTAGGGCTCTGGCTATCGATCATGCTCTCCATCATTTGCGTAGCGATGATACACGGTTTTGCCTTTAAGTGACATTTCTCAACGATCATCTTCTGTACCATAGGCACTGAAGAATATGGAATTTCAACACCTAGATCGCCACGAGCTACCATGATTGCGTCTGTTGCGTCTATGATTTTATCAATATCTACAACAGCTTCAGGCTTTTCAATTTTTGAAACAATTTTCGCAAACGATCCAAATTCATTAATGATGTTACGGAGCTCGTTGACATCATCAGCATCACGAACAAAGCTCAAGCCGATCCATTCAACCCCCTCTTCCATAGCAACCACTACGTCTTCCAAGTCTTTTTTGGTCAGACACGGTAAACTCACTTTTGTATTTGGAAGGTTAACCCCTTTTTTACTCTTTAGCGGTCCACCTTGAATCACTTTAGTAACGACAGTATCTTTTTTGTTGGTCTCAACAACTTCACACATCAACTTGCCGTCGTCCAATAAAATACGCTCGCCTTTATTGACGTCTTTTGGAAATTGCTGGTAATTCATGTAAACCAGCTCTGCGGTTCCACTGACTTTATTTGTTGTGAACGTCAAGGTGTCCCCTTCGTTGATAACCGCGCCCTCTTCAACATCGCCGATACGTAGTTTTGGCCCTTGAAGGTCAGCGAGAACTGCTGTTTTGCAGTTGAATTCTTCGTTTAACTCTTTGACCAGACGAATGGTGCGACGATGCGTTTCGTGATCTCCGTGTGAAAAATTCACGCGGAATACGTTTACACCCGCCTTAATCATGTCCTTCATGACTTCTTTATGCCATGAAGCAGGCCCCATGGTTGCAACAATCTTGGTATTATTAGAGGTTTCTAATTTCATACAATAAATGTGTTTCTCGTTGTGTTAGTTGTGTGTGTGCCTCAAAGTATTGGGCCGTTGTGATTCTTTCGTTTCTCTTTAGGGCGGTTTCCAAATCGAACGCAAAGTCCGCATTTTCCACCATTAAAACATAGTCCCAGTGTTTAACAGAAGGTAAAAGATGTTTTTCTGGAACGCTGTCAAACAGACTCCATCCCTCTTTAGCTTGGGTTTGTGCACCGGAACTTAAATTGGCCACCATGCAAAGGGATTCGCCAAAGGGATCCGATCCGTCGAAAACATTGTATTCCCATACCACATCATTTTCCCATTCGTCTTCGGGCTCTGACCGGCAGACCAAGCACATTCCATATTGGACATTTAACCAATAGGCCAATTCATAATCTTTTAGCGGTGAGCGTACGCCTACAGCACTGAAGTTCATCTTCAGTTGGGAAAGCGCATTGATGTGTTTGACTCTAGCCATTCGCTAATTCCGCTGTTTGATGGTAAAAGATTTTTGAGGCCGCTTCCTCGCCTTTTTTCTTTGAACTTCCCTCTCCTTGTGCGACCAGCGCGTCACCAACGTATAAACCCATGGTGAACACACTGTTGTGTTGCTCCCCTAGCCTTGCTATTTCCTCAAAGCGGAAACTAAGCTTCTTTGACTGGAAGTATTCAATGACCTCACTTTTGTAATTATGCGTAGTTAACAGTAAATCAGAGTCCTCGATAAAAGGAAGAACTATGGTTTTCATTACAAAAAACTGAGTTTTTTTAAGACCCAGATCAATGTAAACAGCCCCTACGAGCGCTTCTAATGCATCACCGTAGATGCTGTCGCCGTGGCTGCCTTTTAAATTTGCCACCAACATGTTGGGTAGGCCAAGTTCGTCGGCGACCCTATTTAGGTTGTTGCGTGAAACCAATTTACTGCGCAGCTTGGTTAAATAGCCTTCATCTTCCTTTGGAAAGCGGTAAAACAGAGCTTCGGCTACGACCAAATCAATCACAGCATCCCCTAAATATTCAAGACGCTCGTTGTTGCGCTCCCCTTTCTTTTTGCGAAATGGATATGCGCTCGAATGGCGAAGTGCAAGTTTATATAATGAAATATCCTTGGGCCAATACCCAATGATTCCCTTGATTTCGTTTTTGAACCGGGAAGGTTTTAAAGAATGAAATACCTGGGAAAGTCTACTCATTTATTCGGCTTTCTTGAAGAGGACAGAGGCGTTGTGACCTCCGAAACCGAAGGTGTTGCTTAACGCTGCTCTAACCTCTCTCTCCTGAGCCGAATGGAAAGTAAAGTTAAGTTTAGGATCAAGGTTTTCATCGTCGGTGAAGTGGTTGATGGTCGGGGGAACCATTCCAGTATAAATAGCCATGATAGAGGCCATTGCTTCAACAGCACCAGCCGCACCCAAGAGGTGACCAGTCATACTTTTCGTAGATGAAATATTCAAGTTGTATGCGTGTTCTCCAAAGACATTTTGGATGGCCTTTGTTTCAGCAATATCACCTAGTGGTGTAGACGTACCGTGAACGTTTACGTAGTCAATATCTTCTGGTTTTAGACCGGCATCTTCAATGGCGTTTGCCATTACGTTGCGTGCGCCTAAACCCTCTGGATGGGGTGCCGTTAAATGGTGTGCATCGGCGCTCAAGCCGCCGCCAACCATTTCAGCGTAAATCTTAGCCCCACGAGCTTTAGCGTGTTCGTATTCTTCTAAAATGATGCCTGCACCACCTTCGCCCATTACAAATCCATCGCGCTCAGCATCGAACGGTCTAGAGGCTGTCATTGGGTCTTCGTTTCTAGTGGACAGTGCATTCATTGCGTTGAACCCACCCATTCCCACAGGATTGATGGCCGCTTCTGAACCACCGCTAACGATGATATCTGCTTTACCAAGTCGGATCAGGTTGAACGCATCAATAAGTGCATTTGTAGAAGACGCACAGGCACTTACTGTAGTGTAGTTTGGCCCGCGAAGTCCGTGCTTCATTGAGATGCGACCAGGTGTGATATCTGAAATCATCATCGGAATGAGGAAGGGATTAAAACGCGGATTAAGATCGTTATCAACGAATCCTTTGACTTGTTCAAAGAAGGTGTCAATACCGCCTATACCAGAACCCCAAATAACGCCAATACGATCTGGGTTTTCCTTTTCAAAATCCAACCCGGAATCGGCAATAGCCTCATCGGCTACTACCATCCCGAATTGTGTAAATCGATCCATACGACGGGCTTCCTTGCGGTCGAGCAAGTCGTTGGGAACAAAGTCTTTGACCTCACACGCGAAGTGTGTTTTAAACAATGAGGCGTCAAATCTCGTGATGGGTCCGGCACCGGATTTTCCAGCAAGGAGATTCGTCCAAGTTTCTTCGGCTGTGTTTCCCACTGGAGTGAGTGCACCTAGCCCTGTTACTACTACGCGTTTCAGGCTCATAAAAAAGACTTTTGCTTATGCTAAAGCTTCCTCGATGTAAGAGATAGCTTGACCTACTGTACCAATGTTTTCAGCTTGATCGTCAGGGATCTGGATATCAAATTCTTTTTCGAATTCCATGATCAACTCAACGGTGTCTAGCGAATCCGCACCTAAGTCGTTAGTGAAGCTAGCATCCGCATTAACTTCGTTTTCGTCAACACCTAATTTGTCAACGATGATAGCTGTTACTTTTCCTGCAATTTCAGACATGATTAGAATAGTTTAATAATCGCCACAAAGAAAATAAAACTTTAGTTATCTCCCACAGCCGATATCTCGGCTTAAATTTGCCTCTTTAAGGTACATAAATCATGTTGAAAATAGCCGTACTTGCCTCAGGGTCAGGTAGTAACGCGGAATCGTTAGTGCGTTTTTTTGCGCATTCAAAGGTTGCTAGGGTAAATTTAATAGTTACGAACAACGCCAAAGCGGGCGTAATTGAGCGTGCTAACCGATTAAATGTGGATATCGAGGTCTTTTCACCAAAAACAGAAAGTGCTGTAATTTTGACTATTTTAAAGGAAAAGGCCGATTTAATTTTGCTAGCAGGGTATTTACAAATGATACCTAAAGAATGGACCGAAGCGTTTAATGGGCGCATGTTGAACATCCACCCAGCGTTATTACCAAAATTTGGCGGTAAGGGGATGTACGGCAAACACGTACACCGAGCCGTGAGTGAGTCTGGAGTTAATGAGACGGGCATCACCATACATTTAGTGAATGAAGCGTACGACGAAGGGGCGGTCATTGCTCAGTATGCTGTAGAAATTGAACCTGGATCCTCGCCGGAAAGTATTGAGTTAAGCGTTCGAGAGCTGGAGCTGGAATATTACGGCCCTACCATTGAAGGCTGGATAGAACAAATGGCATTAAACAATTGAGAGTAACGATATACACAGACGGAGCAGCGAGCGGCAACCCTGGACCAGGCGGTTATGGAGTGGTTTTAGAGAGTAGCGCCGGTCATCAAAAAGAACTCAGCGGAGGCTTTCGGCTTACTACGAATAACCGCATGGAATTGCTCGCAGTAATTCAAGGTCTTCGTGAACTGAAAAGCGACAAAATTGATGTCGTGGTAGTGAGCGATAGCAAATATGTAGTGGACGCTGTAAATAAAGGGTGGCTGTTCTCTTGGGTAAAAAAAGGCTTTAAAGACAAAAAAAACCCAGATCTATGGCGCCTAATGTTACCCTTACTTAAGAAATACAACCCAGTTTTTCAATGGGTCAAAGGGCATAACAATCACCCGCAGAATGAGCGTTGCGATGCATTAGCGGTTATAGAGAGTAAAAAGAAAGGGCTACCCGCAGACGAGGGTTATGAGCAGTCGCTTTAAAGCTTGATGTACTCTTCTGGATTAATGGCGCTTCCGTCATACCAGAGTTCAAAATGAAGGTGCGGGCCGGTTGAATTTTCACCGCTATTCCCAATTATAGCGATGGCCTCTCCGCTTCTAACAAAATCACCAACTTCTTTGAGAAGCGCGCTGTTGTGTTTGTAGGCGCTCACCAGATTATTCTCGTGCTGTATGATGATGATGTGTCCATTTTCACTAGTCCAGTCGGCAAAAACAACAGTGCCTTCATAGCAGGATTTTATTGGCGCGTTCCTCGTTGAAGCAACATCGACAGCGAAATGACCTGTTGTGCGATCGAAAGAAGAAGTTACCACGCCTTCCACTGGGGCTAAAAGCTGAGGAATGTCCAATTCTGCAGCGCGTTGCTCCAGGCTAAAGGCGGTTTCATCTTCCACCCAATCCCTAAAAGCGCTATCCGTAGGGCTGGGATCAGATAGCACAACAGATGCGCTTACTCCGGAATCTACAGTTTCCACATCCCGAACAACGGAATCGATCACTTCTCCTTGTAAAATGCGTTGAATACCGCTTACAAAACGTTCGTTCTGACGTAAAACACCTTCTAAACTGTCTGTTTTTAAGCTTAATTCTATGGCTTGTCGTCGTATTTTAGAAGAAGCGTAGCCGGGAACCAATTCTTTCAAAGGAGTAAAAGCAATAACCATTGAAGTGATTGCGATGGTAAAAACAATAGCGAAAACACTAAACGTAAAAACGTTCAGCGGGCTTAGGCGCAGGGTTAGGAGCTCTTCGAAGGTATCATCATTTAAGATGACGAGGCGAAATTTATTACGCCACCGCTCTACGCGTTTTTGTTTCTGTTTTTCTACTGCCATGATTAAAGACAAATATCGTGCTCTGAATTTCTCTCGCGGCGTGAAATAAAATAATTTTAGGGCGTTATTAGAAATATGTTCTACACAAAACGACTTGCCATCTTCCTGGCCTTACTTTTTTTGGCCTCTTGCTCTACGACAAAGGATCGCTGGGTGAACAGAAAGTACCACGAGGTTACGGCGCACTACAACGCGTATTTTAATGGCGAAGAGGCCTTTAACGATGCTGTTAAACAGTTTCAAAACGGCGAAGAATGGGATTTTGAACAGTTTTTACCCATTTACTTTTGGCCAGATGCAGATCAAGCTTCTGGGTTATTTACGAAAATGGATCGCGCTATTGAGAAGAGTGCTAAAGTGGTAAAAAAACACAGCATGGTTTTCAGCGGTAAACAGAAGAACGACTATGTTTTCAAGGCCTACCTGTTAATAGCTCGAAGCAGGTTTTATAAGCACGAATTGATACAAACGCTTGAAGCCACTTCTTATATTGACGACAACTTTGGACGGCTTGAACTAGCTGAAGAGGAGGTTTTTTGGGCGAAGCTTTTAGCAGCGCAGACCCACGTTCGTATGGAAAACTTTTTTCAAGCCGAACAGCAATTGGACGAATTGTACACAAAGAAGCTTCCAAAAGACCAATTGTTTGAAGCGAAAAAAACCATGGCGTATTTCCATTTTTCTCAAGGAAAGTGGGCCGAGGCGCAAACCTGGGTTGCCGCTGCGGCAGAGTCGGCCAGCGTGAAGTCAGAGAAGGTACGACTAACGTATCTCAACGCACAACTGTTGGCGAAACTCGGCAAGGGGTATGAAAGCGCCTTAGCCTATGAGGACGTGATAAAATTACACCCAGACGATTACGATATTACATTTTCTGCACAGATCAAACGTGCGGAGAACTTTGATGTCTTCATGGAAGATATAAGCATCATAGAGAAGTCACTGAACAAAATGCTTAAGGACGATAAGAACATCACCTACCGCGATCAAATATATTACGTTTGGGCGCTGAAAGAATTGGACCTTGAGCAGTATCCTGAGGCTGAAGTGAAGCTGCGAAAGAGCATTGCTTCTTCCGTTGATAATGCCCGCCAAAAAGGTAAAAGCTATTTAAAACTGGCCGGGATTGAGTTTGATTTTAGATCTTTTGTAAACGCCCAGGCGTACTACGACAGCGCTATTTCGGTATTGCCTTTGGATTACCCGGGTTTAGATACGCTAGAAGAACGAACCACGGTTTTGAACGACCTGGTGGCCCAATTAAACATTGTATCGCTTGAAGACAGCCTCCAGTCCATGTATGGAATGAGTGAGCAAGCGCTTCGTCAAAAATTTGAGGAGCATATCGATGCCAAGAAAGCGCGCGAAGCAGAAGCGTCAAGGCGAGCAGAAATTGTAGCAATGCGCGCAGCAGAAAACACTTTGTTGGCGGATGCAGGTCCTCAAGCGGGTGGAGGTTCAGGGCAATGGTATTTTTATAATCCAACAGTGAGAGCTAAGGGTGTTGCGGCGTTTAAACGAACTTGGGGAAACAGAACCCTAGAAGATCATTGGCGCACAAAGGACAAGCCGGTGCAAGGTTTTGCCGTACAGCCGTCAGCAAATCAGGACTCTGCTACAAGCGACTCCACAATAGCATTGTTGCCGAGCGATGACAACAGTGTAGAATATTACCTGGCGCGGGTCTTAAAATCGGACGAAAATTTGAAGGCAAGTCTTCAACGAGAGGCCAACGCAAGAAGTGAATTAGGGTTCATTTACAAGGACGGGCTCAGGGATAATAATGAAGCGGAATTGGCCTGGGCAGGATACATGAATGAGTTTGAATCGTTTGCTCGGTCTACACCGAAGGTTTTGTATGGTCAGTATTTGCTGTACACAGAAACGGGGGTAGAAGAACAGAGTGACGAGGTGAAATCGATGCTATTGACTACTTATGCGAACAGCCCGTATGCTGCATTATTGCGCGGTGAACTAAAGGGGCCAACAATTCCTCTAGAAGAGCAAGAAGCCTATGATGCTGCATTTCTCGCGTATGAATTGGGCCAATTCAAATCCGCAAACACCTTGCTGAACGCCTTCCGCACAAGGTATCCCAGTAGTGCGCTCTTCCCGAAAATCAGTCTTTTAACAGCCTACATTACAGGCGCCTCCGGGGATGTTGAAGCCACAATTAGTGAACTACAGTACGTCGTAAAAATGCATTCAGGAACAGACGAGGCCACTCGCGCTACTCAGCTTTTAAGCATGTTACAAGATGAAGACTCTGGAAATGAGGAGACTCCGAATCGCGGGACGGGTGATTTGAAGGTGAATAAGGTGGATTTTCAGCAGCAGGACAATGCGCCGCATAAATTTGTTCTTGCTATACCGGCAGAAAACTCAAAAATCAACGAACTGCGAAATGCGCTTGCAGATTTCAACAAGGAGTTTTTCAAATTTGACAACCTCCGCATTCAAAATATATTTTACGATCAAAAGACACAGCTTATAATTGTCAGTGGTTTACGCACGAAAGAAAAGGCTGTGGTGTATTTAAACACCTTCAGTCAACAAGGGACACCTATAGAACAATACTATCCAAAGGCTCAAAGTGCTGGTTTTTATATAAATAATCCGAACTTTGGCAAAGTTTATAGAGACAAGGTCCTCAAAGAGTACCTCCAATATTTTGATACATTATGATTTCATCCGCAAAAAAATACCCAGAACAAGCTCAAGTGTCCAACCGTATTCTCGTGGGCACGAGCATAACCGGTGATGTAGTTTCGGATGGAGACATTCGAGTGGACGGAAAGGTCGTCGGCAACATGAAAGTCAGTGGGAAGCTGGTGATCGGAGAACACGGACGAGTAGAAGGAGAAGTGGAGTGTAAAAACGCCGCTATCGCGGGCCAATTGGAAGGAACACTTAAAGTTGCTCAAACGCTATCACTTACCGCTTCTGCGAAGGTGCAGGGCAAAGTTCAGGTTGAAAAATTAGCCGTTGAGCCGGGTGCAGAGATTAATGGATCTGTAACCATGGGTACCGTTATGCGTAAAGTTAACCAGGCAGATAAAGACAGCGTACAAAGCGCTTAATCATGTCCGATAAAAAATTCTTGCGCTTCAGTACACTTGGGGTGCAGATGGCCGTGCTCATCTATTTAGGTTCAGAATTAGGTAAGTATTTAGACGAAAAATACGCCTCAGAAAAAGGGCTGTATACCGCAGTATGCGTAGTTGCGGCCGTGGGTATGTCCTTGTACCAACTTGTAAAAGAAATGCCAAAAGATGATTAACGCAGACCAATTAAAGAACGGGTTTTATCCACTGCTATTTGTATTGGCTGCCTTGGTCGGGATGGTCCATCAGTCCTTTGTGCCTGATGCAGCACGCGAAATATTGATTCGTTGCTATTTGTTGAACACGCTATTGGCTTCGCTCATTCACTTCGTCATCCTACGTCTTCGTGACCGTCATTCAGATAAATTAGGATTCATATTTTTGATAGGAAGCAGCCTAAAATTTCTGTTCTTTTTTCTGTTCATTTACCCGGTATTTAATGCTGACGGGGACTTATCAAGTATGGAGTTTGCAACCTTTTTCATCCCCTATAGTTTGACCACTGCCGTAGAAACCGTGGTTTTGGTACAGCAGCTGAACCGTTCTTAGTCAGGGTATATGGAGTCTTAAGTTACTAACTAACAGTGTTTTCTGATAAACATCTTCAACTTGGTGGCTGTTCACAATAACGTCTAAATAAATAGCCTTTTTTCTTTTAGGGCGTAAGTATTAAGTGTTAATTTTGCATCGATTTTAAGCCGCTTTAATTCCGAAGAAGGAAATGCCGAATAGTATGAGATCTAATTTTACTGTCCTTATTGCCCTCGCAGGCTTCTTGTTTTTCACTCCATTGGCATATGCTCAAGGCGAAAATCACGAGGAAATCCAGCACGAACAAGCGCATCATGAAGACGCTCATCACGCTGAGGTCCATGACGAAGCTTCCGGCGAAAAAGACATTAAAGGCGTTATTAAGGAAACCATTGAACATCACCTTGCGGATTCTTATGAATTCCACATTACAGAAGGTGTTGGCTTTCCGTTACCGGTAATTCTTGTGGATGGCGGATTGAAAGTATTTCTATCCTCTGAATTTCATCACGGCGGTGTTGCAGCAGTAGACGGTGCGCACTATAAAGTGAACCACGGTAAAATTTACAAGACAGATGCCGCGGGAACCATTACATACGATGATCATCATCACCCAACAAATGACAAACCGTTAGACCTTTCTATTACTAAGAACGTATTCATGATTTTGGTCATGGCTGTTTTTATGTTCTTCCTGTTCAGAGGTGTAGCAAAAACGTATCAAACGAGTTTAGCGCCAAAGAAGGCGGGTCGTTTCCTTGAGCCGATTATCATTTATGTACGTGATGAAATCGCCATCCCCAACATCGGTGAAAAGCACTACAAGAAATACATGAGCTACTTATTAACGGTGTTCTTCTTTATTTGGTTTTTGAACCTTGTAGGAATGACTCCGCTAGGGGTAAACGTGACGGGTAATATTGCGATTACATTTTCACTAGCCTTAATGACCTTCATCATCACACAAGTTTCCGGTAAGAAGGACTACTGGATGCACATCTTCTGGATGCCAGGGGTTCCTGTTTTGATTCGTCCAGTATTGGCAATAATAGAATTGATTGGTCTTTTTGTAAAACCGTTTTCGTTGATGATACGTTTGTATGCGAACATGTTGGCGGGACACGTAGTGATCATGAGTATTCTCGGTTTGATCTTCATCTTTAGCAGTTGGGTCGCAGCCGTTCCTTTTTCCTTCTTGACCTTATTTTTGTCTGTCTTAGAGTTGCTTGTTGCAGCCTTACAGGCTTATATATTTACGATGTTGACCTCGCTGTACTTTGGTGCGGCTGTTGAGGAGCACGAACATCACTAAACTAGAGTATTAATTAAATTTTATATACTATGGAAATTCCAGAAATTGTAGGTGCAGGTTTGATCGTAATCGGTGCTGGTCTTGGTATCGGTAGAATCGGTGGTTCAGCTATGGACGCTATCGCTCGTCAGCCTGAGGCTGCAGCTAAGATTCAGACTGCGATGATTATTGCAGCTGCTCTTATCGAAGGTATCGGTTTCGCCGCTCTTTTCGCTAAGTAAAGAATTGAAAAGGCAGATGCAACGGTTGGTTGCACTGCCTTTACATTTTCCAAAGATTAAAATTTGATTGTAATCATATCACATGGATAAGTTAATTAATGATTTTTCGGTAGGGTTGTTCTTTTGGCAATCGTTGGTTTTCATTCTCTTGATTGTTTTATTGAGAAAGTTCGCCTGGAAGCCAATTTTAGACGCGGTAAATGAAAGAGAAGAGTCTATTGAAGGCGCTTTGAAAGCAGCGGAGAAGGCGCGTGAAGAAATGAAGTCGCTCCAAGCAAACAACGAAGCTGTTCTTAAGGAGGCGCGCGAAGAGCGCGAGCGCATCTTGAAAGAGGCGCGTGACATGAAAAACAAAATGATTGCAGAAGCAAAGGATGCTGCAGCTGCGGAAGCAGATAAGACGATTGCATCTGCGAAAGCGGCCATTGAAGCTGAGAAAACAGCAGCGATAGCAGAGCTTAAGAATCAAGCTGCCTCATTGAGCATCGATGTGGCTGAGAAGATTTTAGGCCAGGAGTTGAGCGCTGAGAACAAGCAAACTGCAATGATTGGAAAGATCATTGAAGATGTGAAATTCAACTAAAAACAGGTATGAACTACCCAAGAGTCGCAACCCGTTACAGCAAAGCCTTATTAGAATTGGCGATCGAACAGAACGTATTAGACGTGGTTCGCGCTGATGCTGCTTTAATTAAGGAATCGGTTTTAGCATCTGGAGAACTAGCGTTATTGCTTAATAACCCAGTAGTTAAAGCAGATAAGAAGCAGGCAATCTTAAAAGAGATTTTCGGTGGAAAGGTGAGTGAACTTTTTGAGGGTTTCATCATGCTGCTTACAAAGAATGGCCGTGAGGTTCATTTAGCGAAAGTTTGTGAGAAGTTTGAAAAAGACGTTTTGGCGCACAAAGGCATTATTGAAGCTCATGTGGTGAGCGCAGTAGCTTTGTCTCCAAGCGATAAAGAGAAATTGGTTTCAAAATTATCGAGCCAATTGAGCAAAGAGGTATTACTCACAGAAGAAGTTGACGCTGCCGTTATCGGTGGGCTGAAGTTAGAAGTGGAAGGATACCAATTGGACCATACAATTTCTGGTAAACTAAGAGCATTGCGCAATGCAATGATTGACTAGTCACCAAGCATTACAATAGAAAAACAAAGACCTTAAATAGAGGATCATGGCAGAAGTAAATCCAGCTGAAATTTCAGCAATCCTTAAGCAACAATTATCTGGTTTCAGCGATGGCGCTGACCTAAACGAAGTGGGTACCGTACTTGAAGTAGGTGATGGTATTGCACGCGCTTACGGTTTAGCAAACGCACAATCGGGTGAGTTGGTACAGTTCGAAAACGGCCAAAAAGGTATCGTATTGAACTTAGAAGAGGATAACGTCGGTATTGTATTGCTCGCTCCGTCTACGGACATCAAGGAGGGAACAACCGTAAAACGTACGAACACTATTGCATCTATCAACGTGGGTGAGGGAGTTGTTGGTCGTGTGGTAGATACCTTGGGGAAACCCATTGACGGTAAAGGACCTATTCAAGGCGAGACTTATGAAATGCCTTTGGAGCGCAAAGCACCAGGGGTAATTTTCCGTCAGCCGGTGAACGAACCAATGCAAACAGGTATCAAGTCTATTGATGCAATGATTCCTATTGGACGTGGTCAACGTGAGCTTATTATTGGTGACCGTCAGACAGGTAAGACTACTGTTGCTATCGATACCATTATCAACCAGAAGGAATTCTTCGACAAAGGTGAGCCGGTCTACTGTATCTATGTTGCTGTAGGTCAAAAGGGCTCTACGGTAGCTGGTATTGCTAAGACCTTGGAAGATGCAGGTGCAATGCAGTACACCACTATTGTTGCTGCAAACGCTTCTGATCCTGCCCCGATGCAATTTTACGCGCCATTCGCTGGTGCAGCCATTGGTGAGTACTTCCGCGATACAGGTCGTCCAGGTTTGATCATCTATGATGACCTTTCAAAGCAGGCAGTAGCCTACCGTGAGGTTTCTTTATTGCTGCGTCGTCCTCCAGGTCGCGAGGCATACCCAGGTGATGTATTTTACTTGCACTCAAGATTATTGGAGCGTGCGGCAAAAGTAATTGCAGACGATACCATCGCATCTCAGATGAACGACCTTCCTGATTCTTTGAAAGGCAAAGTAAAAGGAGGCGGTTCTTTGACGGCACTGCCAATTATTGAAACACAAGCGGGTGACGTATCTGCATATATTCCTACCAACGTAATTTCTATTACCGACGGACAAATCTTCTTGGAAGCGGATCTTTTCAATTCGGGTGTACGTCCTGCAATTAACGTGGGTATCTCAGTATCTCGCGTAGGGGGTTCTGCTCAGATCAAGCCAATGAAGAAAGTATCGGGTACATTGAAGCTTGACCAAGCGCAGTACCGCGAGCTTGAGGCATTTGCTAAGTTTGGATCTGACCTTGATGCAGCGACGATGTCTGTGATCAACAAAGGTGAGCGTAACGTGGAGATTCTGAAGCAAGGCGTGAACGCCCCGATGTCAGTTGCACACCAGGTAGCGATCATTTACGTAGGTACTAAAGGAAAATTGAATAAGGTTCCTGTAAATCAGGTAAAAGCATTTGAAAGTGCGCTTATCGAATACATGGAAGCGAACAAGAAAGATGCGCTTAACAGCATTGCTGGCGGCAAGTGGTCCGATGCAGAGGTTGATGCTATCGAAGCGTCTATTGCAGAAGTACTACCTAACTACGAAGCGTAATTTACCTCCTCTAGGGAAGGAAAAACTAACGTCCTATGGCGAACTTAAAAGAGCTTAGAAACAGAATTACTTCTATTGGCAGCACAATGAAGATCACTTCAGCGATGAAGATGGTGAGTGCCGCTAAATTGAAGAAAGCGCAGGATGCTATCGTACAGATGCGCCCTTATGCTTCTAAGTTGACTGAAATTCTTCAGAAAGCATCCAGCACATTGGATAGTAGCGAAAACATCTATGGTGAAGTTCGTGAAGGCAACCGAGTGCGTTTGGTGGTGATTTCTTCGAACAGAGGTCTTTGTGGTGGATTTAACTCGAGCGTTGTTAAAAAGGCAAAGAGTTTTATGGCTACAAATCCAGGTGAGTACAGCATCGCTACGGTTGGAAAGAAAGCACACGATGCGTTCAAAAACGATTCTCGCAAAGTTAGTAGCAACACGGCGCTTTGGGATGAAATCACTTTCGACGGTGCGAAGCAAGAGGCGCAATCCTTAATGAATGGTTTCGTTGCGGGCGAGTTTGATAAAGTGGTCATCTTGTACAATTCCTTCAAAAACGCAGCGGTTCAAGAACCTCAGGCAGAGCAATTCTTACCGATCGCCATGGAAGAGCAATTAGCCAGTGCAGAAGTAACGGATACTACAGAGTATATCTACGAACCTTCGATGGAAGAAATCCTTAAAGATTTGATTCCAACATCCTTAAAGACGCAGTTTTTTGCAGCGTTGCTCGATGCAAATGCTTCGGAGCACGGTGCCCGTATGACGGCGATGCACAAGGCAACAGACAACGCTAAAGCGCTTCAGGGCGATTTGAAACTCGAATACAACAAGGCGCGTCAAGCGGCCATCACGAATGAGATTCTTGAGATTGTTGGTGGTGCAGATGCACTAGCGGGATAAGAAAGTCTAGAAAAAATGTAAAGGACCTGCGGTGATAGCCGCGGGTTTTTTTGTTTAAAAAAGGCTCATTTGAGACAATAGTACAGTAATACTCCGGAAAAATGGCACTGCATTAAAAATCTAAGTATTTTAGAAGTCCAAACCTTTATTTACATACCATGTCCCAGTCTGAATTACTCCAGAAGGAGTTTATCAGTGTAGCTGAACTCATGCAGCTTTTTGATATTTCTCGTGCCACTGCGCAGCGCTTGCTCAAGTCTGGGGAAGTCGGTCATAGCAAATTAGGAGGCAAGATTATCATACCTACACGCCCACTCCGCGAAAAATTTGGGTTGTAGAAATATCCTGAATTAGCCTTTCTGACCTGCGAGTATTGCCTTAATTTAGAAACATGGCAGTCTTAACCATTAGGGTCCGTACCTTTTTATTTATGATGATGATTCTTCTCGTTGCATTTGTGCTAACGGGAACGTTTTCGTTGTATCATTTTAAGGCTGAAAATAAGAATTACCATTACGAGCGATTAGAGCGAAAGGAAAAAGCGATTTCTTCGCATATAGATTACATAACCAAAGCGTACCAAGGCCAGGAGCTATCTCCTACCCAATGGAAATCAATTCTTGGCGGCCGAATGGATGAAATAGGCTCCATTCATAAACTAGAAATAGGCGTATACCATCCTAATGGAGCGCTTTTGACCAGGAGCCATGTTTTTGAAGCGGGCGATCAATTGTTTCCTGCATGGATAGATCTCAATGCACTAACCAGTGGTGCAACAACACGCTATAAAGTAGATGCGATTGAAGGGTTTCTAGTGGGCACAGACAAGGTCATTGGTCCCGGTAATGCCGTGGAATTAATCATCCGCGTCCCCTATGCGGTTGATGATAATGTAATACCTGATGAGGATTACCAATTCCTGCGCCAATTAGGCTTTATATATGTGTTGTTACTGTTGGTGGGTATTGTACTGGCTTTAATCTTGTCCAATTATATCAGCCGAAACATGAGTATCGTTGGGGCGAAGTTGAAGAAGGTGCGTTTGAACCAAAGTAACGAGAAATTGACTTGGCGACACAATGACGAAATAGGTCAATTGATACAGGAATATAACCTGATGGTTGAGAAGCTGGAGAAGACGGCTGTAGATCTAGCAAAAAGTGAGCGTGAAAGCGCTTGGAAAGAAATGGCACAGCAGGTGGCTCATGAAATTAAGAACCCACTCACCCCAATGAAATTGACGCTTCAAATGATGCAGCGTGAAAAGAATCTGGACGAACTTCAAGAAATGTCAAAGCATTTGCTTGAGGAGATTGAGGGTTTGACTTCCATTGCGGAAGCGTTTTCAAGATTTGCACAAATGCCTTCGTTGCGTTTAGAAACCTATGATGTTTCTTATTTGAGCAACCGTGCGGTAGCATTGTATAGTGATCGAGGTGTCCAATTCATTTCTGACGGCCCTGTATATGCCAGCGTAGACAAAGAACAATGGTCAAGAATCATCCATAACCTTGTTAAAAATGCCTTACAGAGTGTCTCCGAGGATCGCCAGCCAGAGATTGTTGTGCGTGTTCAAAAGGTGTCGGAAAAGGGGATTATTTCAGTAACTGACAACGGAACAGGCATCCCAGATGAAATGAAAGAGCGGGTCTTTGAGCCTAACTTTTCAACGAAAAGTTCAGGCATGGGATTAGGGCTGGCGATGGTTAAAAACCTCATTCAGAACTTTGGCGGAACCATCGACTTTGAAAACATGAAGCCGGGCACTGCGTTCACCATCACGATACCTACACAGCAAAACAACCGATTTTAAAAATGGAAAATGTACAACTCACCGTCGCCGACGGCATTGCAACGCTGGTCATTAACCGACCAAAACAACTTAACGCGCTAAACAAACAAACGTTATCAGAGATTAACGAAGCCTTTGAATCCATGCGAGATAACGATGCCGTTAAGGTGGTTATTATGACAGGATCAGGTGATAAGGCGTTTGTGGCGGGTGCTGATATTAAAGAATTTGCCGATTTTTCTGGTGTAGAAGGATCGGAGCTTGCGAAAACAGGACACATGACGGTTTTTAATGTGATTGAAGAATTCTCAAAACCGGTCATTGCGGCAATTAATGGATTTGCATTAGGAGGCGGTTTAGAATTGGCCATGGCTGCACACGTTCGGATTGCTTCAGATAATGCGCGTATGGGACTTCCAGAGACCTCTTTAGGCGTAATCCCTGGGTATGGAGGCACACAGCGCTTACCACAGCTGATAGGGAAAGGACGCGCCTTAGAAATGATATTTACCGCAAAAATGATTGATGCACCAACAGCTTTAAACTACGGATTAGTAAACGCTGTGGTTCCGCAAGAAGCGCTTCAGGCTGCTGCCCAAAAGATGGCGCAAGACTTTACGAAAAATAGTATAGTCGCAATGGGTTATGCCATTGAAGCGGTAAACGCAGGCATGCTTGAAGGTGCCATTGGTTATGATGTGGAAGTGCAGGCTTTTGGCGATTGTTTTGAAACGGCCGATTTCAAGGAGGGAACGACCGCATTTTTAGAAAAGCGTAAGCCCCAATTTCCTGGTACCTAAATGAGTCAAACGCACTGGCTGCACATAGCGCAAGAGCAAAAATTAGATTCGCTTGGCAACTTTTCTAATGCTACCAAACACGTTTGGGTAGGCCTGCACGGATACGGCCAACTGGTCCAATTCTTTGCGCGACATTTTCGTTCATTGGTCACAGAGGAACGTGCTTTTGTATTTCCACAAGGCCCACATAAGTTTTACCTAAACGGTGTTCACGGTCGCGTAGGCGCATCATGGATGACCAAAGACGAACGATTGGTAGATATTGCTAACCAGCGAATCTATTTGAATGCCGTATTTCGTTGGATTGAAAACCATGCACCTGAAGCAACCATTCATTGCATAGGGTTTTCTCAAGGCGTAGCCACGATCATGCGGTGCATAGGGCATGAGAGTGTGCGCCCTGCATCATTATTGGCGTGGGCTGGAAGCTGGCCGCCTGATCTAGACGAGACCAATAGAGCAGCACTACACACATTGACATTTAAGGCCAGGTTTGGAACGAAAGACCCATATATTGATCTAGAGAAGCAACAAGAAATGATCGCCTACTACCAAGAAAAGTATAACTTCGAACCTACAGTAGACAATTACGATGGGGGCCACTCTTTTGATCCTGAAAAATTGGTACTGGACATTGCCGCTTTAGAGAAAT
Source organism: Cryomorphaceae bacterium (assembly GCA_024638285.1). Classification (GTDB taxonomy): domain Bacteria; phylum Bacteroidota; class Bacteroidia; order Flavobacteriales; family Schleiferiaceae; genus UBA10364. Next base: position 44,798 of record JAHEKP010000009.1, read on the forward strand.
AACGAACATCTTATTATGCACGAAGTACATCCTTTGATAACCAACGACGCTTCACTTTTTGGAATTTTGGCTGCTATGTTGGGCGCTATTTTTTATACCTCAAACAGCGAACATCCGGCATTCAAAAAGTTCTATAGTGTCATACCGGCATTGTTGTTGTGCTACTTTTTACCGTCTTTGCTCACCACTTTCGAAATCATTGACCCGAAGCAGAGTCGGTTGTATTTTATGGCGAGCCGTTACTTATTGCCTGCGGCGCTGATCTTATTAACGCTGAGTATTGACTTTGGTGAAGTAAAGAAATTAGGCCCTAAAGCACTGATCATGTTTTTTACAGGAACCGTAGGTGTTGTTATTGGCGGCCCATTAAGTATTTTACTTTTTAGTGTGATTGCTCCAGATATCGTGGGTGCTAATCCAGAGGAAATTTGGCGTGGAATGACCACTGTCGCCGGTTCCTGGATAGGTGGTGGCGCGAATCAAGCGGCAATGAAAGAAGTTTTCGAAGTCAGTGAAGACATCTTTAGCGCCATGGTCACCGTGGATGTTTTGGTTGCAGAGTTGTGGATGGCATTCTTGCTTATCGGTGTAGCAAAGCACAAGAAAATAGATCAATTCTTTAAGGCAGATGCTTCAGCGGTAGATTCCCTTCAGAATAAGATGGAGGCCTACACCGCTAGCATTAGCAAGGTGACCTCATTCAACGATCTCATTTACATATTAGCATTGGCTTTTGGAGCGACCGGTTTAGCACATTGGATGAGTGATGGAATTGCCCCTTACATTGGTGAGCACTATCCGATTCTCGCAAAATTTAGTCTAACCTCTGGCTTCTTTTGGCTCGTAGTTATTGCCACAACTATTGGCATTGGACTGAGCTTCACGAAAGCTCGTACTCTCGAAGGAGCGGGGGCTTCAAAAGTAGGGAGTGTATTTATTTACATCCTTGTTGCCACTATAGGCATGAGCATGAACGTCATGGAAATTTTCCATAATCCAGGTTTGTTCGCTGTAGGATTGGTTTGGATGATGATTCACGTAGGACTGATGTTTATCGTTGCAAAACTTATTCGCGCTCCCTATTTCTTCCTGGCAGTAGGTTCAAAAGCAAATATTGGGGGTGCTGCTAGCGCACCTGTAGTAGCGGCAGCATTCCACCCGGCATTGGCACCGGTAGGTGTGTTATTAGCGGTTCTAGGCTACGCCTTAGGAACCTATGGCGCGTACATCTGTGGGCTGTTAATGCAGGCTTCAACTGGAGCCTATTAAAGGAGTAAAAGATGCGGGTTGAATTGCCAAAAGAGAAAGTTTTCCCCATGCCTTTTCGGTTTTGGTTAATTCTCGCTGTCTCAGTTCTGGTCCCATTCTTCAGCGGAATGCACCCTGCAATTTTCGTTTTTTGGTTGATTGGGCTTTGGGGAGTGACCGCACGACGTGGGACGGTCCTTCGTAGTGAGGATCAAAAAATGTTTCGCTATTATTCGGTTTATGGTATTCCTTTAGGGAGCTGGGAACCCATTATACCCAATGCAGGAGTGGTTGTTTTGGGCGAACAGCAAGCTATTCGACAAACCAGTTACGCGGGGGTTATGCGCTATCAAGAGCAAGCGGGGTATGCGTTGTACTTGATAAACGAGAGTCATCGAGAAAAGGTATTGTTAGCGCGAGTGGCGCGTAGAGATGAATTGAATCCCTATATGAAGGAGTTAGAAGAAGAGTTTAACCTTAAATTAGTAAGGTTCGCTCCGGCGATTTCGGCGAAGACTAAAGCAAGAAGAAAGAGATGATGAAATATAGTGTAGTAGCCGTTTTGGCATTAGTAGGATTTAGCGCAGCGTCTCAGGTAGATGCAGATAAAGCAGGGTTGATTAAATCAATTTATACCGAGGCGCTTGGCAACCAGCAAGGGTATGAGTGGCTGAGGTACATGTGTGAGGAAATAGGCCCGCGTCCCAGCGGCTCTGAGGCGGCGAATGAAGCAGCCCGCTGGGCAAAGGTTGCGATGCTGGAAGCAGGCGCAGATACGGCTTGGCTTCAAGAGGTTGAGGTACCAAAATGGTACAGAGGTGACGAATGGTCCAAGGCCTATGCAGGTGGAGACCCGATAGCTTTGCCGACTACAGCGCTGGGCGGATCGGTGCCTACCCCTGAAGAAGGTGTGCGCGCTGAGGTAGTTGAGGTTGGCTCCTTTGAGGAATTAGAAGCTTTAGGACGCGAGGGAGTGGAAGGTAAAATCGTTTTTTACAACACTTACATGGACCACAGCCTGATCAGTACGTTTAACGCCTATGGCGGTGCAGTTAAGTACCGCTGGGCAGGTGCCATGGAGGCTGGTAAATATGGAGCAGTGGCCACGGTTCTTCGTTCAGTTACGTTGTTACGAGATGATTTGCCGCACACGGGCGCGATGAGCTATGGAGATAGCGAAGTGAAGATTCCTTCGGCTGCTATTTCTTGGCAGGCAGCAGATATGTTGGACGACCTTTTAGGTAAAGGCGAAAAGGTAGAAC
>JAHEKP010000027.1 GCA_024638285.1 Cryomorphaceae bacterium
AGTGCAATTTTTTCAGGCGGTATACCATAGGTGCTCGCAATATCATGAGCACTCCATTGGCTAACCGTAAAGATTTGTTGTGCTTGATTAGCCCCTTTTCGAATCTGTTTGCGGTAGTAGGCAGCCACATTTTTCGGAACCCATTCCGGGTGGTGTTCAAAGTTTAAATCGTGAATGGTGAGCCATTGTGGTATTGTAGTTTTTGCAGGAAGTCCATCCGGCGACCAATACAAATCAATAGCAAGCCTCTTCAATGCGCGAGGCACCGTGAAATCATTCCAAAGGCTCCAAAGCAAAGGATGCCGGGCCTGTGGAGCGACCACATGAAAGTGAACATTTGGAAAGTTCAAAGAGAATTGGTCCGTAGCAACGCCGCGGTCTAGCAATAAATGGAAGTCATGCTGAGGAAAAGTGGGAATAATCTGCTCCAGCATACGTAGGGTATAAATCCCTGTACCTTCTAGTTGGTTTGGCAACAGCCACCGTGCATTCACCGCAATTTTCATAGTTTCAAATGTACAAAAGCAGCGACTTGCACGTTACTAAAGCGGTATATTCGCCGACAATTCCTTGTTTAGGACAAAACCATGGCCAATCGATTGTTGGATTTTCTGAAGGAACCCACTACTGCTTCCATTGCGAAGGGCAGCTTCATTGTGCTTTTGTTTAAGGTCATTGGTGCATTGGGCGGTTACGTCTTACTGTTCAGTTTAAGTACTACAGGCGGTGAACGTGAGGTAGGCGTATATGAAGTGGCCTTCACCATAATTCTCATCGGTTCAACCGTTGGTCGTTGGGGACTGGATACGGTATTAGTTAAAGCTCTGGGGCAGCAACAAATAAATGATGTTCCCTCGAGGCCGCTGTATTTAAAGCTTTTCACACGTGTCTTAGGCGTTTCGGTACTTATATCCGCAGCGACTTTTGCTCTTGCGGCAACTTTCACCAATCTATTTTTTGATCAAACGCCTACCGCGATAATAACTACAGCCGCGATTGCCATTGTCCCCTTTACTTTGATGTTGTTCAATGCGGAAGCGTACCGCGGACTGCATAAGCCGCTACTTTTTTCGTTGAACCAACACGGTACAATATATCTAGTCATTGCCCTGTTTCTGCTCATTACACCTTGGTCACAATGGAGTGGTGACGCTGTGGGAAGTGCCCAATTGGCCCTTATCGCTCTGGTCGCTTTAAGCACATTGTTCTTTTTGTTGTCTTTCCAGCATATTCTTCGTTTGTGTAGCCCGGACGTGTCCGTTCCTAAAGCCTATTCAAGCGGCTTGTTTGCCTCAGCAACACCCATGCTGATCTCATCTGCGCTTTTTTTGGTGATGAGTTGGTCAGATACCCTAATGCTCAGTTATTATTTACCCGAAGAATCCGTGGGTATCTACCGCATCGCTTTTAAGATTACCACATTGATCACTTTCGCTCAATTTGCATTAAACACGGTAGTCACACCTATGATAGCCGGGCTGCATTCTGGCGGATCGGGAATGGGCCACCTTGCTAAACGGGTGGCAACCTTGAATCTCTTTACCGCCGGTCCTATCTTTTTGATGATTGTTTTTATGGGGCCGTGGTTGATTGAATTGTTTGGAGTAGCGTCTGCGAGCAAAGCCTATCCTTGGTTACTTATCTTAGCTTTAGGTCAACTGGCTAATGCGTTCGCCGGACCCGTTCTAAATGTATTGAACATGACGGGCTATGAAAAAAGTGCGCGCAATACTATGCTTGTTATGGCCGGTTTAAACATTTTAATAAATGCACTCTTGATCCCCTTGTGGGGACCGCTTGGTGCCGCGACGGCTACTTCAACTACAATGATAGGATGGAACCTATGGGCCGGTATACTGGTATACAAATACCACGGCTTGATCACGGTGCCGTTTCTAGCTAAGAAAAATGAGGTTGGATGAGTAAAAAAGTAAACTTATTTCTCATTGGCGCCGCAAAATCTGGAACGACTGCGTTGGCAGCATCCTTAGCCAAACATCCTGCGATTGCACCCCTACCCATTAAGGAGCCGGGTCATTTTAGCACCGACCTACGTACGCCGGTGTTTTCGTCTCAATACAACAGATTACTACAATGGGATGAAGCGTCCTATTTTAAGAGAGTGCCGCTCGAAGAGCGCCACATAGGATTTGTTGAAAGCGAATCAAATTACCAGAAATTGGTCGATCAAACCGCAACCAAGCAATCTGATCACAAGTACGTTCTGGATGCAAGCACGTCGTATCTCTACAGTGTAAAAGCTCCAGCGGAACTGCGCCATTACGCTCCGGATGCGAAAATTGTGCTGATACTGCGTAATCCTATTGAGCGTGCTTACAGTCATTATACGATGGCTTTGAAATACGGAATGGAACAGGATGGGCCGTTGGCTGCGTTCCAACGCGAAGCGAAATTAAACCCAGCGCATTGGGGACAAGACGAATGCTATTTGGAATTGGGTTACTACGCAAAACAGCTGGAATGCTGGTTGGAATGTTTCCCGCTGGACCAATTGCACATTATATGGTACGATGACTTTATCGCGGATGCGCAAAAGACAATGGATGTACTTATGAACTACTTGGACTTGCCTACTTTTGTACTCAGTGAAACGGACCAATTAAACGTAGGTACCATTCCCAAATACGCAATCCTCAACACCTGGGCGATGCGCATTTTAGGACCGGTACGCGAAAAATTACCGAAGTCCCTGGTACGATGGCTCAAGCAGAAAACTCAGGTAGCCGCCCCAGAATTGGACCCCGAAACCCGGAGCTTTTTAGCAGAGGCTTTTAAAGAAGAAATAGAACAATTAGCGGCCTTAACCGGCAAGGATTTAAATCATTGGAAATAAGAAGTTATGGAATACAGTAGTGCAAATTTGATTGCGTTTTTCTACAAAAACAGAAAGCCCCTTTTAGGAATTCCTTTCCTTGCTATGGTTGTAGCAGTTGCTTTTAGTGGACCAAAATTTATCAAGCCACTTTTTGAATCTCAGGTCATTCTTTTCCCTTCAACTACGAATTCCGTTTCTAAAGCGCTTCTGCCGCAGTCGAACGGATATGGAGATGAGGATATATTTGAATACGGTGACGAGCAGCAGGCGGAGCAACTCCTACAAATCCTGAATTCAGGTGAGATTAGAGACTCCGTGATTCAGAAGTTCGACCTCATGGCCCATTATGAGATTGATGAAGACACGAAATACCGCAGAACAAAACTCTTCAAGGAATACGCTGGTAAAATTGAATTTGCCCGTACCCAGTTTATGTCGGTTGAAATCAACGTGATGGATACGGATCCTCAGATGGCTGCAGACATTGCGAATTACATTTCATTTTTGGTAGATAAAACCAAGCGCAGAGTTTCTAGAAGCCGTGCGGAAATGGGACTTAGTATTGTTAAAAACGAATACCACAGCTTGCAAGGTGAAATCCAGAAGATGGAGGATAAAATCACTGAACTTCGTTATAAGGGCGTTCATGATTACGAGAGCCAAAGTGCCGTTTTCAATGAACAATACGCCATCGCATTGGCTGCAGGCGCGCCATCAGGACGTGTCAAGGCGCTAGAGCGTCGTCTCGATACACTCGCAAAATACGGGGGTAAGTATGTGGCCATCCGAGATGAACTCCAGCTTTTAAAAGAAGAGGAAGTAAAATTGAAAACGAAGTTCGATCAAGCGAAGGTCGATGTGAATCAAAACCTACCGGCGACTTTCAAAGTAGATGCTGCATTTCCTGCAGAGCGCAAAACGTATCCAAAGCGCAGTATTCTTATCCTTGCCGTGGGATTCGCAACTTTTATTCTGGTTGCTTTCCTGTTGCTCGTTCGTGGAACATTGCAAGAATTGAAGAAGCAGGCCTAGTATTGTGCTAGAATTACTGAAGACCAAAAATGCCAACTATTGGCTCATCGGAATCACCCTGCCGCTCGTAGCGTTGGGCGTGGTATTTGAGCAGTGGTATGCTTTTCTCATTCCCCCCGCCTTATTCGTGGTTTGGCTCACCTTGTACCGATTAGATTGGGCCATGTGGTTTGTCGTCCTCGCGACCCCCTTGTCCGTCACTTTAGACGATCTCACCGGCGGTTCAGGTTTATCTGTGCCTACAGAACCCATGCTGGTGTTGATTACATTTATCACACTCGTAAAAATGTTCTTTTTTGAAGAGTACGATAAACGAATCCTTCGCCATCCCATAAGTGTAGCGATCTACCTTTATTTGGCTTGGATGGGTTTGACTTCCATTACTTCAGAATTGCCCTTAGTTTCCCTCAAACAGTGGGTCTCAAGAATTTGGTTCGTCATTCCTTATTACTTCGTTTTAGCGCATTTGTTTCTGAAGAACGACCGCAATAAAGAAATTTTCCTTTGGCTCTTTCTCATCCCGCTGGTGATTGCGACCATCTACACCCTCTACGTACACAGTCAATATGGTTTTACTAAAAAGACTTCTACCTGGGTAATGTTCCCGGTATTTAAGGAGCACACGTCCTATGGCGCTGTATTAGCAATGTTCTATCCGGCCGCGCTCTATCTTGCTTTTCGCAAAAGCTCTTGGGGGATCAATGCCATCGCCATACTCCTATTGGTCATTTTAACTGTAGCTACTGTCTTAAGCTATACACGCGCCGCGTGGTTGTCTCTAGTTGGGGCCGGTTTAGTCTATATGGTGTACGTTTTAAAAATGTCCCATAAACAAGTTTGGTCACTTACGTTTCTGGCGCTTTTAATCGCAGGTCTGAACTACTCCTACATCGCATCGAAATTTGAACGCAATAGAACCGATTCCTCAGATAACCTCAATGAGCATGTAGCTTCCGTAACCAATGTCAGTACGGATGCCTCTAACCTTGAGCGTATCAATCGCTGGAATTCCGCGCTGCGCATGTTTAAAGATCGTCCACTATTGGGCCACGGTCCAGGAACCTATATGTTCTTGTATGCACCCTATCAAAAGCCTTCTGAAAAGACCATTATTTCAACGAATGCAGGAAATCGTGGGAACGCTCATAGCGAATACTTAGGTCCAATGGCAGAGAGTGGTATTTTAGGTTTGATAACCCTGCTGTATATTATGTATCAAGTAGTCCTAAATGCAATTATATCTTACCGGCGTTTGCCTACAATTCGACATCAGGGATTATTACGTGTTGCTTTTTTAGGTTTAATCACTTATTATCTACACGGTTTTTTGAACAATTTTTTGGATATGGATAAGGCAAGCGCTCCATTTTGGGGATTTACCGCAATGATTGCCGTGCTTTCTGTCCGATCAAAATCTAAGGCAAACACCGCTTCTTAACGCTGCCTTAACATTAGTGTTTTCGGGCTTTTTAATTTTTTATTACATCGCCTTGATAGGTTATGATGAATTGAGGATATCTCAATCGAGACATCGAAAACTTAAACAAACACGATTTTTTTATCTTCTTACTTGCAAATAAGCAGTAGAAGCCTCAATTTTAGCATTGCTTAACATACGTTTAACAGAAAAACAGGTACAATGAAAAACAAATTGTCACTGTGGTCAGTACTACTATTTGTACTCACAGCAAACTTTGCCATCGCGCAGTCGGTTTCTGGGGTAGTTAGTGATGCTGGTTCAGGAGAGCCACTACCAGGGGTAGCGGTTTCAGAAAAAGGTACTAATAATGCTACCTTAACAGACTTCGACGGTAAGTTTACCATCAAGGCTGCGAATGGCGCAACTTTAGTATTCTCAACTATGGGGATGGAAACAAAAGAAGTGGTTGCTTCTTCAGATTTCCTCCAAGTTTCATTAGAGGCTGCATCTAGCCAACTCGATGAAGTAGTTGTAACAGCTTTAGGTATCTCTCGCGAGAAGAAATCTTTAGGTTACGCTACTCAGGAAGTGGATGGTTCAGCAGTTTCTACAGTTAAGGACGCTAACTTTATGAATACCTTGAGTGGTAAGGTGGCAGGTGTGGCTATTAAGAGTTCAGGTACTCTTGGTGGTTCATCTAACGTCGTTATCCGTGGTTACAAGTCATTGACGGGTAACAACCAAGCGCTATTCGTTGTTGATGGTGTTCCAATCTCAAACGCTACAGGAAACTCTAGTAATGTTGCAAGCGGTCGTGGTGGTTATGACTACGGTAATGCTGCAATGGACATCAATCCTGAAGATATCGAGAACATCTCTGTACTGAAAGGTGCCGCTGCAACTGCGATCTACGGTTCGCGTGCTTCTAACGGTGTCGTGATGATTACTACGAAAAGTGGTAAGTCTGCAGGTAAGAAAACACTGGGTATTACGGCCAGCACGGGTATCATTGTGGGTTCTGTAAACAGAGACACATGGGTGCGCCACCAGCAATCTTATGGTCCAGGTTACGGTCCTTTCTATGGTCCTAATTACCACTACTTACCAAACGGTGATAGTACGTTCATTGATGCACGTGCAACACCTTATGATGTAGATGGTGACGGTACTGCAGAACTTACACTACCTATGGGTGAGGATGCATCTTGGGGACTTGGAGTTGATCCTTCTCTAGATGTATACGATTGGGAATCTATTCACCCTTTATCCCCATCTTATGGTCAGTCTAAAAAGCACACTGCACCGGGTGAAGGCAATGATGCATACTCTTTCTGGCAGCAGTCAGTGCAGCGTAACAACAACATTGCAATCAATGGAGGTAACGAGCAAGCTTCGTTCCGTCTTTCGGCAACAGACTTTTCTCAATCAGGTATTGTTCCTGGTTCGTTGATCCAGCGTAGCAACGTAAGTTTCTCAGGTCGCTTTAAAGCTTCTGACAAACTAACCGTTAGTGCGAAAGCAAACTATGTAGATCAAAACGGTAAAGGTCGTTATGGTACAGGTTACGATTCACGTAACCCTAACCAGTCATTCCGTCAGTGGTACAATGTTTTAACTAACATGACTTCACAGCGCGAGATGTACGAAAGTACAGGTGCAAACATCACTTGGAACCCTTACGGTTATGGTGCTGCCGCTCCTTACAAGCCACACTACTTTGATAACTTCTACTGGTCAGCTTTGGAAAACTACTCTACTGATGGACGTAACCGTATTATCGGTAACATCATGGCTGAGTACCAAATCAACGATTGGATGAAATTGACAGGTCGTATGTCTGCGGATACGTATTCTGAAATTCGCGAAGAGCGTATTGCAGTAGGTTCAGTAGATGTTAGTAGCTACTACCGTCAGAACCGTTCGTTCACTGAGCGTAACAATGATTTGTTCTTAAACTGGAACAAATACTTTGGTTCGGATAACGAGCTTTCGTTCGCGGGTATGGTTGGTATCAACCAACGCCGCACTTCATTCAGCGCGATCGGTGCATCAACTAATGGTGGACTTGTTGTTCCAGGTGTATATGCTTTGAGTAACTCTGTGAGTGCTCCAGCAGCTCCAGGTGAAAGTGAATACCAGATTGGTGTTGACGGAATGTTCGCTCAGGCGTCTTTCGGTTACAAAAATTTCCTTTATGTAGATGTTACAGGTCGTCAAGACGTTAGTTCAACGCTTCCTGCTGCGAACAATTCGTACTTCTACCCATCTGCAACTTTGAGCTTTATTTTCTCTGAGTTCTTAGATATTGATGGTTTAGACTTTGGTAAAGTTCGCGTGAACTATGCGAATGTAGGTTCTGATGCTCCTGCTCAAGCTTTGGTTGATGCTTACGGCATTGGTACTCCATTTAATGGTGTTACTCTGGCTTCTGCGCCATCAACACAGCGTAACGCGGGTCTACTTCCTGAGAATACTGTAAGTACTGAGGCTGGTTTGGAGATGAAATTCTTTAAGAACCGTGCAGGTATCGACTTTAGTGTTTACCAATCGTCTACGTTTAATCAAATTCTTCCAGCTCAAGTTTCTTCTGCAACAGGTACGTACTTTAAGTATGTAAATGCTGGTCAGCTAGATAACAACGGGGTTGAATTGAGTGCGTACTTTACTCCAGTTAAAACAGACGACTTCCAGTGGGATGTTAATGTGAACTGGTCACGTAACCGCAACACGGTAGTAGAATTATTCGGTGATTCTGAATCACTATTGTTAGCATCTGTACAAGGTGGTATCAATATTACTGCAACTGTAGGTGAGGCATACGGTAACATCGACGGTACTACATTCGTACGTGACGAGGCAACTGGCGCTCCTGTAGTATACGAGTGGACTTCTTCTTGGAGAGGTGGCGCACGCTACTTAAAAGGTGGTGTAGAAACTATCGGTAACATCCAGGCTGACTGGAGAGGTGGTATCAACAACAGCTTCCGTTACAAAAACTTCTCTATGAGTGCGCTTATCGACGCTCAGATGGGTGGTAACTTCTTCTCTTTAGATACGTGGTATGGTTATGCTACTGGTGTTTATGACTTCCAGGCTGGTACTAACGAATACGGTAACCCAATTCGTTCTTACAACGAAGACGGTGGTGGTTTGACTTACTCTGATGTTCAGGTATCAAACCCACATATTGAGACTCCTGTATTGTGGGATGGTGTTACAGTTGATGCAGACGGAAATCCGACTGGATTTACAGAGAACAATCTTCCTATGTACATGAATGGTTACGGTAACAACTTAGGTTACGCTTTGGCACCTAACGAGTTGCACGTATACGATGCATCTTTCGTGAAATTGCGTGAGTTATCAGTTACGTATCAAGTTCCAACATCTAAATTAGGTGATCTTCCGATCGCTGGTGTAGATGTAAGTTTGGTTGGTCGTAACCTTGCTATCCTTTACAAGAACACTCCTTACTCTGATCCAGAAGCTGGTCTTTCGGCAGGTAACGTTCAAGGATACCAAAGTGGTGCTTACCCATCATTGCGCGAAGTTGGTTTGAACTTAAGAGTTAAATTCTAAGAAGTAACGAGATATGAAAAAGTTATTATTCGCTGCAACAGCAGCACTCGCAATCACTTCTTGTACAAACGATTTAAGTGACCTTAACGTAAACGGTAAGGCACCTGAAACGGTTCCTGCTGGCGCTTTGTTTGCAAATGCAACAATGGGTTACTATGATTTCGTTTCTGTACAGAATGTGAATCAGAACAACTTGCGTCTCTGGGCTCAGCACTGGACGCAGACTACCTACACAGACGAGTCTAACTTCCAGTTAAACGAGCGTGATGTAAATGGATCTTCATTTGTAAGGATGTACACAACCGTTATTCGTGACTGTGAAGAAGCTCGTACAGCTTTAGCAACAACTCCTGCAACTGCCGATCAAAAGGTTGCTGCAGAAGGAGCTATCGAAGTAATGGAAGTATTGGCGTACTCATTCTTGGTGGATTTGTTTGGAGATGTTCCTTACTCTGAAGCTTTGTCTGAGACTAACGTTCCAGCTTACGACGACGATGCTACTATCTATGCCGACCTATTGAGTCGCTTGGATGCTGCAACAAGTCAGTTGAGCGGTACAAACGCTTTTGGGTCTTCTGATATCATCTATGGTGGTGATGCTGCTTCTTGGAAGAAAGCTGCATACTCATTGATGCTTCGTATGGCTATCCGTATGATTGATGTTGATGCTGCCGCCGCTAAAATGTGGGGCGAAAAAGCAATCGCTGGTGGTGTCTTTATGTCATCTGCAGACGATATGCGTTTATTCTACGCTTCAGCGCCTCCTCATACTCACCCAATGTGGGAAACATTGGTACAGTCTGGACGTACTGACTTCGTAGCTTCAGCAACGTTAGGTGATGTTCTTAATGCTTTGAGTGATCCACGTCGTGGTGTATTCTTTAAGAGCAACGGTGGTGCTGACTCAGTAATTGGTGCGCCACAGGGTTACCAGGTGAACTACTACGACTACTCTCAGCCAGGTGCTGCACTAGAAGACCCAACTTGGTCTCATGCAGCCATTGACTATGTAGAAGTTGAGTTCTTGATGGCACATGCTGCTGTAGCAGGATGGACAGGTGCAGGTGATGCTGCTACACACTACAATGCTGGTATCACTGCTTCTATGGAAGAGTGGTTAGGCGCTGGTGTAGATGCTTCTGCATATTTGGCTCAGCCAGCTGTAGCATATGATGCTGCAACTGCAGGTTTACAGATCGGTGTTCAGAAGTGGATCGCGATGTACAGCAATGCTCCTGAAGCATACGCTGCTGTTCGTCAATACGATCTGCCAATGGAGACTGCTGCCTTAGCTGGAACTGT
>JAHEKP010000030.1 GCA_024638285.1 Cryomorphaceae bacterium
ATGCCAAGCGCGTATTTAGAGGGGGTGTAATGACGGGTGGAGCGCCTTTTACCAAGGATATTGTCTATCTCGAAGGATTGGCTGATGTCCACAATTTCTTGCGCCTGGCGGTGGCGAAGGGTAAGTTTGATTACCTGGATTTGTTGTTCGTTGGCAAGCTGAATATTGCAGATTTACCTACGCTTAAAAAGCTATCAGAATTGGGCATCGTATCAGCTCCTAAATTCCTTCCTCCATGGATTACGGATAAGCGATTTTTACTTTCGTATCTGAGTTATTCCTCCTTCTTGACTACGTTCGATTCATCATTATCTTCCCCGTTTTACGAGAAAATATTTGATAAATACGAATAGCATTTAGAAAAGACAGTTCAGGAGGTTTAACCTACACGTAGGTAGACTGATTTTTAGGTTTTCCTTGAGTTTGTTGGGGATTCGGCCTGTGGTTATGTACCTTTGGGGTAATGATTTCTCATAAATACAATGCCCTCTTTATTCATGTCCCAAAAGCTGCAGGCCAAAGTGTCGAGGCTTTTTTTCTAGAGCTTCACGGTTTAGAGTGGGAGGAACGACTGCCGCTGTTGTTAACTCCAAATGAAGCGGATAAAATCGGTCCTCCGCGACTGGCACATTTACACTTAGAGGATTATGTGCGTCAACATTTTATGTCTCAAGAAGATTTTAATAGGTATTTTAAGTTTGGATTTGTTCGTAATCCATGGTCACGCGTGGTTTCGTTTTATAAGTTTCATGGGCATCATTACCTCATGTCGTTTGAAAAATTCGTGCATTTCAAATTACCACAACTTATTCAAAACGAGCGTTGGTTTTATGGACCGCAGCATGAATATTTCTTTGTAGATGGGGAAAACCAGGCGGATTTTATTGGGAAGTTTGAGCATTTACAGGACGATTTTGCGAAGGTATGCATCAAGCTTAACATTCCTGAACAAGGCTTACCGCATAAAAATAAAAGTGCATCTAAAGGGGGGGCACGTGCACTTAAAAAGTTTGGTAATCGTTTTATTAAGCGCCCAGAAACTTGGCCAGCATTGGTCTTTAAGGCTGGTGATAAAATTAAAGCGAAAGATTACCGCGAATACTATACCCCAGAACTTATAGCCGCAGTAGAGAAGGTATATGAGGAAGATATTACAGCCTTCAATTATTCTTTTGACTATTAATTCCATTGCTTAGTTGCACACTTAAGCGTTCTGCTAACACCACTTCATCTACACCTTCAAGTGCGAGGAGTACCGTATTTTCATTGGTACTATTGATTTCTAGGATTTTCCCATAAGGCTTGTCTAAAAGTAGGTGGTAGGGAATACCCTTTGCTCCTTTGAATTTGCCTTTAGCAACACTACCTGTAGAGTATCCGTGGAGTCTTGAACTTATTTCTGGCAATTCGTCTAAAATCTCTATCGATTCGATATTTTCAAATGGTATGGCTATACCATAAGGTCCCTCAATGACTATCGATTGTTCAGTCCAGACAATCGTGTTTTTTCTGTCCGACCAAACCAACAGACCCACTACAAAGACTAAAGTGGTTAGCAGTACGGCGAATCCAATCCAAAATTGGTTCTTGGTATTTTTTGACTGCAACAATGTATATTCACGCGTTTGCCAAAAGAAATAGAGATAGGCCAAGATCGGGGTTACTCCTAAATGGTAGCCGATCCAATGCTCATTTATAACATAAAGGAGTAGACCTAAAGCGGTAAACCCCGTACCAAACCATTGGTGAAATCGCTTAAAATCAAGGAGGTATTCCTTCAGCGGAAATGACTTTTGATCCTCGCTATTCATGGTGTTGTAGCCACTTAATAACATAGATGCATTGCCTTCAGTAATCAGGTAGCCCATTCCGAAAAACATTCCTCCAAGTCCTAAAACAGCAAAAATCATTAGTGTGATAAAAGTTATGGTGATTGATTACCAAAGTAGGAAATTCGAGCGAAAGTTTACCGACATGAAAACATTGAACCACGTCTTATTTACCTTAGGTTTCAGCGCATCTTTGATGGCGCAGGCGAAACACGTTCCAGCATCGGATCCTCATCACCATCGCCATCCTCTTCGAATGGCAGTTTTAATGGGGCACGGTATGGTTCCTGAAGTTGATGGCGGAGTTCTTTTTGTGCCGACATGGGGATGGGATTTGGATTACCATTTATCCAATCGTTGGTCCCTTGGGTGGCATAGTGATATAGAATTAGAGAACTACCTTATTTTAAATGACATAGGTGAGGAGGTTTTGCTTAAAACACCCTTAGTTTCAACGGTAGATGTTTTTTATCGACTCAACCATAATCTCATATTTGGTGCTGGGCCTGGATTGACTGTTGAAAATGGCGTTTGGAAGCCGATAGTTCGGGTAGGCGTTGAAGGTGAAATCCCAATGAACGACCGGTGGGAGTGGACCCCTACTGTATATATGGATCAACGCATGGATGGTCGTCGAGTATGGACGCTCGCTCTTGGAGTAGCGCATTACCTCTAATTAACGTTTCTCTCGCTTCGTTTCAAGTTCAATAAGAGCATTGCGTAATCGTGCAGCTTCAATAAAATCTAAACTCTTAGAGGCGGATTCCATCGCTTTTCGTGTCGAACGTATTTCACTCTCAAGATCTTCAGGGGTATAGTAATTCATGGCTTTCTCCGCCGACTTTTGCTCGTCTCGACTGATTTCGTAATCCATATTCCTACTCACCGCACCCGACTTAGCCAAGATCTCAGCTCTGCTTGTTTTTAATGCTTTAGGCTCCAGACCGTTCGCCTTATTAAAAGCGTCTTGTTTCTCTCTTCTGCGTTCCGTTTCATCCATAGTGGCACGCATACTGTCTGTAATTTTATCAGCATAAAGGATAGCTCTACCATTTACATTACGTGCCGCTCGTCCGATGGTTTGAACCAGTGAGCGCTGACTGCGCAGAAATCCTTCTTTATCGGCATCTAGTATAGCGACCAAACTGACCTCGGGAAAATCTAAACCTTCACGCAGGAGATTTACTCCGATCAGCACATCAAACACACCCAAGCGTAAATCACGCATGATTTCTACACGCTCCATGGTATCAACATCACTGTGGATGTATCTGCATCGTATATCGTAGCGTGTGAGGTACTTTGTCAATTCTTCGGCCATCCGTTTAGTCAGTGTGGTAACGAGCGTACGTTCATCGAGATCTGTACGCTTGCGAATCTCGTCCATCAGATCGTCCACTTGATTTTCAGTAGAACGAACCTCCACTATGGGATCTAAAAGCCCTGTTGGACGAATGACTTGTTCAGCGTAAACTCCGCCGCTCAAAGAAAGCTCGTAATCTGCAGGCGTCGCACTCACGAATAGGGCCTGCCCGCGTAACTTTTCGAATTCTTCAAACTTTAAAGGACGGTTATCCATCGCTGCGGGTAGTCGAAAACCATATTCTACAAGATTTTCCTTTCTAGAACGGTCACCTCCGTACATTGCACGTACCTGAGGTAAGGTCACGTGACTTTCATCTACAATGAGCAGAAAATCTTCCGGAAAGTAATCTAAAAGACAGAAAGGACGTACCCCGGGGGCTCGTCCGTCAAGATAACGCGAGTAGTTTTCTATACCCGAACAATAACCCAGTTCTCGAATCATTTCAAGATCAAAATTAGTTCGCTCTTCGAGCCGTTTTGCTTCTATACGCCTATCGACCTGATTGAAATGATCTACCTGGCTCATTAGATCATCCTGAATATGATGAATGGCATTTTGAAGTTGATCCTTTTCTGTTACGAAAAGATTCGCAGGGAAGAGACGCATCTCGTTCATGTTTTCAATCTTCGAACCGCTTATCGGGTCCATATGCTCAATACTCTCCACTTCATCGCCCCAGAAGCTGATTCGAAAAAAGGTTTCGGCATAAGCGGGGAAAACATCAACTGCATCGCCCTTTACTCGAAATGAGCCGCGCTTAAATTCAGCGGTTGTTCTCGCATACAGTGCATTGACAAATTTGTGCAATAACGCTTGACGCGAAATAATCTCACCAACTTTTAGATCTACTACGGAATTATTGAAAGCCTCTGGATTCCCCATCCCGTAGAGACACGAAACAGAAGCGACTACAATGACATCACGACGACCGGACAAAAGCGAAGAGGTGGTGCTCAAACGCAGCTTCTCGATCTCATCATTAATGCTTAAATCCTTTTCGATGTAAAGTCCTGAGGACGGAACATAGGCCTCAGGCTGGTAATAGTCATAATAGCTTACAAAGTATTCCACTGCATTTTCTGGAAAGAACTCTTTCATCTCCCCATAGAGCTGCGCCGCAAGCGTTTTATTGTGACATAAAATTAAAGAGGGACGCTGCGTTCGCTCGATCACATTGGCCACCGTAAATGTTTTACCGGAACCGGTAACGCCTAGCAATACTTGATCAGTGATTCCATCGTTCAAACCTTCCACAAGCTCCGTAATGGCCTGCGGTTGATCCCCCATGGGTTCAAAAGGGGCTTTCAGCTTAAGCTCCATCTTTGACTACTTCAATAAGCTATTGAATAATTTACGCAGGCTGGTTAATTCTTCTACTCGTACTTTGTGCGCTTCAATTTTACCTAAAGCAGCATCGAGTAGGGGATTGCCTTTGGCTCCAGAGAAGAACGCAATATTGTTCTCAAGCTGATGTAATTCTTTTTTTGCTTTATCCATTTCCTCGCGGATCCAGCTCCGTTGACGGTGCAGTCCATCTTGGTCGTCCGCCTCAACGAGCGCTTTAACTTTCGCTTCGAACATGGTCCGTTCAAGCACAGAAGGTTCAAGCCCTAAAGCACTCACTTTTTCTGAGAGGAGGGTATCGAAATCTTCATCAGTCTTTTTATTGCGACCCGTTAGCACCCCTATAGCGGAGAATTGTTCGCTCGCTGCTATAGCCTCTTTAATAGTTCCGATTTTCGTCTTCTTTAAATTCGCTAGTGCTTTTTGTTTAGCCTCTATTACTGCGCTGTCTTGAGCGGCTTTTGCTTTGCGTTCCCCTTTAAGACGATCGAAGAAATGATTGCAAGCTGCTCTAAAGGCTTCCCATAGTTTATCACCTTCTTTTTTCGGAACGTAACCGGTATTTTTCCAATCAGCCTGGGCCTGTTTTAGCTGCTGCGACGCGCCCGCAATATCATCAGAATCTTTCAAGCTTTCGGCCAGTGCTATCAATGCTTTTTTCTTTTCTAAGCTTTCGCGTTGGCGTACTTTTTCTTCTTTGTAGAATTCGTTTTTCGTATGATTGAAGTTTCGTTGTGCTGCTTTGTAAGCCTCCCAAACACTATTGTTATCTTCACTCTTGACAAAGCCAATTGCTTTAAATTCTGCACGTAATTCTTCAAGTGCCTTACTGGCTTTCTGCCACCCGCTGTGTTTAGTAGGGAGTTCAGCCGTCAAAGCTTCTATTTTCTCAACCACTGCTCCTTTTGCGGCAATCTTAGATGCATTGATTTCTAGTAAATGCTCGTTGTACTGGTCACGAAGCTCGTGCACTTTTGCAGTTGCCGCTTTTAATCTGTCCCACAAAAGGTCTTTATGTTCTCTTGGGACTGGACCAATTCTTTTCCATCTGCTATGCGTCTGTTGTAAAGTTCTAAATAGAGCAGGGCTTGCACCGTCTTGTATCTTATCCTCCAATGCTTGGCATAAAGCAACTTTTTCGTCGTAATTATTTTGGTAATCTTTTTCGATGAGGTCGTATGCCAAACGTAAAAAATTGAAAAAGTTATCTACGTGGTGGTTGAAGTTTGCCCAAACCGTCCGGGCTTCAGATTTTGGAACCAGACCTGTTTGATTCCAACGCTCTCGTAGGCCTTTGAACGTTTCGTATTTATCTTTTGCTGAACCCTCAGCCATCGGGAGGGTTTTCACCTCTTCGATAATGGCCATTTTTACAGCTAGATTGTTATTTAACTCAGCTTCCAGTTGTGTGTAATGCGCACGCAATCTATCGCGGTATCCACCATAAAGAATACCTAGTGTTTTACGTTGCGGTTGATCAAACTCAAAGTCTATGATGTTGCCGCCTTCCTCTAAGTAAGTTGCCTTTGTAGTATCTCTTTCGGCGTTCAATTCTTGCAAAATTCTAGATCTACCGCTTTCTACGATACCCTTTATGCGATGCGGTTCGAACTCTTTGATGTGCTTTTCAATACTTTCTAAAGCAGCTTCGATACTTAACGCATCAAAATCTGGGATGGCCAATTTTTTATCTTTTGGCGCTTCATGATCATCCTCTGCTTCTACAGCTTTGACTTCCTCGTTTTCTACAGAATCTTCTTCGTTCGAAGCCTCAGGAAGCGTTTCCTCAGTAGGTTCAATTTTCGTCTCTGAAACGGCTTCCTTACTTACTTCTAGGTTAGGCGTTTCATTTATTTCTGGGCTGGTCTGCTGTTCTTGATCTTCTTGCATCATCGTCTACAAATTTTTGTAGTAAGCGACATGGAATAACTCCCATGCTTTTTTCGCTTGCTCAGTTAACATTATTCTTCCATCCATACTGCGAGCGCCTGCATCTTTTGCAGCCTGCATAAGTGGCGTTGGAAGCGGATTATAAATTAGGTCAAATATCGCGAATTCCGTGCTTAATACCCCATTTGGTATGGGTAAATGCTCATGGGTGTGTTTTGGTCCACCTATAGGCGTACAGTTGATCCACAGTTTATGTGATTTGTAAATTTCAGCAGTCAAACTGCCGTAGTTCAAGGGTCCTGGCTTTCGGGTGAGCATCTTTGCTGAAACACCACGTTGATTAAGGACATATTGAACAGCCTTCGCTGCACCGCCCGAACCAAAAATGAGTGCGCTTGGTGCGCTTGGTGCTAATTGGTCAAGGGCTTTTTCAATACCAGCACAATCCGTATTGTATCCCACCAAAACTCCCGATTCAAGGACAATAGTGTTCACAGCACCCACGGCTTCGGCAGTTGGGTCTAAACGATCGAGCAACGGCAATACCACTTCTTTCAAAGGTATAGTTACATTACATCCCGTTAATTCGTGGGTTGTAAAAAGGTCATTAAGTTCATCTCGTGTGATGGATTGCATCGGAAATAAGTCATAGGAACCTTTGAGCTTTGAAGCCTCCATAAATCCTACATGAAGACCAGGACTTTGGCTGTGATCTATGGGGAAACCTATGAGCCCGAGCTTAATCATTTATTGAACGGATTTTGATTTTGTAGTTCCTGCCCATTCTAATCCGAAGACCACTAATGCGCCACAAAAGGCGATGGCTAAGGCTACAAGCCAAAGTCCGTCTGGTGCTAAATTTTGTGTTACGATAGGAACAATTTCTTCTTCTGGTGTTCCTGGGTGCTTCGTAAAGGTTACTAAAACCTCTTTCCAAGGCCATATTTTATTCAGCGAGCCCAGTAAAAATCCACTGAGCAGCGCAACAGTTAGGTCGTGGTATTTTGCAAATACCCATTTTAAGATTCGCGTAAATGAAAGTAACCCTCCTGCAGCACCAATACCTACGGCCGCAATTATTGCCCATTCCCGATCAGCAATGGCCTCTAAAACCGTAGCGTATGCTCCAAGCAGCAGTAAAATGAAACTCCCGCTAATTCCGGGTAAAATCATCGCGCAAATTGCTAAGGCTCCACATAAAATCAGGTACCCATATGAGGTTGACCCTGCAACGGCGGGTAAGCTCGTAATCCAAAATGCAACGGCTGCGCCCAAGGCAAAACTGATTAAGGTAAATAGTTTCCATTGCTGCACTTGCTTCCCAACTATGAAAATACTAGCGAAAACCAAACCGAAGAAAAAGCTCCAGAGTTGGATGGGATAAGTCTCAAGCGTATGCGATAGGAGGGCTGCTAAACTGAGAATGCTGGTGAAAATTCCGGCAAACAGTACGGTTAAAAAGGTGCCGTTAATGTGAGACCAGAAGTCTTTGAATTGGCCCTTTAGTAACAAGTGAATTGCACGAACATCAAACTGACTCAATGAATGAATGAGCGTTTCATAAATGTTTGTGATGAATGCAATTGTACCGCCGCTTACCCCAGGTACCACATCTGCAGCACCCATGGCCATGCCTTTTAAAAATAAAAAGCCGTATTTTTTAATCATGATCCTCCCTTTGAATGGATGCTAAAATAGCACCTACAGCAGGGATTTTTGGTAATTCCGGAAAGTATTCAGCAAAAAGCAAGAGGGTTTTTGGTTCTTGACGCAAAGTTTCTTCCAAAACCGTTTGGGCTGCGGCAAATTCATCAATGGCAATAAGGTATCCTGAAAGAACTAAACGCAGTTGCAAGGCTGTAGGGAACTTGGCAATACCGTCGTAAAGAATGCGTATCGCCTCATCAAGGTCATCCTGCTCTATCAAACATTCTACATAGTCCAATACATCTTCTTCACCGTAGGCTTCTTCCAACCAGACCCGTTGAAAATCTAGTAAAGCCTCTGAGTATAGTTCTAGGTCCATTAGTACTCCGGCACGTTCGAGATAAATATCGTCGATATCGTCTTCGAGTTCGATTGCCGTATTGAACTGGCGTAGTGCCTCCTTGGGAGCATCTAACTCGAGTTCTAGTATACCGATTCTAAAATGAATGTACCCTGAAGGAACTTCATCACTTATGCTTTGTCTGTATGCAGTTAAGGCGTCGTAAAGACGTTCATTTCGTTCGTGAATTCTGCCTTGCTCAAAATAAGCAGGGTGGTAGTTTTCATCTGCTATTGTCGCCCATTCAAAAGCTTGTAATGCCTTCTTTTCCTCGTTTTTACGTAAATGAAATGCCCCGATTTGGTACCATAACAGGGGATGGTATGGCTCTCGCGTAGTAAACGAATGAAACAGTTCCAATGCTCTGTCGTATTCATTCGTGAAGTCAAGACACATCGCCAATTGATACAATGCGCTTTCCTCGAGCGGTTCATCATCCATATCGCACCACTTTAAAAGCGCTTCAATGGCACGTGGATAGTCTCCTTGACCCAGGTGCGCGTCAATGATGAGCTGTAGAACATCAATTGGATCTTCTGCATCCTTGAAAGCTTTGTCTAAGATTTTGAGACCGGCATCATTTTTTCCTTGATGAAGTAAAATAGTAGCACGAGCAATGAGCAATTCTACTGAACGCATATTCAACCCTTCGAGGTGATTGAGTTTCGCTTGTGCTTTGGTATATTCTTTTGTTGCGATGTCAAGTTGAACCTCTTTAACTTTAAAGACAAAAGCTAGAGGATGGATGTCTTGAGCTAAAGCTAGCGCATTGCGCATCTGCCCGAAGCTACCTGTCTCCAGATAATACTCAAGGATGAGCTCTAAATCTTCTACATCATAGTATGGCTGGCGACCTTCACTCAAGGCCTGCTCGAACTGCACTACTAATGTATAGGTATCCTGGTCTTCAAATCGCATAGTAGAAATTTAAGCACAATTCAACCGGTTCACTCGGTGATGGTCGTGAATTCGTTGGAAGCTATCAACACTGTTATTAACAATGCCCATTTTGACTGTTTCAGTCATTGGGCACCCCATTTACCTACCTTATCTTCGCTAAAATCTAACCAAAGAAGATGACCTTAATTAAATCCATCTCAGGAATTCGCGGTACCATTGGCGGTACTGCTGGTGCAAATCTAACACCTTTTGATGCTGTAAAGTTTGCAGCCGGTTACGGAGCCTGGCTCAAAGAACATCATCATCAATGTACAGTGGTTATTGGTAGAGATGCGCGCCCCTCCGGACAGATGATAGAAAATTTAGTAATCAGTACGCTTCAAGGCTTGGGGATTAATGTAATTAATACTGGATTAAGCACAACGCCTACGGTAGAGATGCTCGTTCCTCGCTTCAAGGCATCCGGGGGTATAATTCTCACGGCTTCGCACAATCCAAAAGAATGGAATGCGCTTAAGTTATTGAATGAAAAAGGCGAGTTTGTTTCCGGCGAAGATGGTGCTGCCATTTTAAGATTGGCCGAGGATGCTGATTTAACTTTTGCTGAAGTGGATGATTTGGGTGAAGTAACACCCTGTCACGACGGTATGGAATGGCATATTGAACAAGTCCTTGCACTCCCGTCAGTAGATGCAGATGCCGTGCGCTCCGGGGGATTTCATGTTGCCATAGATGCCGTTCACAGTTCTGGTTC
>JAHEKP010000042.1 GCA_024638285.1 Cryomorphaceae bacterium
TCACCATTGGAGTTGGTCAACGTATCCGTAACCGGGTTAAAATCTAGTTTACCAGAGATTGCGATAGCTGCAACCATTTCCGGTGAAGTAACAAAAGCGTGTGTATTCGGGTTACCGTCGGCACGCTTCGCAAAGTTTCTGTTAAACGAGTGAACGATTGAGTTTTTCTCTTGCTTCTCAGCACCTTCACGCGCCCATTGACCAATACATGGACCACAAGCGTTGGTAAAAATTCTGGTGCCTTTAAGTTTATTGAAAGTATCCATCAAACCGTCACGCTCTGCAGTGTAACGCACTTGCTCAGAACCAGGGTTAATCCCCAATATCGCTTTAGGAGCAATTCCTTTCTCTACTGCATCAGCAACGATCGAAGCGGCACGTGTTAAATCTTCATAGGAAGAGTTAGTACATGAACCAATCAATGCCCACTCAATATCCGTTGGCCAATCATTCGCAGCAGCTTTCTCCTTCATCTCTGCCACTGGCGTAGCGAGATCCGGAGTAAAAGGTCCGTTCAAATGCGGCGTTAATTCGTCTAGGTTGATTTCAATCACTTGATCGAAGTACTGCTCAGGGTTTGCGTACACCTCAGCATCACCGGTCAAGTGCTCAGCTACTGCATCAGCAGCATCTACTACATCTTGACGACCAGTAGCTGCCAAATAGCGACGCATACTATCATCGTAACCGAATGTAGATGTCGTTGCACCAATCTCAGCACCCATGTTACAAATGGTTCCTTTACCAGTGGCACTCATACTCTCGGCACCTTCACCAAAATATTCTACAATTGCACCGGTTCCTCCTTTTACGGTAAGAATACCCGCCACTTTTAGAATAACATCTTTAGGCGCAGTCCATCCGTTCAATCGACCAGTAAGTTTCACACCAATGAGTTTTGGGAATTTCAACTCCCAAGCCATACCGGCCATCACATCTACGGCATCAGCACCACCTACACCGATAGCAACCATACCTAAACCCCCAGCGTTTACTGTATGAGAATCTGTACCGATCATCATACCGCCTGGGAAAGCATAGTTCTCCAAAACTACCTGGTGGATAATACCAGCGCCTGGCTTCCAGAAACCGATGCCGTATTTGTTACATACGGAAGAAAGGAAGTTGAATACTTCGTTATTCTTGTTGATTCCGTCTTGCAAATCTTTATCTGCACCTATTCTCGCTTGGATCAAGTGATCCGCGTGAGCTGTAGAAGGAACCGCTACTTTGTCTTTACCTGCTTGCATGAATTGCAACAACGCCATCTGTGCTGTTGCATCTTGCATAGCAACGCGGTCTGGTGCGAAATCTACATAGCTGGCACCTCTACCAAAGGCTTCAGTGGCATTTCCTTCCCACAAGTGGGTATATAAAATCTTTTCTGCTAAAGTCAAGGGTTTTCCAACCGCCTCACGAGCCGCAGCAACGCGCTCTGGGTAACGGTCATACACCTTGCGGATCATATCGATATCAAAGGTCATAGAACTTTATATTTTCTATTAATTCGACACGAATTTACCACATAAAATGTGATTAGCGGGTGTGATTTTATGTTAGAATCAACACCTCTTTGCACCTATTGAAAGATTAAAGATAATCCTACCGGAAAATCTCTATTTTCTGAAAAAAGAAGCTTAAAATTTGCGAATTAAGGAATCCAAACCTTGCAATTATGGTACCAGTTATCCCCCTCAATCCGAACGATATACATACCTGAAGACCAAAGTGCGGTGGTGAAGCGATGGGCTTGAGCTGTTTTAGGAGACGCAGCGATCAATTTACCTGTTGCATCCAACACGCTAACCCCTAGTGGACTTCCCAACCCGACGTTTAAATACCCATTGTTTTGAGTGATGTTCATCGCACGCAAAACCGTTTCCATTACATCCAAAAGTTCAAAACCTGCAGTATGCGAACTGTCTTTCGTCGGGTTAAAACTCCAATCCTTGATCGTAAAACTCTTCGCACTATCTGCTACATCAATCCGCGCCCATCCATAGCATGCCGTATCATTTTTGATGATGCGTAGTCCCAGATACCCATCAGTAAGGGGTCCCGCCCAATTCGAATTGGGATAGGCGACACCGTCTACATGAAATGCCATGTACCCGGCATCTGTAGCCGAATTGATTCCCGACCAACTCTGTGAAGCATCTACAGTCGTGCCTGGGAGTACTTTTTCCACATAGCTGAATCCGTTTTGACCGGCACCCATGGCAAGATTTCCTTCTATACTATCTCCTGGATGAAGGAGTACTGCGTTGACGTTGCCTAATTGGCCACCGCTAAGAATGTGTTCTATGGTAAAATCAACAATGGTATCCCCGTCCAGGTCCAATTCATAAATTCCGTCTACGATAGTCGTATCTGGAATATCTGTGTATTGATATTGTGCTTGCGCAGCCGTTCCTCCTAAAAGTGCCGCCGCAGTAGCCATGTATTGACTAAGACGTTTAGAATCCGATTTTTCCATGGACGCAAATATAAACCTAAAAGCGTCGCAACTGCGTCTTTACGACTCCTTTGAGACTGGAAATATCCACGGTTTTCTTCAAAACTTTTGTTAAAACTGCAAATGCCTCTGTCAAACGAAGCGGCACAACACCGTGCTGTTCTGCTTCCAAGAGGTCCTCAAACCATAATTCAATGACTGTTGCATGGACATCCATGGCAAATAACAAGGCCATTTCTTCATGTGCTTTTTCCCATCGGTCCATTTCGTCCCACTGCAATGGGGCCGATTCCACTCCCATTAAATGGCGCTGGCTCTGCAACAGGCCTTCACTTTCCCGTCGCATGGCAAGAATGACCTTAGGACCTTCAGGCAATGGTGCTTTCACAAGTAATGGGGCCACTATTTTAACAGAACGCCCCCGCTGATTTTCCAGCCACCGCACATTGAACGTCCAATTCTTAATTTTCTCATGTTCATAATAGCCGGCAGCATTGAACTGATCGGCCTCTCGAACTTCATCTGTGATCGGCTCAATTCCTAAGGACTGAAGCAGCTGCATGGCAAGAGATGTACCGCTTCGAGGCGGCCCGGTAACAACGTAAAGAGGCGTTTTACTAGCTGAAGGAAGCAAGGTGTGTTGTACCGCCTTTGCGGTGCGGGCCGCCTCAACATCTCCTGTTTTAACAAACAGCCAAGCCAAAGCACCATGAACCCACGGCTGGTGAAAAACTAAAGACGTGCTTTTGAGTGCAACCCGTATGGCCTCTTCCCAATTCTCTTTGTGTAAGTGATAGCGCATCCAAAGATTTAATACATCAGGTCGGTCTTCGCCTAAAGGCTGAAGCAATTCGTTGAGCGCTTGATAGCGGTTCGCTTTTACTAAAAATCGCCCCCAAAGTATCGCCGCCGAAGCATCCATGGTATGCGCTTTGAAGTTGGGCGCTATCCATTTTTCATTTTTCGACAACGCAACTAGAGCGCGGTAATAGGACCATATCTCCGGATTGCTCTGCCCCTCAGCTACCCAAATAAGCAGCTCTTCCAAGACATTAAATTGCTTCGATTCTGCGAGCAGCGCTGCGCCAAGCTGCAGATAACGCAATGGCGATTTTTCATTTAATCCTAGCGCAGTCAATTCTCGCCAAGCATCTTCAGGTCTACCTTCAGCACGTAGACTTCGTGCGAGGTAATAACTATTTTCTAAAAGGCGTTGATCTTCGACTTTCGCAGCATTGGCCTCAAGATATCCCATGGCAATCAAATCTGAAAGCATGGACGATTCAAGCCTTATAGACTCTTGATTTTTTAATTGAATTTTTGCGACTTCAGGAACCTTTGACGCTTTGCACTCTGAAGATATACAAGGTGCTATTCTCCCTTTCATATTTGGCAATGCTTTCAACTGGTGAACGGCCAACAGCGTGGGTGCAATATCTAATAGCGTTAAGCCGCTAGTCAACGCCGTAGAATTGACCGTGGGACCTTTTACTAAGAAAACACCGAAATGGCGGTGCTCTAAAGCCGGGGCACCTGCATGATTCGGCAACTGTCCCCAGCGTTCATCCCCCGATTTAAAACCGTGGTCGCTGATTAGGAAGGTAGTTGTCTTTTCGTTGGCAAATCTCAAAAGGGCATCAAGGAAAAGATCGTGTACTCTGTAAGCTGCCGTAACAATGTTTTTATACATGCCAAAAGCTTCATTTGTGACCCCTGGCAACTGTGGAGGATGGTATTTCATCCCGAGGTGCTTGTAATGATCCAACGCATCGTAATATATACTAGCGTGTGCTTGATTTCCATAGGCTAAAGCCAATGTAGCAAGGGTATGTACGTTTAGTGCATGCGTTGTTATTTTCAGCACACTTCGCACCACAGCGTCTTCACTACTTACCTCAAGATCAGGGAAAAATAATGCTATGGCCTGTGCCGGAATTTCTTCAGGCTTTAATAATAATGCTTTCGCTAGATCCTGAAGATACGACGGCCGAACGCCCGCAGTGAGCCAATTCCCGTCTTCTGCAGGAGCAAGGTTTGAAATCCGAACTCCGCCACCTTTACTTTCTGGCGCAGGGTGGGAAGGCCACCAGCCTACGGTAGTACACGAAAACCCGTTTTCTTCCAGTACATCCCAATAGGTGGGTACGGCTAACGACGTACCTCGAACGGCTCTCACTGTCCCGTTTTCAATCTCAGTAAATCCATGGATGCCGTGCGCAGAAGGCCATTGTGAGGTCGCGATAGTACTCCATAGCATGGGAGAGATCGGTGGGTCGAGTGTGGCTAATTGGGCCTGTACACCTCCCTCCATCAAGGCCGTCAAATGAGGCATCTTGCCGGAAGTTAACAGCGGCGTCATAACCTCCCAGTCAGCGGCATCCCATCCCACCAGTAATGACTGAAGGGGGCTATTTTTCTCAGGCGGAGCAGGAAATTTAGACAAATCAATTCCTTTGAATTGGGCCACAGCTTTATAGCCACCAGCCAAAAACCCCAATGTATATATGTCCTTTTCCGCCATAGCGTAAAAGTAATTGCTAAATTTGGAGTGACCCCACTGCTATGCCCATGAAGACCAAAGCTTTTTCTGAGACCCTCTCCTTATCATGGTCCGCCATTAAAGCGTCACCTTTAAGAACGGTACTCACTTCGCTGATTATATCCTTTGGCATCATGGCACTTGTAGGTATTTTAAGTGCGACCGATGCATTAAAACAAAGCTTAGAAAGCAACTTCACCAGCCTAGGTGCAAATACATTGACCCTCAGAAATTCTCAAGGCGGATTCTTCGCCGGTGGAGCCAAACGAAGACAAAACCCAGATATCTCCTACCGACAGGCAAAAGCATTCAAAGACCGTATGGCATTTGCTGGAGCGAAAACCAGTCTTACCTATGTAGCCGGTGGCGCAGAACAATTAAGCTATGGAAATACCAGCACCAATCCCAACAACATGGTTACTGCTGCAGATGAAAACTATCTATACACCGGGGGTTTTGAATTGGCAGAGGGACGAAACTTTACTTCAGACGATGTTCAGCGTGGTAAAAACTATGTCATCCTAGGGAATGAAACAAAAACGACGCTCTTTGGCGAAGCCTCTGCCATAGGAAAAACCGTGAAAATGCGCGGCAAACCCTACATGGTTGTAGGCGTTCTTGCCGAAAAGGGAAATTCAGGAATGTTTTCAGGAGACCGCGGCGCTTGGGTAACTATAACCTATGCACGGGCAAACTTCACCGCCGGCCGGCCCAATTACACCTTAAGTGTAAATGCTCCCGCAGCTCATTTACTCGATGCTGTTCAAGGACAGTGTACAGCGCTCATGCGCAGCGTGCGAAAACTTAAGCCTAAAGAAGAAAACAATTTTTACATCATCCGCAGTGACAGTATCGCAAAAAGCTTGATCGACAACCTTGGGATGGTTACCACAGGAGCATTTATTATTGGAATTATAACATTGCTTGGCGCTTCTATTGCCTTAATGAACATCATGTTGGTTAGCGTTACGGAGCGGACGCGTGAGATAGGAACACGAAAAGCCTTGGGTGCCACGAAGAACAGCATCTCCACTCAGTTTCTAGGAGAGGCCGTGGTCATTACGCAGCTGGGTGGGTGGACCGGAATAGTGTTCGGAATTATTATCGGTAACGTCGTTGCGAACATGGTAGATGGCCAATTTTTTATTCCATGGATCTGGATTACCGTAGCCTTCATTCTATCCGTAGGCGTTGGTCTCTTAGCCGGTTGGTATCCTGCGAGTAAAGCTGCTGCCCTAAACCCAGTGGATGCCTTGAGACACGAATAAATACGGAGGCGCTACTTACGTTCCATTTTTTGATACCCTACTGCGGCACCTATACTCGTACCTAGGGAGATCCATAAACCTACATCATCCAGAAACAATCCAAGCAGCAGCCCTACAACTACTCCCATAGCCAAGTGTTTCACGAAAACAGGGTGTTCTTCTTTCTTCATATTGATGGATAAAAAAAAAGCCACCCCGTTGGGATGGCTTTTACTTGTAATTTATACTGAATTATGCTTCAGCAATAACATCAAATTCAAACGCTACAACCACTTCGCGGTGTAAGCGAACGTTTGCAGTGTAATGTCCCAATGCCTTAACAGAACCACCCACGATTTGGATGAATTTCTTGTCCATAGACACTCCCTCTTTTGCAAGAGCATCAGCAACGTGACCGTTGGTGATCGAACCGAATAATTTATTGCCTTGTCCAATTTTAGCAGCCATCTTTAGTTCAACTGCACCCAATTTCTCTGCAATAGCTTTTGCATCTGCAATAGCTTTAGCTTCTTTATGAGCACGTTGGCGTAAATTTTCTGCCAAAACCTTCTTTGCACTTTCTGTAGCCAATACTCCAATTCCCTGTGGAATTAAGAAATTGCGACCGTAACCGTCTTTTACAGTTACCACGTCGTCAGCAAAACCTAAGTTTTCTACGTCTTTCTTTAGAATGATTTCCATGGTACTGAATTATTTTAGGTTATCAGCTACGTAAGGCATCAATGCAATGTGACGTGCACGTTTGATGGCTGTAGACAATTTTCTTTGGTATTTCAATGAAGTACCGGTCAAACGACGAGGTAAGATTTTTCCTTGTGGGTTTACAAAACGCAACAAGTAATCTGGATCCTTGTAGTCGATATATTTAATACCGGATTTCTTAAAACGACAGTATTTCTTCTGGTTGCCGCTCTCTACGTTGATGGGCTGCAAGTAACGCACATCACCTTTTCCTTTAAATGCCATAGTCTAAGTTTTTATGCGTTAGCTTTTGCACGACGCTTTGCAGCGTATTCGATGCCGTATTTGTCCATTCTAACGGTCAAGAAACGCATGATGCGCTCGTCGCGTTTGAATTCAACTTCTAACGGAGCAATCGCTTCACCAGGAGCTGTGAATTCTACAAAGTGGTAAAAGCCACTTTTTTTCTTTTGGATTGGGTAAGCCATCTTCTTGAGGCCCCAGTTTTCTTTGTTGATAATGCTCGCGCCCTTCTCTTTCATGAGGCCTACGAACTTATCTACCGCTTCCTTTACCTGATCTTCAGATAAAACGGGATTCAAAATGAAAACGGTTTCGTACTGATTCATAATTATTTGAACTTAAAAATTAAGGAGTGCAAATGTACGAGACTTTTCCCATACGGGCAAGGTATGTTAGCAACGTGTTTACAGGTCTTTTTTTATTCCTGTAGAAATTGGTCCAATCACCGCTTATATTTGTGGTATGGAGCAATTCGTAGTATCAGCAAGAAAGTACCGCCCGCAAGCCTTTGAGGCCGTCGTGGGACAGTCGCATATTACAGATACACTGCTCAAAAGCGTCGACAACGACCATTTAGCCCAAGCCCTATTATTTTGTGGACCGCGTGGAGTTGGCAAGACCACCTGTGCTCGTATCCTAGCAAAAGTAATCAATGGCGGGGCCGATTTGAACGATGAAGAATTGGCGCTCAACATTTTCGAGCTCGATGCCGCCTCAAACAACTCTGTAGACGACATCCGCAGACTTATCGATCAGGTCAGATTTGCACCGCAAACTGGTAAGTTTAAAGTGTACATCATCGATGAGGTACACATGTTGTCCCAGCAGGCCTTTAACGCCTTCCTCAAAACCTTAGAGGAACCGCCAGCCCACGCTATTTTTATTTTAGCAACCACTGAAAAGCATAAAATCATTCCTACCATCTTATCGCGCTGTCAGATCTTTGACTTTAAGCGAATAACGGTGGATGATATTGCCGGTCATTTAGCCTTTGTTGCACAAAAAGAGGGGGTTCAAGCTGCGCCTGAAGCGTTGCACATGATAGCGGAGAAAGCGGACGGTGCATTACGTGATGCGTTGTCACTGTTCGACCGCATGGTGAGCTTCTCTGGTAATGAGTTGACGTACGAACAAGTGGTCAATGTTTTGGACATCCTCGACTACAATTATTTCTTTCGGACCGTAGCATTGGCCAATGAAGTGAATTATCCAGACTTACTTCTGCTGTATAATGAAGTGCTAGAGAAGGGATTCAATGGTCACGAATTTGTTGTAGGAATGGCGAAGCACTTCAGGGATTTATTAGTCGCACGAGAGCCGCGTACGGTAGAATTGCTTGAAGTTGGCCCTTCCATTCGGGAACAATACCTCAGCCAAAGTAAGGAGAGCTCTACACGATTTCTTTTACACGGATTGAAAGTATTCAACGAACTAGACGGACAATATAAACTAGCGAGCCAACCCCGGATTTTAGTGGAATTGGGGCTTCTTAAATTGGTCGAATTTATTTCGCAAGAAAAAAAAAAGTCGCAACCCAGCGTAGCGCCTAAAACCACAGAAGATTTTCTACCCCCAACCTTACCCAAGCGAACGGGACCTGAACAAGATTCCTCGCCCGCAGCACCCCGGGTACAAAACACTCATCAAGCCGCTACTACTCCAACAGTGGAACAGGACGCGACTTTGGCTTCGTCCGCTTCAGAGTCAGTAACAGAAAAAGTTGCTACTCCCGATGACCTCCCAAAAGAACCTACTCTGCCGGAAGCCCCAGCCCATGAGCCGCCTATTGCGAGCCCTGAAGCTGCCTTTGACACCGCTCCTCCTGCTGAAAGGACAAAAACACCTCCACAGGTATCAACGGGATCGTCAAAGCGAAGCCTTCCACCCAGAACACCCGGCAGTGGCGGTCTTTCATTAATGGCTGCGTTAAACGATCTATCCAAAGAAGACAATTCATCCGTTGTTTTACCTGAATCGACGGATGAGGAAGCTGCTCCTCGGGTGCAGGAAGGTCCTCAGAGTGTATTCAACGAAAAAGAATTGGTCGACGCACTTGCAACCTATGTGAAGCAAAGACATGTAAAAACGGCCATACGAAGCCTGCTTTCGGCACAAATCCCTAAAATTCTTGACAAGAATACATTGCAGATAGCACTAGACAATAATATTCAGCTGGGGTATTTTAATGAAGAACAAAAGGAATTGGTTCCTTATTTGAGAAAGAAATTGGACAATTTTGCTTTGCGATTCGAAACCATTCTGGTGGAAAGTGAGCAAGTGAAAAAGCTGTACCTGCCTGAAGAAAAGTACAAGCACATGGCTGAAAAAAATGCCAATCTCATTTACTTGCGACAGAAAATTAAAACCGATCTCGAATAATGCGGCGCAGTACGGTTTTACTTCTACTTTCTTTGATCACGTTCAGTGCTCAAGCCCAATTCAACTGGTGGAATCAAACGCACAATTGGGACGGTGCTACACCATGGACGCATTACATGACGTATTCCCATGCCTTTTTAGGACCAAATGCGTTGCCTATACCGACCTTAGCCGGCACACATAGTAATTACGCAAGTTCTAGCGCGCAAATCAGTCTTCGCGGAGATGACCAATTTGTGAATTGGCACA
>JAHEKP010000043.1 GCA_024638285.1 Cryomorphaceae bacterium
ATAAGGAGTACAGCTAGTAAGCTTTTCTTCATTTTAACGCGTTTGTGTTAACGTATTTTCAGGGTAGTTACAAATATATAAAAATGGCAATGCGCCCGACCTGAAAGTCAACAAAAGTGGCGCTTTAATGTGCCAAAGTTAAAATGAGTTGATTGTTGCTATTTCACGTTGAAATAAAAAATTCGCTCATTTTCAAGGAAAAGTTCCAGTAAATCTTCGCGTTCCACACGTCCAACACCCGCAGGAGTTCCTGTGAAAATGAGGTCTCCTGTTTTTAGGGTAAAGTACTTTGAAACGTGACTAATAACCTCATCTACAGAGAATAACATGTGTTTTGTGTGGCCGGTTTGAACCGTATTTCCATTGATGTCTAAATGGAAATGTAGGTCTTGTATATCCTTGCCTATTTTATCTAGCGCGAAGAATTTCGATACTGCTGCAGAGCCGTCAAATGCTTTAGCTTTCTCCCATGGTAAGCCTTTTTCTTTACAGCGGGATTGTACATCTCGCGCTGTAAAATCTATACCCAAGGCTATTTCATTATAGTATTTATGAGCGAATCTGGGTTCGATGTGCTTTCCTAATCTATTGATCTTCACAACGACCTCAATCTCGTGGTGCACATCGTTGCTGTGTTCCGGTATGAAAAAGGGGTGTTTTTTTAGCAGGATAGCCGTATCCGGTTTGAGAAAAACTACAGGCTCTTCTGGAATAGGATTATTAAGTTCCTCAGCATGTTTGGCGTAATTCCTTCCGATACAAATGATTTTCATTTCCGACGTTTTACTATTTATTGAAATTTTTAAGTCGAATGGCCGTCAACACCTTTTTTGTGTAGAGCGGAAAATCTGCATTTTGAATCCAACTAAAATACCCTGGATTTTCTTGAAGTACCGATTTCACCGTCATGCCACGGTATTTTCCGAAGGTAAAGATTTCTTCATCATCGTCGTTAAATGCAATAAAGCCTGCGAAATCTGCAACGCGCTGTCTGTTAGAGAACGCTGAAAGGAAATTCATATCGTTTTCTAATTCTTCATAGCGTTCTATTTGCGCTTTTAATACTTCGTAAGTGGCAAGTACGTCCGCCTCTGCAGTATGCGCTCCTTCTAGATTTTTACCGCAATAAAATTTGTAGGCAGCACTGAGGGTGCGTTGCTCCATACGGTGAAAAATGTTTTGAACATCCACCGCTTTACGCTTGCCCATTTCAAAATCAATATCTGCACGCAAGAATTCTTCTGCCAGCAAGGGAATGTCAAATTTATTGCTGTTGTAACCCGCAAGATCGCTATCACTGATGAGTTGATGCACGGTAGCTGCCAATTCTTTAAAAGTGGGTTCGTCGGCCACGTCTTTATCGTAAATCCCATGAACTAAAGAGGCACCTATAGGGATAGGTACCGTCGGATTTACCCGCCAGGTATGGGTTTCTTCCGTACCGTTTGTGTGGATTTTGTGGACACAGATTTCTACGATACGGTCACTGGTTACGTTGACGCCCGTGGTTTCTAAGTCGAAAAAACAAATAGGACGGGAAAGATTAAGTTTCATTGGAGTACGATTAAATTCAAAAAAAAGCCACCCCTAAGGGCGGCTTTATAAAGTTATAAATTTTAGACTTAAATCTCTCGATTTAAATCCCATGATTCTAAATATTCAGCTACTCGTTTAACAAACATACCTCCTAGTGCACCATCCACTACACGGTGGTCGTAACTGTGGCTGAGGAACATTTTGTGGCGAACAGCGATCACATCACCTTCCGGTGTTTCTACAACTGCAGGCTTCTTAACAATAGCGCCAGCAGCCATGATGGCTACTTGCGGCTGATTAATGATGGGCGTGCCCATGACATTACCAAAGGTTCCTACGTTGGTTAAAGTGTACGTTCCGCCGCTAATTTCATCCGGCTTGAGTTGGTTGTTTCGAGCACGGTTAGCTAGGTCATTCACTGATTTTGTGATGCCTAATAAACTTAATCGGTCTGCGTTTTTAACCACAGGAACGATCAGGTTACCAGAAGGAAGCGCCGCAGCCATTCCCACATTAATGTTGCTGTGCTTGATAATGTTGGTGCCATCGATGCTTACATTGATCATAGGGAAATCTTGGATGGCCTTAATGATGGCCTCCATGATGATCGGTGTAAAAGTGATTTTTTCGCCGTGCTTCTTTTGGAATTCACCCTTAACGCGATTACGCCAGAGCACCACTTTAGTCATATCTGCTTCTACAAAGCTTGTGACGTGCGGCGAAGTGTGTACGGAGTTTACCATATGGTCTGCAATGAGCTTTCTCATGCGGTCCATTTCAATGATCTCATCACCAGCTCCAATTTTAACAGCCGGTGCTGCAGGTTTAGGAGCAGGAGTTGAAGTGGGTGCAACTGCAGAGATGGCGGCTGGAGCAGGGCTAGCAGCAGGTGCATGGTTTGCGGCACTAGGTGTCGACGCAATACGTCCTTTTTCTAGATAGGCGATGATGTCTTTTTTTGTGACACGTCCTTCCTTTCCACTACCTGGGATTTGGTCCAATTCTGATTGTCCAATTCCTTCTTCTTTAGCCATGGAACGAACCAACGGAGAATAGAATCTCCCGTTTGAGTTTTTAGCTATAGGACCGCTAGTCTCAGGTGTGCTAATGGCAGCAGCTGTAGCAGCGACTTGAGCTTCAATTTCAACAGCAGCAATTTCAGGTTCAGTGGCCACTTCTGGTGCGGCGGTAGCAGTTGAACCGTTTCCTTCGCCTTCCACTTCTATAATTGCGATGGGGCTGCCAACTTCTGCAACGCCATTAACATCTACTAAAATTTTCACTAAGGTTCCGCTGACAGGTGAAGGGACCTCACTATCTACTTTGTCTGTGGCGACTTCTACAACGCTTTCTTCAGCGTCGATGACATCACCAACGTTTTTCAACCAATTCGTTACGGTAGCTTCCGCAACTGATTCGCCCATTTTGGGCAGGATTAATTCAAACTGAGCCATTGAATTCGGGTTTTTCGGTCCTCGAATTTACGGCAAAATATCCCACTATCGCTAATGTGTTAGAATTTGCTGAGTTGCCAGAGTTGGCGCAAATCGGACTTTAATTCCGCTTCTTTTGCATAGTTGGTAACAAGTGCGGATGCACTTTGCGAAACGTTCAAAATTTTAGGGATTCCCGTTGCAATATCAAAAATTGGAGCGGGGAGTACAGGTAATTGATTTTTTTCTGCATCTTCAATGGAATAGCCCACAAGCGTTGCTTTACCAGTGCATAGTTTGCCGAAGTTGGTGAGCCAAAGTACCCATCCCTTTGCACGGCCAGTGAGGGTGGCCAGCGTTCCTGAAAGAGGTAAAGTCAGGATAAGAATGAGGGTTAAGGTGATGTCAAGCAGTCGTTTTTGTCTTCGGTAGTTTGTGTTGGCTACATTAAATCTTCCTAGACCGTATGCTTCGCCTTGATTTAAACTGCTGTTGGAGCCGACGATATATGGTCCTCCCGTTACTAAAGACTTTACATTCGTCTGGGTTCCTACAGCAGTCATGATGTTCATGAGGACAGAGGCTGGCCAAGCGTTGGATTCAACAACGCACTCATTAATGTTGTGGAGTTGAATACTGGCCCGCAGTTTTGCCAAGTCCACTACCTGATTCTCAACCGTTGTGTCGTGCAAGAAAAACGCAGGAACAATCCCATTTTCAGACAGTAGTTTTTGAAGGGATTTCTTGCCGGAATCGGAGCCTAAATACAGCATCCTTGGGCGTTGAACGGGAGGGGTGAAGAGGTGTTTTCCAGTAAGCAGACCAATGATGGAACGCCACAGAATGAGCATGGTAATACCTCCCAATCCACCGAGCAGCAAAAGTGCGCGAGAGAATCGTAGCGCCTCAGGAAGCAATCCATAAAAGAAGCCAATCACCAGTGTCGCAATGGCCATAGCGCGTGCTATGACAGCCGGGCGCGTATTCTTTGTATATACACCACTTAAGGCCAATGCAAGTAGCCAGAACAGGATGTAGGATCCCTGAATATAATAGGTATACGTATCTGGGTACGAACCGCCATTTATAAATCGGTGGTTGTGTTCCCAATAGATTTTTAATTGGTCCAGAGTAAAGGCCAAAAACAGGACATCGATGATGGGCGTCGCCGCACTTTTCGCTAGACGAGCTACTAATGCCAATCCGGCACGAAGGTAGATGCCTAAATAAATGAGTAGGGTATAGGCGAGGGCGGAGGATCCACTGAACTGTTTCTCGGCAAAAATGATCATGGCTTGATAGAACATTTTTACGTAGTTCAGACTGCCCCGTTTTGTGCTTTCACCTTTATAATGAATGATTTGAGAATCACTGATGTAGTGGTTTTCATGGCCCGATTTCATTAACTCAAAGCTTAAGTCAATGTCTTCGCCGTACATGAAATAACGTGGGTCAAATCCACCAACCTTCCGCAATAACGCAGTAGGAATCATCATAAAACAGCCGACTAAAATGTCCACTTTATGATTTTTATCCGGATCCAAATGCCCCATGTGGTAGCGGGCGAAAAAAGCCGATTTCGGGAACATCCTTGAAAGTCCAGTAATTTTCCAAAGTGCCGTCATTGGGGTGGGTAGACCACGTTTACTTTCAGGAAGGAATTGGCCCGCTCCATCAATACCCTTAATGCCTAATCCGCCCACTTCAGGGTGCGATTTTAGATAGTTAATACAAACTTCTAGGGTATCTTCTTGTACCACAGTATCAGGGTTGAGAATGAGCGTAAACGTTCCTTTTGCGGCCTCAAACCCTTGATTATTCGCGCGGCCAAATCCTACGTTTTCAGTATTGGCAATCCATCGTACTTGAGGAAATACCTTTAATATGGCGTCTTGTCCACTGTCGCTACTTGCATTATCGACAACAATTACTTCAAACGTAAAACGTGTCTGGCTGCCATAGATGCTCTCCAAACATTGCGTCAAAAATTCTTTGACGTTGTAGTTGACTATGACGATACTGAGATCCACTATTTTGGGAGGCTTTGTTCGTATGGAATGCGCTGTTGGATACTGCGACCCAAAGTCACTTCATCTGCAAATTCCAACTCATCACCAACGGAAATACCTCGAGCAATGGTCGTGAGTTTGACATTAAAGTCTTTTACTTTTCGATAGAGGTAGAAATTAGTGGTATCGCCTTCCATAGTGGTATTTAGAGCAAAAACCAATTCTTCGATACCGCCACCGTGCAGCTTTTGAACAAGATGATCAATGGTCAAGTCGCCTGGTCCAACGCCGTCCATGGGCGAAATCAGTCCACCTAAAACATGATAGGTGCCCTGGTACCCGCCTGTATTTTCTATGGCCATCACGTCTCGCACATCTTCTACAACGCATACAATGCTGGAATCGCGCTTTGGAGAAGCACAAATGCTGCAGGTTTCTGTATCAGAGAGTGTATGACATGCGCTGCAAAAGGTGGTGTTTTGGCGTAAATCAACCAATGCGGCGGCCAAAGCATCCGTTTGACCTTCAGGTCTACGCAACAAATGCAACGCTAGCCGCAAGGCAGTTTTCTTACCTATACCTGGCAATCGTGAAATTTCTTCCACGGCCTGCTCTATTTTTCTGCTCGAAAAATTCATGTGTTTCAAAAGTAAGGGATTACGCATATTTGTGAACATGAACTACACGCTCTTTTTAATTCTCTTGCTCGCCTATGTTGGCGTGCTCGTAGTGATCGGGAAAATAACCTCGCGAGGCGCGACCAACGCCACCTTCTTCAACGCGAATAAAAATGCCTCTTGGCTGCTGGTAAGTTTTGGCATGATCGGCGCCTCGCTTAGTGGCGTGACCTTCATAAGTGTACCGGGATGGACCGCCGCTTCGGGTATGACCTACCTCATGATGGTAGTGGGATTTTTCTTTGGTTATTTAGTCATTGCTTACGTCTTGCTTCCAGTGTATTATCGCTACAATGTGATCAGTATTTATAGTTTTTTAGGTGAAAAACTAGGCGCTTCGAGCTACAAAACCGGGTCAGCATTCTTCTTAATTTCTCGAATCGTCGGAGCCAGCGCACGTTTGTACATCGTTACGATGGTCATCCAATTAATGATATGCGACAGTATTGGCATCCCTTTTCCTATTACCGCAATAGCCGTTCTTGCACTCATAGCATTGTACAGCGCTGCCGGTGGTATTGCTACGATTGTCATCACTGATACGCTACAAACTGCCTTCATGCTCATTGCAGCGTCCCTTGCACTTTATTTTGTAGGTAAGGCCGTAATCCCAGGAGAACAGGGCCTTTGGCAATACATTACCTCGAGTGATATGGCGTACTTCGTTAAATCTGGTTCAGCACAAGCATGGTGGAAGCAACTGCTTGGAGGTATGTCTATTGCTGTTGCTATGACCGGTTTGGATCAAGACATGATGCAGAAAAACCTGACGGTTGCGCGCCTGAAAGACTCGCAAAAAAACATGGTCTTGCTGGGTGTGAATTTACTTTTTGTGAATGCATTGTTTCTCGCCCTCGGAATACTTCTAACCGATTATGCCTCCCTAAATGGAATCGCGGCTTCCGGAGATAAGCTCTTTGCGACCGTTGCCACCAGTAGCGGGATGCCGGCGCTCTTAGGTGCCGTCTTCTTTCTTGGGCTTTTGGCAGCGGCATTCTCCAGTGCAGATAGTGCACTTGCCTCACTAACCACTGCTTTTTGTGTTGACTTTCTAGGAATGCAAACAGAAGAAAGTTCTTCACGTCGAACGAAAGTTTATTTAGGATTTATGGCGGTCTTACTGGTGGTCATGTTGTTGATTTATTCCTTAGAAGCGGATAGTATCATTTCTGCATTATTTACTGCTGCTGGCTACACCTACGGTCCGTTACTGGGTCTTTTCGCGTTCGCTCTTACACAAAGAAGGACCATTCAAGGCTGGAATATCACTGTGGTCGCACTAATTAGCCCGTTTTTAGCATACGCCCTAAGCCTATGGGCACCCACTTTAGGGTACACCATAGGTTTTGAGCTGTTACTGTATAATGGTTTAATCACCTATCTAGGCGCTTGGGCGGTCAGCCATCGTGCCTAGTGTTTAGTAAGCTTCACATTCTGAACGGAATCTGTGGTAGTTACTTTGACTTGATAGAAACCACTCGTATAAGCGCTTAAGTCTAGTGTGATTCGTTCTTCAGTAACTATGAAGCTGCTTTCTTCAATTAAGGTTCCATTCATACCGAAGATCTGAATCATCATCTTTCCTTGCGCAGCGCCAGTTTGAATGTGAAGGACACCTTCAGTAGGATTTGGATAGACTGCGATGGAAGCAGTTCCTTCTTCATTGAGTCCAATATTTGAATACGGCACAGTTATACTGTCTAATCCACAAGCTGTAGTAACGACTAACTTAATAGTGGTAGGTCCGTTACTCGAAAAGGTATGGGTTGGATTCTGCGCATTTGAAGAGTTTCCGTCCCCAAAATCCCAAGACCAAGCAGTTGGCGTTGGCGTAGTGAGGTCGTTGAATTGATAGGTTAGACCGCTGGTGTTTTGCAATGCGAAGTCAGCATCTAATTGCGGTCCAGGAACTAAAACTGCGCTGTCTGCCACAAAGGTGTAAGCATTGTAGTAGATGTACTCAAGATCGTAATCTGTAGAGATGTTAAGCGTTGCCGAATGCGCTCCCATTCCTATAAATGTAGAAAGTAAACTGGAGCCTTGACGATTTAAAGTAAACAGACCATTGACAGTAGTATCTGTACTGCTCAAGTCAAAGTCGAACGGCGCGTCTTCACAAATGGGTGAAACATTCAAAGCAGCCGTAGCAGATGTTCCAGAAGAAATGACGCGTATGTTATCTAGGTAGAGGTTATTACCGTATCCACCGATTCCTTTGATGCGGAATTGGACGAAGTCGCCGTTTGTAGTTGATAGAACTACACT
Source organism: Cryomorphaceae bacterium (assembly GCA_024638285.1). Classification (GTDB taxonomy): domain Bacteria; phylum Bacteroidota; class Bacteroidia; order Flavobacteriales; family Schleiferiaceae; genus UBA10364. The sequence goes on from JAHEKP010000043.1 coordinate 7,921, forward strand.
ATCTGTCCGCCAATCATTAGACCCGCCTGGAATGAATTGGCTTTGAGAGTTTGAAGTCGTCGCTAAATCGGTTCCGTCTTTTTCATAAACTCGCGTGAAAGTTGCTCCACAATCCGTGCTTACTTCGACGACCAGAGAATCGGAATAGGCAGCAGAATAGGGTGCGTAACTTACATCGAAATACAACACTGGGTTGTAGCCGTTAATGTCAAATTTCTCACTTAATAATCCGTCTTCTGCGCCAACAGTGGAGTAGTTGAAGTAATTCATGTACATCACTTCACTTTTCGCCCCGGTGGGTCCAGTAACTTCGCCTTTAGTCCAACTGGTGCTGCCGTCCGGGTTTTCTGTAGTAAATGAAACCGCTCCATTTCCGGTCCATGTTTCGACAAAAGGAAGTGTTTGTAAGGGGCTTACCGTGACTGCATTGGCTAATACAATGGTATCCGCGCCATACGTGTTACTCGCAATAAGCGTAATGGTGTAAGCACCGTAGGCACTGAAGCTGATTTCCGGATTTTGTGAAGTGCTCGAAGTTCCATTAATAAAACTATGGGTCGAAGGTGCGATGGCCCAATTCCACGCAGTGGGACTCTTCGAACTGAAGTCTTCTAGAATGACTCCTGTATTGAGACAGGGCGAAGTAGTTACTGGCGCAAAATCCGCAACTGGAATACCAATATTATCCTCAATTTCGATAGCGTCAATAGCCAAATCACTCAGGTAACTATCGCCAGTAATGCCTTTAAATCTAAAGAGTACTGTATCTCCAGCGTAACTGCTGATATCAATGGCGACGTTCTTCCAACTGTTTCCTTGATTTCCGCTTTGACTGAAGAGAACGTTCCAGTTTGCACCGTCGAAAATGGAAACTTCAAGATCACCCTGGTTGGCCCCATTCATGTGGTATGCAAATCTTAATTCTGGAGCGATACTCCCGGCTAGATCGATACAAGGTGTGTAAAGAAGGGCCTCTTGGAATTCACAATTCCCGGATGCTTCTAGATAGAGGTATTTCCCAGAACCACCAGTGCCTGATGTTGGACCAGTGCCGCTAGAGGCGGTTGAACCGCTATTAGTTCGCCAATCGATATCGTCTTCTGTGCCATTGGTGAGGTTGATGAAGTCACCGCCTAAATTACACACCGTTCCACCACAATTGGTGTTCGTTCCACAATTTGAAAACCCGTCAAAATTCTGGGTAAAGGGCAGGCCGTAAAGTGAGGAGCTATAATAATTAATACTCTGGACAACGGTGTCGTTTAGGCTGTTTTGATCGCCGCTAAGTTCTGACCAGATCTTGAGTGTTTGCGCCGTAGTCCCGCTCCACACTATGGGCGCAGCAAAAGTAAATGTAGTATCCGCATACGAATTTAGATTGCCAAAGAACGTATCGCGAACAGTAACACTTCCGAAAGTCATCGCAACTGGTAAAGTATCTAAGACCTGCGTGGAGGGATTCGTTAGGGTAATACTTACGGGTTGTATTGGATTTTGACAGGACGTCACAAATTGTGGACTCAGTAAACTACTAATACCCCCGTCTCTTGGTAGGGGACAAGCGTTTGTTCCTGAAGGGAGTTGCACCGCATAGGCACGCCTTCCCTCTATATTGTTAATGGCACCACTTACACTGAACCAAGTTCCACTAATGGGCTGATAAGGTATGATCATACTCGTTGCTGAGGCGCTGTATACGCTGTCCATGTAGCTCGTGCCTAAAATATAAGCCGTATAATCTGTGGCGCCAGTAACCGGGCTAAATGAAATTTTAATACTATCCGGACAGGCCCAGTCTAGATTGAGGTTAGTTGGCGTATTTAGTATAACGAACGGTCCTGCTACTGTGGTGTCCGTACCTTGAATATTGCGTAGAAATGCAT
>JAHEKP010000044.1 GCA_024638285.1 Cryomorphaceae bacterium
GATTAATTGCTGGGATCATAGGTGGATTGATTGTAGCTCCTTTAAGCGGCAGTCCGCTTGGGGTGAGTGGACCGGCAGCTGGTTTAGCAGTCATAGTGTATGGTGCCATCGAAGAGTTGGGTGCGTATCCTACCTTCTTAGCTGCAGTTATTGTTGCTGGGGTAGTTCAAGTCCTACTAGGTGTCTTAAAGGCAGGTGTTATAGGGTATTATTTCCCATCCTCTGTGATAAAGGGAATGCTGAGTGGTATTGGCATTATTATCTTTCTAAAGCAGATTCCGCATGCTTTTGGTTATGATTCAGATCCTGAAGGTGATTTTGGATTCATTCAGCAAGACGGGCACAACACATTTTCAGAATTGAGTTATATGTTGGAGGCCATCAGCCCATCTGCTACACTTATTGCAGGTTTAGGCTTGTTGATTCTAATTTTGTGGGAGCGACCTTTTATGAAAAAGTTATCGTTTACTACAATCATACAGGGACCACTCGTTGTAGTGGTAACTGGAATTGTTCTAAAGCTGTATTTTGATGGTAAAGAAGGTTGGGAATTGGTTGGAGATCATTTAGTGTCTATTCCTGTAACGGAAGGATTAAGTGGATTCATAGGACAGTTTACTACGCCTGATTTTAGTGCTTTTCTCAATCCTGCAATATACACCATAGGTATAACCATGGCAGTTGTCGCTTCTCTAGAAACACTCTTGTGTGTGGAGGCGACAGATAAACTAGATCCATTCAAGAGAGTTACACCAACAAACCGTGAACTCTTAGCACAAGGGGCTGGAAACATCATTAGTGGTCTTGTTGGTGGTTTGCCTATTACACAGGTTATTGTCCGTTCATCGGCAAATATTCAAAGTGGTGGACGTACAAAGGCATCTGCTACTTTACACGGTGCACTATTGCTTATTTCGGCATTTGCAATTCCAGCGATTTTGAACCTAATCCCATTAGCTGCATTGGCAGCAGTATTATTAATTGTAGGGTATAAATTGGCAAAGCCAAGTATGATTCTTGGCATGTGGAAAAAAGGTAGCAATGAATTCATTCCCTTCGCTGTAACCGTTTTAGGTATTGTTTTTACTGATCTATTAATGGGAATAGCCTTAGGTTTAGTTGTCGCTATTGTGTCTATACTTTGGGACAACTTTAAAGTGCCTTATAAATTCGATATTCGTGATTATAAAGCAGGGGACCCGATAAAAATTGAGTTTTCGGAAGTAGTGAGCTTTTTAAATAAAGCCAGTATTCAACAGACTTTGGATACCATTCCTCCTAATACAAGGGTAGTTCTAGACGCTTCTCAGACTTTACGCATGCATCCTGACGTGAACGAAATTATAGAAGAGTTCCAGATAAATGCTACTTCAAAGGATATTACCTTAGAGTTAATAGGCTTTGAGGCTACGGTAAGTGAGACCCCGATGGCCGACTTCGAAGAACAGGTATTGCAAAAACCGCGGGCAACAACCTCTAAAGTCGCCAAGCTCTTTAAAAAGAAGTAACTTAGAATGCATGCAGTGTAGGTATGTGTTGTTTTCGGTACTGATTGGATTGTTATTCATTTTACCTAATGAATGTGCAGGGCAGGAATCCTCGCGTTTTCGTGGAGAGTTGGGTTACCTGTATGCATTTCATGAAGATTTAGGTATTACTAAGAAGGATTGGATCTTGGTGCCTGGAACCTGGTCAGATCCTGTCAATTATGACGGACAAAGTCAATATGCCTTTACTTTCAGAGATACCTCTTGGTACTACCCATTTAACCATCATTTGCCATTTATCAATACGCGCTATCGTTTAACTGCAAATTCGACAAATTCTTTTGAAGTTGCTCTTCTTCAAAGTGTTACCATAAACAGTTGGCGCCAATTATCTTTTATGTGGGGCGCAGAGTTCCTATACCGTCCTGTAGATTGGATACAATTAGCATTACAAGGAGGATTCATCTCTGGGTATCATGCGGTAACTGATCTTCAGAATCCAACCATATTGCCAGTAGAGGGCAAGGAGGGAGGAGTCCTTTTAGGTGCAAATGCAACAGCAGACTTTTTACTCTCAGAACGTTGGAAAATACGCTTGAGCTATAATCCACTAGTCACGGGCCTAGGTTTGGCTTATGATCTAACAAAAGAAAACTAGTTTTGAAAATAACCTTAGAACGCTTCGACGAAAATTTTGGCTTTAAAGCCCGTGCAGGTAATCACGAAATAATACTCGATACTGCGGCAGAGATTGGTGGAAAAGATCAGGGCTTTCGTCCTATGGAATTGATGCTCATCTCATTAGCCGGTTGCAGTGCAATAGATATAGTTCATATCCTAAATAAAGGCAAGCACACTATTCATAGCTATAGTGCTGAGGTTCAAGCGGAAAGACGCGAAGAATTGCCTCGAATTTTCTCTGAAGTCAGTCTTGTTATTACCGTTGATACCGACGCACCAGACGCTGTTTTGGAGCGTGCGGTGAAACTAACTAAAGAAAAGTATTGCAGTGCGTTCGCGGTACTCGAAGCATCTGCTCCGGTGACGCTAAAACTGGTTAGAGGCTCGCGTTGATGCTCAGCAATGCCATTCGAGGGGCAAAGGTTCTATAGCCCGCAGGACGGGCTGCTACAATGTGTCTTGTATTGGTTGCATTTTGAATGGACAATTTAAAGGTTACATTTTCTGTGAGTGCATAACTGATAGCCTCGTTTATTACGGAAGATGGTGGTAAATCAAAAACATTTAATTCAGCGGTTGATTTCCTTGCGCTGAGAAATAGCAACTGACTATTGATAGACCAGCGCTTCTTTCCCCATTGATGCTGAAGTACGGATTGCAGCTGCGGAATATAGGGCATGAAATCACCTTTAGTAACATCGCCCCAACCGTCAAATTCACTTGAAAAAGATTCTATGAAATATGCTTGGGTTACAGTAAAAGTCGCTCGTAGTTCGTGTTGCTTAAATGTTCTACCTAGTTGCCCTTCTAGACCATAAACTTCGGCCGCACCGCCATTGAACATTTCACCAGATCCACTGCCACCAGCACTTGACGCATCGGATCCTAATAGACGGTCATATACACTGTAAAAGAGCGTAACGTTAATGGGCAGCTTGAGGTGCTGGATCCCGGCCTCACCGCTTAAACTTACCTCAGGTAATACACCTTCCTTAGAACCTGCGGGTGTAAATCCTCTGTGTACTCCAGCGAAGCTGTTCCAGTTTTTCATAGAAAAATTCAAACTTATACCCGGTAGGAAGACCACGCTATTGTTTGAGCGGGATTTTACATCTACGCTATTTCGATCAGCGTTGCTTGAGCCATAGTCCATTCTATTAGCTTGAATGAATTCGGTCCTAAATCCGGTTTGAATATTCCATCTTTTATAGGATAGTGTGCTTCTTTGGTAGCCACTTTGGGCAGTGGTGTAATCTATTCTATTACCTGCGGTGCCAGGTTGTCCAGGTTGAATTAAAGTAAAGTTGTCTTGACTGAGGTGGTATTTATCTGAATATTGAAAACGATCTGCATGGTCATATTGGAACCTCAAGCCTGTTTCATGCTTAAGGACAACGATGCCAAAACGTTGAGCGAATTGGCTTCGAAGTTGAATTCCTCGACTCAAGTAGTATCTATTGTTTGCTTTAATTTGCGCTACAGCAGAATCTAAATTTTCACCTTTTATTGCTTCAAATTCCGTAGGATATGTCTGGAATTGGTCAAGAATAGATGCTATAGATACTGTGCCATTCCCAGCATCAATGTTATCTAATTTATACCAATTGCGGTGGACGTATTGACGGTAGATATCCGCTCTAACGAAGCCTCTATTGAGATTTATAGTATAAGCCAGTCGCGTCATGATGCGATCCATTGTCATTTGGTCATTACTCGAAGAAAAATAACGTTCATTTGGATATAATAAGGCTGTTGATTGGGTTGTACCTAAATAGGTTTGTTGTGAGCGCTCTGTAGTTCCTGCTACTAGCATTTCTAGGTGGTGAATGTCTTTATTGTCAAAATGATGAATAAGTTTTAGGTAGCCGTCATTTAAGTTGAATCCACCACATTGCTGGTCCTTTATGGTATGAAAACCAGCAGCTTCGTGATGAAACAGTCCAAAGAGAAGTCGTGTGCGTTTTGTGGGCAGTAATTCACCTGAAAATGAACCTCTAATTTGATCAAAAGCCCCCGTCGCCACAGAGAATTTAGTATCAGACTTCCCGTTTCCAACTGGGGTGATGAAATTAATTGCACCTCCAGTGCTTTGAGGTCCAGTTACGATTTGAGCAGCACCTTTTAGAATCTCAATATTCGAATATTTCCAGATTACAGGGGTGTAATAAGCTTCTGGTGCACTGTACGCAGCAGGTGCTGTGAGTACGCCATCTTCCATCAATGTAATGCGAGAAGAACGAAGTGTCCCGGTTCCACGAATACCAATGTTCATTCGGAGCCCCCAGCCGTCTTCTTGTTGTCCATATACTCCCGGCTGGCTCTGCAAAACAGTATTTGCATCGGTCTGGTCAAAGGCTAAAATAGCTTTCTGTTTGAGAACTAACCCAGCGCCGCTGATGTGCTCGTCCGTAGTGCTCGTTTGCGCGGTTATAGTAACACTTTCGAGTTCAACAGATGGCGGTAAAGTTGTATCTGTAGGTGTTAAAAGTAGGGTAACAAGATAGGGGTAGAGCATCTTATTTAGAATGACTTTAAATAATGCCGCAAACGTATTATGTAGAATGATTCTAAACAAGTAATAATCGCCATTTTTTCTACTTTTTTTTAAACCCCTCGTTTACGCATTTATCGCTGCATGTCATTGTATAATTTGTAGCTTTATAGCAATGAGAAAGGTCAGTCTACTATTTTTATTACTTCTCTTCTTTGGGGTGGTTAAGGGGCAGAATTGTTCTGTAAATGCAAATGCTGATACAATTACAGCTTGTGTTGGAGATACTATATTTTTGTCAGCGAGCGGTACAAACGAATATCAATGGTCTCATGATGCTACCTTAAGCTGCGACACCTGTAATTCGCCTTATATCCTACTTTCAGATACTTCGTCTTATGTACTAGTGAAAGGAATGAGTCAAGTTTCTCAGTTAGCTACGAACGGTAATTTTTCCAATGGAAACACTGGCTTTCTGACAAACTACACCTACAATGCTACATCTATATGGAATGAAGGTACCTACGCTGTTGGGCCTAACCCAAATGCAGTACATCCTAATTTTAGTAGTTGGGGTGATCATACCACGGGCTCTGGAAATTACATGCTCGTCAACGGATCAACTGGCGGTAATAAAATTTTATGGCGCCAAGTATTGACTTTTCCTCCTGGGGTTCAAGTAACTATGAAATGGTGGATGTTAACGTTTGTTACTCCTGCGGGTTCGCTTCAACTCAAGCTGGCGGGAACGAACATTGGAAATGCGGCAACTACCCCGAATTCTACGGGGGTATGGGCTCAATCTTCGAGAACTTTTACTGTTCCTGCCTCAGGAAACGCAACTATTAATCTAGTAACGACAAGTGCTGCCTTATCTGGAAACGACTTTGGTGTTGATGATATCAGTTTTCAATACACATGTGAATCCTATGACACAGTCTGGGTGGCGCCAAAGAGTGATGCTCAAATTCTTATCGATACTACAGCGCTATTTGCTTGTGATAGCCTGTGCTTTACCCTGGACAATGCCTTAGATACCTTGGGGTTATTGAGCTACCAATGGGTGTTGAGTGATGGTACCATAGATACCTCTTCAGCCTTTACACATTGTTTGTTGGATTCGGGCAATTACAGCGGATACTTGATCACCTCTTCGAATGAGGGCTGTACAGATAGTGTGGACCTGCCACCCATGCGTGTGGGGTATACTCGTCGCATAGATTCCTTAGTTATTGCGAACGATGGAAGTGGCTATTCTGGGATGGTTCAAGTATTAAATACAGACGAAACAATCGGTATAAATGTGTATTATGAGACGGTAAACTCAAGCAGCTTGGATTCTATTTTTATTTCAGCAGGCAGCCAGAGTTGGAGCAATGGAGCAATTACTGGTAGCCACCTTATGACGGGCTGGGGACCTGTAGTTCTTGATCCAGAACCCCAAACCATTTGTGCCTACCTCTATACGGCTGACGGCTGTGTAGATTCCTTATGTCAAGAGGTGGCGTTCTATCCTACGATGACTGTACCAAATTTCTTTACGCCCAACGGAGATATGGTAAATGATGTCTTAGAGATTCAGTCGACAAATGCGGATCGCTTAGTTCAGCGTGTGTATAACCGTTGGGGCCAATTGGTCTTTGAAACCGATCGAACCGACCTGTTTTGGGATGGAAAAGTGGATGGTAAAACAGCAGCAGCGGGTGTCTATTTCTTAGAGGTAGAAGCATCTAATTTCTATACTACTGGTCAACCCATAATGCAACGAAAGGCCATACATTTGATAAAGTAGAGTCATTCGTAACCAAATAAGAGTGCATGAAGTCTAAACTGCTAAACAGCATTACATCTGCAATTGTCGTACTTGCGTTACTATCTTTTTACGGTTGGAGCGTTCGAAAGCACGGAATCCCCGGTAAAGCCCAGGGGGTATGGGGGAAGTTTTTAGTCACGCTTACTTCATTCCCTGACCTAGTCACCCAGGCCGCGAAGGAAGCTGAAAAGTTACCAGGAACCTTCGTAGCTACGCACCCTTTATTTGAGTCAGTAAATCGATTAGATTACGACATTAATGTGTTGGTTAGTTATTCGAACAAGGATGGCAATAGAGCAATAGAGGTTCGCAATCTGAGATCGCAGTCCACTGTAAATTCCTGGGAGGTTAAAGGCGGTCTAAAGCCGCACCATCGAATCATGCATCCTCTGTTACTCTCTGATAACCGCATTGCATACGCTACAAATGGGTACGACGGTATTCATTGTATGAATGCCGAAGGTGAGCAACTTTGGCATCAACCTCAAATAGGGCACCATCATTCCATGAACAAAGGACTAGGTGAAACTATGTGGCTATGCGCATATGATTTATCGGAATCTTCTCACCCTTCAAACGGAGTGGAATATGAGATGGGTGGAATGAAATACTCTTTCCTAGACAACTTTATTGCCCAATTGGACACAGAAACCGGCGCCCTTCTATTTAAACGTTCGATGGCTGAATTGTTGCTAGATCACGGATTAGAGCACCTCATCATAAAAAGTGTAGTGGTTGATGATCCTATTCATTTGAATGATGTTCAGCCTGTTCTTACATCCAGCGACCACATGGAGGCAGGGGATGTCTTTTTAAGCTTTAGAACTTCTTCTGTCATTCTTCACTACAGGCCGTCAAACGACAGTATCGTTCGCGTGATTGAAGGTCCGTTTACCAGTCAACATGATGTAGATGTTATTGATGGAGAAACCATCGCATTTTTTAATAATAATGCGCCAACTAAAAGATTTAAAGAAGATGGAGGACGAAGTAAAGAGCTTCATGTATTGAACTACCCAAAGTATTCGTCGCATATCATGTATTACAATCTTGCCTCTCAGACGTTTAGCGCTCCAAACAAAGAGGCCTATGCACAACATGATGTTTATTCTTTTACAGAGGGTTTATTTGAGCTATTACCTAATGGTGATGTACTCATTGAAGAACAAAACCCTAGTCTCTTGTGGGTGTTTAGAAAGGACAGTTTATTGTATAAAGGAGTATTGCCGTCGCACCATGACGGGTACCACCATTTATTGAACTGGACCAGGGTAGTGGACTAAAAAGAAAACCCCTCTAAATTTAACTCTAGAGGGGTTGGCTGTATTTTTACAGAAGTTTACAATGTTATGCTGTAGTAGCCTTCTTTCTGCTTTTCAAAACCATATTGAATCCCGTTAGGAACCACAGTAACTCCTTCTGGAAGCCCTGAAGGATCTACTTCGAACTTCTTTAAAGAGAAGCCGCAAGCGATTACATTGACATTATTGGCGTTCAATATTTCCATGAAGGGATCCATAACCTCTGGAGTGACCATATCTTGAACGGACTTACCGCATATGATGACATTGAATTCGCCATACGTGCTAGAATCAGCAACGGCTAATTCTCCGGCAGCTTTTGCGATTGCCTTGAGTTGCTGAACATTTCGGTTCAATACGAAATAGTTTTGCGGAGTAACGGCAGATTCTTCAACGTTGTCTGCTGTCGATTGTGGTGCGCAACTACTCAGTAAGCCAGTTGCGAATACGAGAGATAGAAGTAATTTTTTCATTGTTTGAAATTTAGTGGAAATGATAATCGGTTCCCGGTAATTGTGAAAGTACGTTGTCACCTAAATCCAAAGCTTTTGCGCGGCCATCTCTTACCGGAGCGATGGTATCCACGTGAGTCAGGTATTCTTCGATAAGATCGTGTATGGTGTAATCCATAACGACTGTTTCAACGGTATTGGGCATTCTACATAGCATATGAAGAGGTTCACCTTCACGACGACAAGCTGACATCTTGTAGAGTTTATCCATCTCAATAGGTTCTCCACCAACGAAGATGTCTTGAACACGCTCACCTTTCGCTGCATTTGCATTAAAGGTGAGTTCCATACCGGAAAAACGTACGACCCAACCACCAAAGCGTTCAGAAGCTTTTTCTGCAAATACATTGTGCAGTTCTTTTTCGAGCCAATCTTTAATTTGTTGGCCACTCGCTTTACCTATTTTAACCTTTTCATTTACTGGAAGCATGTTCCAAATATCACCTCGCGTGATTGGCGCAACACCAGCCTCACCAGGGTTTATAGGCGGCGAGAAACGGAATCCATTGGAAAGAGCGATATCTACATCGTTTTTCCAATATGCCGCATCGGTAATAAAATTATCCATCGGGTTTTCTACTACGAAATAGCGGTAAAGTGGGGTAGTGGTATATCCTAGAATTTCATTGATATCCTGGTTGTAGGGTGCCAATTCATTTTCGATTACCTGCGTAACAGTCTCATCTGCGGGGTATATGTTCGGATCAACTTCTACTAAGTCATATTCCTCATTAATGATTTCTCCATTTTGAACGGTGAGAACCATCTTTCCTACAAAAGAAGCAAATGCACCAGGCTCTGTGACTTTAGCATGTCCTGCCTGCAGGGGCTTACGTATACGTTCGTGAGTATCGTTTCCTAAAACGTAATCTACCTGTGCTAAAGCGGGATGGTTTGCTAGGTCAAATTGTTTACTAATGCCGATATGGGTAACTACGAAAAGAATGTCCACTTTCTCTTCTTCTTTGAGTTTAGTGACCAATTCTTCCAGGTTGTCTAAAATTGGATCAAAATCTAACCCTTCAGAGAATGATGGATTTTGACGAATAGGCACCTCCGGATCGTTATAGGATAGGAACCCTAAGCGATTTCCGTTTATTTCTTTAATCCAGTATTGAGGGAAAATTGGCGCTTTTCCAGCTTCGTCGTGGAACATATTAGCAGTAATAACGGGCGTTTCATAGCTATTTAAAACACTCATCATTTGTTCTTTTCCATAAACCACTTCCCAATTTCCCGGAATAAGAAAATCATATTCCATTGCTTTTACTATTGGGCCAAATGCAGCACCTTTGGATAACGCTGCAACTGCAGAGCCTTGAATCAGATCTCCGCCGTCTAGAATGATCGTATTTGGATTTGCTTCACGTTCAAGGTTGAACAGGGTTTTCATATTGGCCAAACCGCCAAGAGTTTTGAAAGATATCTCTTCATTCTCCCAGAACAACTCACTGTGGGGCAAAACTTGACCATGAATGTCAGCGGTTTGTAAAATGGTGATTT
>JAHEKP010000063.1 GCA_024638285.1 Cryomorphaceae bacterium
TTTGATGCTTGCATCACGTGGTTCTGGGCATAAAAAAAGCCTGCAACTTTCGTTGCAGGCTTTGAGCTGGTTTGCTCTTCGTGACCGAGGAAGGATTCGAACCTTCAACCGCTTGATTCGTAGTCAAGTACTCTATCCAGTTGAGCTACACGGCCATCATTCCCTTGCGGGGTGGCAAATATAGAGCAAAAAGTTAATTCGAAAAGGGGTGTTGAGGATTTTTTGAGATAAAATCAAAAGCGTATTGAGAAGTGCGCCGGGAGTTACTGAACCTCAACGGTTAAGCCTACATCGCCCATCAGCTCTGCCTTAACCTTAAGGTCGTCTAAGTCTCCTGTGAGGACCTGACATTTACCTTTATAGTGGGTGATCCAAGCACATTGCTCTGCTTGCTCTTCCGTATGATCGCATACCGTACACAATACTTCTATGACAAAGTCAAACGTATTCTCGTGATCATTAAACAATACCAAGTTGTACTCTCGCTGGGCGACAGTAGCTGTTGATTGTTGGTATTCTTCTTGATAGCTCATGCCGTAAAGATAAGGGTAAGGCGGGTTATTCTTCAATTCCAAATCGGCGTTTTAATAACATGATTTTTCCTTTACCTGCAAGGTTGTACGTAAATCCTGGAGCATCCCCTTTTGCTTTGATGCTCCGATCCTTAGCATCTTTTTCTAGGATACCTTGATTAAACGCTTCATCACTACTGCGAATACTCATGACAATTCCTTTGAATGAAAGGTAGAGGTAGTCGGTACCGTTGTCTAGATAAAGAATGATTTCTCCTCCACGTCGACGTTCTTTCACTTCAATAAGACAGGAGACTTCAGCAAAAACTGGTTGGTTGTAAATATTCTGAATGGTTGCTTTACCGTCGCTAATAAAGCTCTTATATCGACCGTTGTAAGTAAGATTAACCTCACTCATAACAAGACTTTGACGCAAGAAACGTGGGAATTTACCTTCGTTTTCGTGAAGGCCTATGTTTTCTAAGAATTCTCCCCCATCTTTTTGCCCCAGCAATGCATAGATACCATCGATGTATGCCGTCTCATCAGCACGAGAAGAACCGGAGCCATCATTGAAGAGTTGAGCTACTCCCTCCCAGGCTTTTTCATCAAGGGGAGCGTTTATAGTCATTACCCCGTCAATACTCACCTCATCCTCTACCAGATCGTGGCGAACGGCACCCGCTAATGCCGTAGTCACGGCACCCGTATTGTCTAAGACTTTCAATGGCCCTGTTCCATATAAATCACAATCGTAATTGTGGAAGATTAAATAGGGATCCGGAAGGGTAAAATCTTTCAGCTTTTCGTAGGTCGTAACCACGTAACCTTGCTCTTGGCGATCGTAGTACAGGATCCCATCTGCAGAGAGCACCTCAATATCTGCACGATCTGCATATTTTGATAAGAAGTTAGAGTGACCACCTAAACTGTCTTGAGAAATATAGACGCCATTGAAAGTATTATCACTAAGCTTATTGGGATCGTTGTATGGAAGTTCAATGACGATATCATTGGGATCAATGAAGCTAGCGATGTCAAACCAGGTCGTTTGCAGGTTGCGGCAATCGTGCTGAATGAGAATTGAGCCCATGAAGAACATAGGTAATTGGTCCGCATGCAGCTCTACCTTACCACGGTATGCAAAGTAAGGACTGATGTAAAAATCATCGGTCTCGTCAATGATTGCGCGCCCCAGAGTTACGCCCGCTGTATCTGGCGCAATACTCTCAAAAGCGATGGGCCACGTATTTTCTTCCTCATCAATGTAGTCGTACATACCGTGCGCAGTGTACCGGTACTTTCCGCGAATACGAGCGGTTGTTTCGTAGAAATTATGAAGCTTAGTGAATCGGTCCGCTAAAATTTTAGAATGCTCAAGCGGATCCATTTCTGCGTTAATACGAATTACAACATAACCACTATCAGGGTATATAGAGGCATCAGCAACATCAATCTGCGGCACATCAAAGGCTTCTAGGATGCTTGGCGCAAGTGCGAAACGGGCATAGGCTGCGGTAAAATCCAGACTGTCTTGCCGTGGATGGGTACTGACGAGATATGCCTGATTATCCTGCGTATGTTTGATATCCACTGTTGCTTTCGCCATATCCCATTCTGCGTGATCCATGTAAGCCATGTATTGATTCGCGGGAAATTCTAGTGTACTGTAGGGGTCCAATTTATCGAAGACGCCCTCCTGATGATCAAAATCTACCTCAGCAGAAGAAGCTAACATTTGAAAGGCCCATTGCTCGTCGTCTATTTTTGTTTTTACCCTAAAATCTTGATCTGCTGAAACAAACGAACGACGAAAAAACTGGTAGCCTTCCACTTCACTGTTGTGTTTAGCTGTGCTGTAGCGCAATTCACCCGTACCAAACATTCCTTTTATACCGTAGGTTAAAGTACCCTCTCCTGCAACATCAGGGGAACCATATAGCGCAAAAGGCGTTTCCCGTGTCTCTGCTCGGATGTAATCTTCATAGGGCATCCAAACGAACGGATTGCTCGTACCAGTGGCGGTAGGATATCCCAGAGCCACAGTACTTTCCTCTACAGCGAAAGTGGTAGCGCGACCGCTAGCTTGACGTGGGAAGAATAAGATATCTGGACAAACCGTATGGCTCTGTAGGTAGTCCAGCGCACCTTCCGCATGTAATCCTTGATTAGACAAGGCCAATGAACCGGTATAGGTTCCAGAGGCCTTATATGCCGGAGTCGGAGGCATCTGCGTTTCAAAACCTAAACTGTAATCGGGCATTACCGATAAGGGCTGAGCAAATACAGGGAAGATATCTGCACTATGGAAGGTCGCATCAAAGAGAATCCCATCTGTAGTCGTATTGTCTAGCGAATCAATGGTAAAGGGTTCAAGGGCCATGTAGAAATTAGAACGCTCATATACGCCTCCATGAATGCGGGGGTGATCATAGTAAACAAAAGAGTTGTTGAGCGCTTGGAAAATGGGATATTCAGGATGGTATTCTTTAGAACTTTTGTTATCCGGTTGATCAATAAGGAGTTGTCCTTGTAAGTCCTGTAAGACCGTTTGAACGTTCACTAAAGCTGCGCGCTCACCGGGTTTAGGATTAAATTCCTTCACTTTAAAGCGCATGGAATCAATCTGCGGCATGTCTATTTTAAAGTAATCGTAGTCAAACGAATAGCCTTGACCCCAGTAACTAAAGAGTCCTGCATTGATCCGCCCGTCGAAATCAAAATCCATCCCTTCGTTCACCGTAATTCGACCACCGCGGGGATAAAGATTAACTTCTTGAGAATCGCTCACTGCAATATTGGATATTCCTGCGATATCCATTTGGTAGTTGAGCAAACTAACCTGAGCGTTGTTACCCGCAGGAATGCGCGAGACGAATTGAATCACATCATAATCCCGCTTAGCTTCCCAATTCAATAAATATTCAAATAATCGGTCCGTCAAACTAATGGTTTGAGCGTCCACGTCAAAGGTTACAAAACCCTGAATAGCCATGTGATACAGGAAGAACTCACCCTCTTCTGGTGCCATCCGCAACGCATAAGTCAATTCCTTTAAGGGCATATCCTCATACCCATAGGCGTAGGCGGCGTCACGCAATTCGCGCAAAGGATGGTTTTCTTGCAAGCCCGCTATTTCCTCCATACGCTGAACTCGGAAATACTGCTTACTCTCAAAAACAGCCGCTTGTTCACTGCCTAGATTGAGGTTTTTAAAGTTTAAAATGGGCGTTCCTTGATTCCAAATCAATTGGTCCACGCTCATGTCTAAGGCGTGGTAAGAATCTGTAAAAGAGGCCAACCCCAGTCCGGTTTCAAAGCGAATAACTCGCACTTGCCCCATGCGTGGATCGTACCGCATTTCGCAATATGGATGGTAGATACTGTCCGTACCCAAATGGGCAATAACTTCAACACGTTTTGAACTAAGTAAGCTGTCTTTAAATAAAAAGCTTCGTCCTTTCAGTGTGAGCACCGTGTCCGATTTATACGTGAATTTCAATGCGGCCAATGCACTATCTGAAGCGGTACCATAAAATTGAGCACCGACAACCCCTAGCCCACCTTTAAAATGAACTTCCGGGTATACATTTTCTAGAACGTAATTGTTGCGATACGATGTGAATTTTGGGAATCGCGCATCCTTTAAGTTTACGGAAGAAACACGCTCTTCCAGCACACCTTGAAGCGGCTCGCCATAGAATTCATACGCATAGAGTGTGACACTATCTGCTTTGAAATTAGTCTGATTTGCTTCAAGTGTCCACGTCCCCAATTCCGCATATACTTCCTTTTCAAGTTGACCATCCCGAGACCACTGTATGGTTCCACCCTGTGCTTTGAGCAGTCCTTCTTGTGGGTAAAAAACGCCGTTAACTCCTACGATCATGGTACTATCACCCCCATTGAGTCCCACTATATCAACCATGTCCATGGTAAATTGCGGCGCTCCCTCAACAAAACTTAACGACCACAGACTCCCAGGCGCCTTCCAAATCAACGCTCCAGGCTCAGAGAATTCATGTTTTACAAGATTGCGGTAGAATTGATTTTGATAGGTACGAATCCTAATGGAGGGATTCTTTTTCGAAAACCCATAAAAATGCTCGATTAGCGCTCCAAAACGGTCAATCTCCTCGTTTTCAGATATGTAAATTAGGGAGCGTAAAAGTGGCTCCCACGTTTGTGCATCGTCTAATCGTTTGCGCAGCAATTGATTCGCATAATCCAACCAAAGGTCTTCCTGATCGTAATCTACAGCTGCTAAAAAATTCGGGACCAAAGAATCTTTGAATACCCCATCCATTTCCTTTGGAACAGATATGAGCTTATCAAACTCTTCAGCGAATGCCTCTAGGGAGGAAAAACGGGTCACCTTCTGTGCCTGAAGCCCAAAAGAAACGATCAATGCAAGAAGCAACCCAAATTTTCGCATGCGCTATTTCACCATTTTAATACTGCGCCACTGCTCTCTTGCTTTTACGCCTTCAAAGGTGAGCCCTAAGGCCTCTGCAGCAGCACGAAGTGTAGGAACATTATCTTCGTAAAACCCACTAAAGAAGATACTTCCGCCTTTATTCAAAGCGTTTACGTAATGAGAAATATCCGCCAATAGCACATTCAAGTTAATGTTTGCTAGGATGAGATCATATGTACCCTTTAAAACTTCTGAACCGCCCAGAGCGGCCGTCATTGGAACGCCATTGCGCTCTGCGTTCTCCAGCGTATTTTCAATACACCAAGTATCCACATCAATCCCGTGGACCGATTTTGCCCCTCGCATACCCGCTAGAATTCCAAGAATACCTGTACCACAACCCATGTCAAGCACATCCAATTGTTCAGAAGGTGTCTCCAACAACCATTGTATCATCATATGGGTCGTCTGGTGATGCCCTGTACCAAAAGACATTTTCGGCTCTATCAACATAGGGTATTCAAAACCCTCGCGTTCCGGATGAAACGGCGCACGAATGTATACCCGGCCGTCAACTTCAATTGGATCAAAATTGGTCTCCCATTCTGAATTCCAATTGACCTGCTCAATCTCTTGTTCTTTGACAGAAACCGTTACGCCGTCCCATTGCAACTGTTTCAAGGAAACAGAAGCATCATAATCGTCTTTTATAATGTAGGCAGCGAAGCCCTCTTCCGTTTCAGAGAAGCTCTCAAATCCAACTGCTCCAAGCTGGGCGATGAATAAATCGCGAAAGGGTTCTAAAGGAGCAACCGTAACGGATAATTCAATATAAATGGGCGTATCCGATTTCATTACGCCTTCGTTCTTGCTTCAATAATGGCCGTGAAATCTTCAGCATTGAGGGCTGCACCGCCAATCAATCCGCCATCAATATCAGCTTTAGCGAACAATTCTGCTGCATTACCAGGCTTGCACGATCCACCGTACAAGATGCTTATATCCTCCGCCGTTTCTGCATCAAAACGTGAAGTCAACCAAGCGCGGATACCGGCATGCACTTCTTGCGCCTGCTCTGGCGAAGCTGTTTCACCTGTTCCTATCGCCCAAACTGGCTCGTAGGCAAGAATAATGTTGTCCATGTCATCACCTATGAATCCAGCAAGTCCTTCTTCACATTGTTTCAAAATGACATCCATATAGGCACCGCTTTTACGCTCCTCTAATGTTTCACCAATACAATAAATGGCTGCCAATTCATTATTTAAAGCTTGCGAAATCTTCTCGTTACAAGCTTCGTTCGTTTCACCAAAGTATTCACGTCGCTCACTGTGCCCAATGATTATCGCATCAATATCTAACGAGGCAAGCATCGCTGCGCTCCATTCGCCGGTGTAGGCGCCCGATTCTTTTTGGTGACAATTCTGGGCAGCAACCGCGATATATGGATTATCCACTAAAGATTCTACAACCTCTGATAAATACAAAGCCGGCGGAGTAATAATCACTCCCGTCTCCCCTACTACGTCGTCCGTTAGACTTTCTTTTAGGGCATTAACTAAAGCCATTGCTTCAGTATATGTGGTATTCATTTTCCAGTTTCCGGCAACGATTCTTCTTCTCATGTTATTTTACTATTGATGTGTTTCTAAAAAAATTCTGCGCGTATGCGCGGGTCCAATACAGCGTACAATACATCTACTAGAGTGGTCAAAACCACAAAAAGCGCAGCAATGACTAGTACACAGCCCATTGTGATGGGCAAATCTCGGGTATTTAATGCTTCCACCAATAATTTACCCATGCCATTCCAACCAAAAATAATTTCAACGAAAACAGCACCAGCTAGAAGTGATGCAAACCACCCACTAATGGTAGTGATGATTGGATTGGACGCGACCGGTAAAAGGTGTCTAAAAAATACGGTTCGTTCGCGCAATCCCTTTGCCCGGGCCGTTCTAATAAAATCCATTGATCCAACTTGTAATAAGCTATTACGGGTCAATTGCAAGATCACCCCCACCGGCCGAACACCTAAGGTCAAAGCCGGTAATATGAGGTTTTTAAGGTTGAGGTACCGCTCACCAGAGTAGTCATCGACGCTGTACAGCGAGCCGGTTAAATTCAACCCGGTCCAGGGGCCCAGTAAATAGGCGAAAACCCAAGCAAAGAGAACCGCCGTAAAAAAAGATGGAAGGCTCATTCCTAAGGAACTAAACGTTCGCAAGGCCTTATCCCAAAAGGTATCCGGACGGTACGACACCCAGGCACCAAGCGCGCCCCCTACGAGTAAAGCAAAACCAATGGCTGCTGCTGCAAGCAAGGCGGTATTTGGAAAAGTCCGTCCAATCAAACTGCTGACTTGTTGTCCTTGACGCTGGAAACTTTCGCCTAAATCGGGCACCTTGAAAATGCCGTGCCTATCGTTTGGCCAGCCAATAGGACTGATGCGCTTAAGGTAATTTGCGTACTGTACTACAATGGGTTGATCCAGCCCATATTTCGCGCGAACAGCGGCCAATGCAGCTGGATCCTCCCGTTTACCTAACATCATCTGTGCACTATCACCAGGAACTACGGTAAATAGAAAGAATACCAAAGTCGCCACACCCCACAAGGTAAATAGCGCTTGTCCTAGTTTCTGTAATGCGAATCGAATCAATGTGGGCTGTCGTTGAAGTGGTACTTTTTATGTACTACACCGTTTTTAAGTACTACCCATCCTGGGTTGGAGCGTACCATGGTTTTTAATGTGGTCTCATCCGTAAAAGCAAACGCCGTTGTATCTGTGAATCCATAAGGCAAAAATTCTTCTGGCATAGACGCCGAAAGCACCAGGTAAGGAAGGTCGTTTTCCTTTAAAAATTCGCTTGTTTGGAGCACAGGAGCCCAGCCTTGTTGCTTTGTTTTGCGAACATTGTAAGCCACTAGCAACCATACTTCATCCAGCTGAAGAATACTATCGGTCATATCACCATAGTCATTCATTATACTAAAATCATGAACCGGCGGTTCGTACCCTTCTTTTACCTGTATAGTTTTAGAAAGCTCACTGCGCATACTCCAATCTTTATTCTCCCACCATTTCTCATCGACATACTGGGTGGAGCTGATCTCTTGAAGCGTTCCTTCCGCATTTTCCATGGTATAGATCACCTCGTATTGAGGCGGATCTAAGCCCAATTCCTCTGCACTTTTCATCCCTTCGACGATACTATTCCCCTCTGCATAGGCTCTAAAATCAACCACTGGGAGATGGTGTAAAACGTGGTAGGTTAATCCAAAACAAAAAAGCGGAATAGCTGCTAGTTTTATACTCACGATCCACTTTGGCCAACGATCAAAGAGGAGGTCTCTTCCCCACCACAATACCAGTATCAATACAGAAAGCAGCACGTCTTTGTAAAAACTTTCCCATGGCGTGAGCGGAATAGCATCGCCAAAACAACCACAATCGGTCACCTGGTTGAAGTAGGCCGACCAAAAGGTGAGAAAAGTAAAAAACCCAATCATTGCTGAAAGTAAAATAAGCGTCCAACGCTTGTACAATCCTAAAATTAGGGCCGCACCCAAAAGCACCTCAGCAATAACCAGCAGAATGGCGATGCTCAGGGCAAATGGCTCAAAAAAAGGCAAATTCAACACCTCCTCTGAGAAATATTCTTCCAATTTAAAGCTGAACCCCACCGGGTCATTCATTTTAACCAAACCGGAGAAAACAAATAATGCACCTACAAAAAATTGCGAGGTCATCGTTAGAATCTTCTTCATTGTGCTTATGCTTTTAATGCTTGCGCTTCCATGAATTTAATCAAGGCAAAGACGCTGTAGTTAATCATATCTAGGTAATTCGCATCTAAACCTTCACTTACCAGCGTCTTCCCTTGGTTATCCTCAATCTGTTTTACACGGAGGAGCTTTTGCAAGATGAGGTCAGTAAAACTGGAAATGCGCATATCACGCCATGCCTCGCCGTAATCGTGATTTTTACGGAGCATTAGTGCTTTCGCTTCCTCCGCTTTCTCTAAATACGCGGTACTGGCCTGCTTCCAATCCATATCCGGTTGCTCTACCACGCCTCGCTCCAGTTGAATGAGCGCCATAATACTATAATTCAGTATACCAATGAATTCGCCCTCCAGCGGGTCGTCGACTAATTGAGCACCTTTGTCCTCAATGCTGCGCAAGCGTTGGGCTTTTATAAATATCTGATCGGTCAACGAGGGTAAACGTAAAATGCGCCACGCAGTCCCGTAATCTTTTCCTTTTTTCTCGAAGAGGCCGTGGCATTTACTTAGTACGGCATCGAATTGGTCAGCTGTATTCATTTGTTAGCTTTGCTATATCTAACGAAGATACAAAGAACAATGCC
>JAHEKP010000010.1:0-35918 GCA_024638285.1 Cryomorphaceae bacterium
ACAAAACTGGGGAGATCTCTCGAAATATAATGGTAACTGGCAAGAATCCCCATGTCTATTTCACCCAAAACAAGCTTTGCTTGACCATTCGCGAAGAACGGAAATAGAAGGGTGAATACTAAACCTTTAATTATTTTCACAGTGGGTATCATTCTGGGAATAAGGTCAGAAAAACTATGCCAAATTTCAAGGAATTGGCTGAAAACAATACGGGGCCGCGTTGCGGCCCCGTAGTTGAAAATTTTCTTAATAGCGGTAATGCTCGGGCTTGAATGGGCCTTCTACTTTCACACCGATGTAATCGGCCTGATCGCTGCGAAGGGTTTCAAGCTCTACGCCAATCTTCTCAAGGTGCAAGGCAGCTACTTTCTCATCCAAATGCTTTGGCAAGACGTATACCTTGTTCTCGTACTGATCGCTGCGTAACCAAAGCTCTAATTGAGCCAATACTTGGTTCGTGAAGCTGTTTGACATGACAAACGACGGGTGACCCGTTGCACAACCTAGATTCACCAAACGGCCTTCTGCCAAAACGATGATTTCGTTGCCTTCAACATTGTAGAGGTCTACCTGTGGTTTGATGACTTTTTTGGTATCGCCATACGTCTTGTTCAACCACGCCATGTCAATCTCATTATCAAAGTGACCGATGTTACAAAGAATGGTCTTATCGTTCATCAATTTGAAGTGCTCCTCCTGAATGATGTCTTTATTTCCTGTTGCAGTAACGATGATTTGCGCGCGCGGAATAGCTGTAGCCATACGCTTCACTTCAAATCCGTCCATCGCTGCTTGTAAGGCACAAATCGGATCAATTTCCGTTACAATCACACGTGCACCTGCACCACGTAATGAAGCCGCAGTACCCTTACCTACATCACCGTAACCGGCAACAACAGCAACTTTACCTGCAATCATCACATCCGTTGCACGACGAATGGCATCTACTGCCGATTCTTGACAACCGTATTTGTTATCGAACTTCGACTTCGTTACCGAATCGTTGACGTTGATTGCTGGAAGTACTAATGTTCCGTTGATCTCACGCTCGTACAAACGGTGCACACCCGTAGTGGTTTCTTCTGACAAGCCTTTGATGCCTGCAACCAACTCTGGGAATTCATCAAAAACCATGTTGGTCAAATCACCACCATCGTCTAAGATCATATTCAACGGCTGACGGTCTTCACCAAAGTGTAACGTTTGCTCGATACACCAGTTGAATTCGTCTTCGTTCATTCCCTTCCACGCATATACTGGAATACCTGCAGCAGCAATAGCAGCAGCAGCATGATCCTGTGTTGAGAAAATATTACAAGAAGACCAAGTCACGTCGGCTCCTAATTCTACTAGCGTCTCAATCAAAACAGCCGTCTGAATGGTCATGTGCAAACATCCTGCGACGCGTGCTCCTTTCAACGGCTTGCTAGGACCAAACTCCTCACGAAGTGCCATAAGTCCTGGCATTTCAGCTTCAGCAATTCTAATTTCCGTGCGGCCCCAATCGGCCAATGACATATCTTTAACTTTGTACGGTACGTACTGTGTTGTTTCGCTCATGTGAACTAATTTATTTGGCGCAAAGATACATAACGTGCTGAGTGCACAAAGGTTTAGTAATGATGTCTACCAATTTTCCATTTAAACATTTATCTGAGGAGGTCCAATTCGGCTACTCCACTGAAGCATCCGCACACCTGAACATAGAACTGTTCAGTCCATCAGACCTTTTAAAATGGGAACAAAGACAAACGGAACATCGAAAAGAAGAGTTCTTGATGAGTAGATCCGCATTGGCCGAAGCACTCCAACCACTCCCCCTTTCAGGTGTCTATTATACCGGGAATCAACCTAAACATGAAGCTGGACACATCAGTTTAAGTCACACTAAAGGCGGGGCCATTGCCGCGTATTCAGCCACTGTTGAAGTGGGAATAGATATCGAGAGTGTGCGCCCGCAAATCAGCCGAATTGCGCAAAAGTTTATTCGATCGGATGAAGAAAAGTACTTAGCTACGCTAGGTACTACGCACGCGCAGCAACTTTTATGGGGACTGAAAGAAAGTCTTTTCAAACTCTTTGGTTCCGGTAATGTAGATTTTAAAAAACACCTGCACATCACTTCACTTAGCACGGAAGGAAACGGAAATTACTGGTCTGGTACAGCTTGGATTTACGCAATAAATGAGCTGCACCAGCAGCCCATACAATGTTTCGTTCAAGGCTATTTTGACGGCAGTCATTATTATTGTCTAGCGACACACCGCAAAGCAATAATACCCTTTAACACCCACAACCTTCAACTGCGGGAATGGACGCTAAGCGATGCGCATTGGATTTTTAGTTTAAATCAAGATCCTGAAGTGGTCAAGTATACCGGAGATAGCGGATTTTCATCTGAAGCGAAGGCCCTGGAACTTATTCAAACGTATCCAAACTACCAACGCGACGGTTACGGCCGGTGGATGGTTACAGATCGTGCTAGTACTACTCCTCTGGGTTGGTGTGGACTTAAAAAGAATCCATGGGGCGTAGATTTAGGTTTCCGATTTTTCCGTGAACACTGGGGCAAAGGAATAGCAACACGAGCCGCACGGGCCGCTCTAGCTTTGGGCGAAACCTTCGAGGCCGACCCAATCATCGGCCGGACACTATCTAGTAATACCGCGAGTTGCAAAGTTTTAGAAAAGGTTGGCATGGTACACTACGACACGCTTCTTTTCGAAGATTTCGCACAATCGTATAACCTGCTGGAAAACAATAGCATGCAATGGGCTGATGAACAGGTGCTGCTCTATAAATTCCCTGACTAATGCCACACATCGTTCTCACGGGTACCGAAAGCACCTTTAAATCCCGCTTATCCAAGGCGCTGAGCGAATGGCTTAACCTAATCACTGTGTCAGAATATGCGCGTGATTACATGCGAGAAAATGGTTTGGATGCCTCAGCACTGAACGAAGCCATTTTCCAAACCATCGCAAAAGGGCAGATTCAACAACAACGTACTGGTGGTTACTTTGATCCTCATGCCGATCCTGTAGTATTTGATACCGACGGCATCACCTTAGCGGTTTGGGCAGAAGATAAATTCCCACATACCACGGAAGACTTCTTAACCGTTCCTGAACACCTTCATTACCTCGTATGCGCGCCTACAAACAAGGCTTACGAAGATCCAATGCGAGAAGACCTTCATAGGCGTCAGGAAATTCATCAACGTTACATAGAGGTTCTCAATGCCGCTAATGCATCATATACCGTGCTCACTGAAGTTACTTTTAAGAACCGATTACTTGAAGCCAAATCCGCTCTGAACCAATGGGGATTTACACCACGCGATTGAGTTTATCGTCTAACATCTGACGCAATTGATTCCATCTATGAAATTCATTCATGTAACGATCAATCTGAATATCGTCGCCTTCCAACATTGTTTTCAATTGTTCCAGTTGACGTTGTACGTGCATGTATTTAAAACGAAGTACTGTATCGCTCACAAGCGCGTAGATGATGTTTTTTTCCTTGGGTAGATAGATTTCACGTGCTTCCCATTTAGCCAGCACATATTTCTCCGTCAAGGCTTCTGTAACTAATTCCACCACCTCCGGATCAGGTTGACGAACCCACCAGGACATTTCAGGCACATCACCTTCTTCCAGCTCTTTAGAGAGTAAGGTATATGCCTTCTTAAAAACAGGAACCTCGAACGTCATGCCATCATTATCCAACGCATCTTTAATCCAATCCGCTACCGTTATTGGTATGACCTCTTCAGGATCAATTCCTTCCTCGAGCATGATCTCCTTTCCTTTGCTTATGGCCAAATGAATCAACGTTTTCTCTTGGTCGTACCCCAAAATTTTAGCTTCCTCAGGCACACCGCCTGCAACCACCTCCATCGGCGGTTCTTGCTGCTGTTTTCTTCGAGCTTGACGGGACTGATCGCTTAATAATCGTTCCAATTCATCAAAGAGGGCTGAGGCGTCTATTTCTAAAAGGCGTGCAGCCTCCTTCACAAATACTTCCTGACCAATTCGATCCGGCACCTTAGCTATACTCGCTACAATTTCACGCACCATCTGTGCACGCTTAAGCGGATCTCCAGCGGCCTCTTCTATCAAAACTCCGGTCTTGAAACTGATGAAATCGCGACGATTGGTACTGATATAGGATTCTAATTCCTCTGTGCTGTGTGCTTGCGCGAAGCTGTCCGGATCTTCTCCATCTGGGAAAGGAACAACCCTTACGTTTACCCCCTGCTCCAACATCATATCTAAACCACGGAAACTCGCACGAATACCCGCTGCATCACCATCATAAAGCAAGGTAATATTCGGGGTATACCGTTTCAGCATCGCAATCTGACCTTCTGTAAGCGCTGTACCGGATGAACTTACCACATTGCGTACGCCGTTTTGGTAAAAACTCAACACATCCGTATAACCCTCCACTAGAAGTGCTTCATCACGCTTAACAATCTCTTGCTTGGCTTGAAACAATCCATAGAGCACCTTGCTCTTATGATAGATTGGGTTCTCTGGCGAGTTCAGGTATTTCGCGGCCTTCGCATTGCTCTGCAAAATCCGCCCACCGAATCCCAGCACCCTACCTGAGATAGAATGAATAGGGAACATCACACGGCCGCGAAAACGGTCGTACCAACCGCGGTCATTCCGCATACTGATCCCAGAAGATTCTAGAGCTTCTGCACTGTAGGAATTCGCTAGTGCATAGTCAGCAAAAGCAGCAGACTGCTCCGGGCTGTATCCCAAAAGAAATTTTTTGATCGTTTCATCTGTGAAGCCGCGCTCCTTAAAATAACTCAACCCAATTGCCTTGCCTTGATCGGTCTGGTGCAATTGCTCTGCGTACCACTTCGCAGCTACATCGGAAATTAAATACACACCTTCCTTTAAATTACCGGCCGCGATCTCCTCTGGAGTCTGCGGGCGTTCTTCGGGAATTTCAATATTGTATTTTTTTGCAATCCAACGCAACGCTTCAGGATAGGACATCTGTTCCAATTCCATGAGGAAGGTCACTACATTCCCCCCTTTACCGGAAGAGAAATCTTTAAAGATTTGCTTTGCCGGGCTCACCATGAAACTCGGAGATTTCTCGTTGTTAAATGGACTGAGTCCTTTAAGATTGCTCCCGCTTTTCTTTAATTGTACAAATTCCCCTATGACCTCCTCAATCTGAGCGGTACTGAAGATTTGTTCAATGATACTTTCGGGAATTCTAGACATAGTATTGCAAGATACATTTACTAAACAAAAAAGCCACCCTTTCGGGTGGCCTGCAAACTGAGTGAATAGTAATTATTTCTGTAAATGTACATCCATTTGAGGAAATGGTATAGAAATTCCTTCTTCATTAAACGCTTTATACACTTCTGTCGTCACCGCATAATATAAAGACCAGTAATTTTCGCTTGCCACCCACGCGCGAACTAAAATATTCACAGATGAGTCCGCCAATGCATGTATCTCAATCAACCCTTCAGGCTCTTTTAATACCCTTTCATCCGCATCGATGATCTTTTTTATGATGGCTTTTGCCTTTTCTACATCATCACCGTAACCTATGCCGAAGGTCCATTCTTGGCGCCGTGTAGCCTCCGCGCTGTAATTGATCAAGCTCCCATTGCTCAACCCCCCGTTTGGAATAACTACCTGCTTATTATCAGGTGTAGTTAAGATGGTTGTAAAAATCTGTATACTTTTCACTGTTCCACTATACCCTTGCGCTTCTATAAAATCGCCCACCTCAAACGGCTTAAACATAAGGATCATGGCTCCTCCTGCAAAATTTTGAAGGGTCCCGCTTAAGGCCATACCAACGGCTAAGCCTGCAGCACCTAAAATCGCGACGATACTCGTTGTCTGCACACCCAATTGATTAACGGTCGCGATAAACACAACCGCTTGAAGTGCAATTTTTAAAAAACTTTGAAGAAATGTCGAAAGACTCGCATCCACTTCGCGAAGCGTGAGTGCCTTTGTAAAGGCGCGCATCATTGCCTTAACTACGCGCATTCCTATCCAAAAAATAATAATGGCTAGCGCAATATCCTTAGCCCATTCGAACGCATTCACTTTCAAAGCATATAGTATTCCTTCCAATTCTTCCATCTATCTATTTTTTCCTAGCTACCGTAAATTCTAAAAGCGATTCGAACGAATCACGTACCGCACTTTGTGGAAAGGTAAAAAGAAGAGCTTTCGCCTGCATGATGTGCTCTTCCATTTTAGAACGTGCATAATCCAATCCACCTGAATTCCTCACAAAGTCCACCACTTCCTGAACCTTCTTGGGACGATCGTGATGCTTTTTAATGGTTTTAATAATGTACTTGCGTTGTTTTGGAACTGCCTCCTTCAACGCATGTATAAGCGGTAAAGTCATTTTCTGCTCCTTGATATCAATACCGGCAGGTTTTCCGGTTAAATTGACTTTTTCAAAATCAAAAAGGTCATCTTTTATTTGAAACGCCAGTCCCAAATGACGGCCAATCTCACGTAATTTCGAAATGCTTGCTTCATCTGCCTCCACACTCGACGCCCCAACCACACAGCACGTTTCTATAAGTGAAGCAGTTTTTTGCTGGATCACTTCATAATAAACGGCCTCAGTAATGTCCAATTTTCTTGCCTTTTCTATCTGAAGTAGCTCACCTTCGCTCATCGCCTTTACCGCCCCACTGACATGTTCTAGAAGGGTATACTCTTTCGTTTCTACAGCTAGTAACAACACTCTGGACAGTAAATAATCACCGATTAAAACGGCAACTTTATTTTTCCAAAGCGCATTAATACTGAAAAATCCGCGTCGCATATCTGAATCGTCCACCACATCGTCGTGTACTAAAGTGGCAGTGTGCATCAATTCTATGAGCGAAGCGCCTCTGTAAGTGCTTTCATTCACTTCACCCACTAATTTTGCGCTAAGAAATACCAGGATAGGACGCATCTGCTTTCCCTTGCGCTTTACCATATACCCCATGACTCTATCGACAAGGGGGACTTTTGAGCTCAAGTGCATTTTGAACTTGGGTTCAAAACGCTGCATTTCCTCTCTAATAGGTGCCTTTATATCTGTTAATTTCACCATTAGTTCCAGCCCATTTCTTTACAGATCTGCTCGTAGGCTTTTTGAACGTTCAAGAAGGTCTCTTTCGCCGCGGCTTGCGCCTCTTCTCCGGCACCCACCAGACGATCTGGGTGGTATTTCAGTGCCATTTTGCGATACGCCTTTTTTACATCGGCTTCTCCAGCCCCCTTCTCTAATTCTAAGACCTTATAAGCCCAATCCGCATCCTGGCCTTTATGGAACATTGCTTGTATAGAAGCAAAGTCATAGGCATTGATGCGCAAATTTCGTGCGATGCGCTGGATCTCTTCAAGCTCACTAGGATGCAGATATCCGTCCGCTAAACCCAGCTTAAACAAAAAATGAATTAATTGTAAACGTGTACTGTGTGTAGTAAAACTATTGATCTGCGAACATACCTTAGTCAAAGGAATGGGTTGATCAACTATCTTTTTAAATACTTTGAAACTCTCATTGGCCTTTTCCTTTCCAAACATGCCAACAAACTGCTGACGGACAAAGTCCAATTCACTCTGACTTACTGTACCGTCCGCTTTAATCACCCGAGCCGCGAGGACCAATAATGAAATATGAAAATCGCTAGGTGATCCTTGGCGTTGTTCGCCTGCGGACCATTGGCCGCTTGCGCGTCGAGACTCCATATCATCAGCACCGACCAATTCGTGCATCATATTGCCCAAAGCCACGCCGAGCAGTGCCCCAATAGGACCTCCTAAACTCCAGCCAAGGCCGCCACCGAAAATTTGAAATAGACGTTTCATTCGCAACCCAAAGATAGGTTACGAGAACGTCTTCATTGACTCAGAGGTAATAAAATCAAGTCGCGAAAATCGCAACGGCTGATATTCCTACAATAATGAGTATGACCAAGCCGATCTGCGCATAAAGCTGCGCTTTGGTCATTTTCTCTTCAGGAGACCGTTTTCTAGTTCCTGAAGACCGCACTCTACGAGTGTCTCTTTGAGGTGCTGCACTATTAGACATAAAAGTTGAGTTGGTTGTGTTCTCCTTGAAGTTAAGAATTTCTTTAGTAATAAACAAATTCACTTTTTACACAACAACATCGTAAACAAGCGTTTAGCCCTCATATAGTCTCGATTTAGACCCTCTAAAGAACAATCAAAAAAAAATCCCAAACGTTCTGTTTGGGATTTTCAAGATCAACTTTAAAGTGTTTTTACGAGCCACAAGAGACGCAATCGTCCGGGTTTTCAATAGAACAAGCAATTTTCTCTTCAGCCGTTACTTCTTCTTTCATTGAGGCAATGGCCGCTTTCTGTGCTTCAACACGGGCTTCAATATCCGCAGGAGCGGCATCTGCGGCAGGAGCAGCATCTATTTTCTCCGAAGTTGCTGTACCTGAAACACCGGGAGCCATGTCTGTCTGTGCGTTTTTCTTCACCGTGAATTTAATTGCAGATGAAGCCGGCTTAGAGCGCAGGTAATACATACCT
This sequence comes from Cryomorphaceae bacterium, assembly GCA_024638285.1. GTDB lineage: Bacteria > Bacteroidota > Bacteroidia > Flavobacteriales > Schleiferiaceae > UBA10364. Next base: position 8,571 of record JAHEKP010000010.1, read on the forward strand.
GTTTTCAATCCTTTCTTCCATGCGTAGAAGTGCATGGACGTCAATTTACCCATGTTTGGCGCCTCCATGAAGAGGTTGAGACTCTGGCTTTGATCAATAAATATTCCGCGGTCTGCTGCCATATCAAGGATATCTCGCATCGAGATTTCCCAAACTGTTTTATAAATGGCTTTGAGGTTTTCAGGAACGCCTTCAATATGCTGTACGGAACCGTTTGACGCCATAAGTGCATTCTTCATATCGTCGTTCCACAAACCTAAGTCGATGAGATCATGAAGCAGATGCTTATTCACTACAATGAATTCTCCTGAAAGCACACGACGTGTGTACACATTTGACGTGTAAGGCTCAAAACATTCGTTATTCCCTAAGATTTGAGAGGTCGATGCAGTTGGCATTGGAGCCATTAATAGTGAATTTCTAACACCGTACTCCTTTACCTCACCACGCAAGGTTTCCCAGTCCCAACGACCACTGAGTTCGCTATCATTCACATCCCATAGATTGTGCTGGAACTTCCCTTTTGAGATCGGTGAACCTTCATATGATTCATAAGCGCCATCAAGCTTTGCCTGATCTTTGGACGAAGTAACCGCTGCATAATACATGGTCTCGAAAATATCCTTATTGAGTTGTTTTGCTTCTTCCGAATCAAAAGGCAAACGCAACATAATGAAGGCATCTGCTAACCCTTGCACACCTAAACCTACAGGGCGGTGACGCATATTTGAATTTCTCGCCTCCACTACTGGGTAGTAGTTACGGTCAATAACCTTATTTAGGTTCTTAGTGACTTTGTAGGTCACATCAAACAATTTATCGTGATCAAATACTCCGTCTTCACTAACGAACATTGGCAACGCTATGGAGGCCAAATTACAGACAGCAACTTCATCTGGAGAAGTGTATTCAAGAATTTCAGTACACAAGTTTGAGGAACGTATGGTACCTAAATTCTGCTGGTTCGATTTCAAGTTCGCTGCATCTTTGTAAAGCATATAAGGCGTACCTGTTTCAATTTGGCTTTCCATTATTTTAGCCCAAACCTCACGTGCCTTTACTGTTCTACGACCACGACCTTCACTCTCGTATTTCGAGTAGAGGTCTTCGAACGCTTTGCCGTGGCAATCGAACAATCCTGGACACTCGTTAGGACACATCAATGTCCACTCCTCGTTTTTCTCGACGCGCTCCATGAATAAATCCGGAATCCACATTGCGTAGAACAAATCCCTTGCGCGCATTTCTTCTTTTCCATGGTTCTTTTTAAGATCTAGGAACTCGAAAATATCAGAATGCCATGGCTCTACATAAATAGCAAAAGATCCTTTACGTTTACCACCGCCTTGATCCACATAACGTGCAGTGTCATTGTAAACTCGCAGCATAGGAACTATACCATTAGACGTGCCGTTGGTGCCGCCGATGTACGAACCCGTCCCACGTATGTTGTGAATGCTTAGTCCAATACCACCCGCACTTTGGGAAATCTTAGCCGTTTGCTTGAGTGTATCATAAATACCATCAATACTATCATCCTTCATCGTAAGCAAGAAACATGAACTCATCTGAGGCTTCGGCGTACCAGCATTGAACAACGTTGGAGTTGCGTGGGTCATGTACTTCTTGCTCATGAGTTCATATGTCTCAAGAGCACTTTCAAGATCGTCCTTGTGAATCCCTATACTCACACGCATCAGCATGTGCTGCGGGCGTTCAACAATTTTGCCGTGCATACGCAGCAAATACGAACGCTCCAGTGTCTTAAACCCGAAGTAGTCGTAACTGAAATCTCTATCGTAAATCAATTGCGAGTCTAGAAACTCTGCGTTCTTCTGAATGATTTCAAAAACGTCGTCAGCGATTAGCGGTGCTGGCTTTCCCGTTTCTGGATTGATGTATTCATACAAACCTTGAACGGTCTCGGAAAAGCTCTTTTTGGTGCTCTTGTGGAGGTTACTTACCGCGATACGCGCAGCGAGATTGGCATAATCCGGGTGTTTGATAGTCATTGAAGCAGCCGTTTCTGCCGCTAGGTTATCTAACTCTGAAGTAGTTACTCCATCATAAACACCATCAATAACTCTTTTTGCTACAGAAACTGGGTCAACATATTCGCTCAACCCGTAGCACAGTTTTTCAATTCTCGCCGTGATTTTGTCAAATTTAACCGCTTCTTTGCGGCCGTCTCTTTTTAATACGCGCATCATGGTATTGTTCTTTCTTGTGTTGTGTGTATGTCTTCTTAGAAGTTCATTGCGCCAAAAGCGTCATCAATGTTGTGGTCCGATTGCTCTTCCCCAACACCTGCTTTTTTATATTCAGAAACTCGCTTCTCAAAGAAATTTGTTTTTCCTTCCAATGAGATCATGTCCATGAAATCAAAAGGATTGGCTGTATTGTATACTTTCGGGCAATTCAGTGTTTCTAACAGGTGATCCGTTACAAACTCTAAATATTCTGACATAAGCTTAGAATTCATTCCAATCAAGTTGACAGGAAGTGATTCTGTAATGAACTCACGCTCAATCTCTAAGGCTTCAGAAAGAATTTGATTAATTCGTTCTTGAGGCACCTTGTTTACCAAATGATTGTTGTGCAAGTGGCATGCAAAGTCGCGGTGCAAACCTTCATCACGCGAAATGAATTCGTTTGAGGTTGCTAAACCCGGCAACAGACCACGCTTTTTCATCCAGAAGATAGAACAGAAGGCGCCAGAGAAGAAAATTCCCTCCACGGCCGCAAATGCAATCAATCTTTCAGCGAACGAATCAGATTCAATCCAACGCAAAGCCCAGTCTGCTTTCTTCTTAATGGCAGGGAAACGCTCGAGGGCATTGAACAACTCATCCTTTTCACTATCATTGTCCACAAGCGTATCTATCAACAGTGAATACATCTCGCTGTGGATGTTTTCCATCATAATTTGAAACCCGTAGAAAAATTTAGCCTCTGAATATTGCACTTCATTCACGAAGTTCTCTGCCAGGTTTTCATTAACGATCCCGTCTGAAGCGGCAAAAAATGCCAAAATGTGCTTTAGGAAATAACGCTCATCGTCTGATAGCTTTTTCCAATCTACAACATCCTGGTGTAGATCTATTTCTTCCGCTGTCCAAAAAGATGCTTCCTGCTTCTTGTACCACTGCCAAATATCGCTATGCTGAATAGGGAAGATAACAAACCTGTTCTTGTTTTCCTGAAGGATGGGTTCTTGTTGCATCGTTGCAATTATTAGTCGTCGTTGAGGCCGATTAAAAATATATAATCAGCTTATAATCAGTTAATTAAGCTATTTCTTGTGGCGCGGAGTAGGCAGTGGTGTTCACCTGTCATGGCGAATGGCCCATACAAACATGGCCCGTATTTGAAGGAATATCAAGAAAGTTAAATTGGGTTTTTACCACAGTTATTAACAACCTCAATGGGTATCAAAAACGAACCATTGTGACTCCCCGTTCGGCTGCGGCGTTACCCATGCGTACTTTATACTAATTCGAAAAAGTATTTTCCTTTAGGATCTCGATAAATGCGCAGCAACTTCTTCAAGCTCCTCGTAAAATGCAGGACCGTACTTCCGTATAAGCGGTTCTTTGAGAAATCTGTAGACCGGCACCTTCAACTCCTCACCCAAAGCGCATGCGTCACTACAAATGGACCAACGGTCGTAGTTCAAAGCCTCGAAATCTTTGTACCGGGCAATGCGAATGGGATAAAGATGACAGGAAATGGGTTTTTTCCAATCTACCACACCGTCATTGTACGCTTGCTCGATCCCACATTTCGCGGTCCCGTCTGCATCAAAAACGGTGTAAGCACACTCTTTACCATCATTTAAGGGCGTCTCTAATTCACCAATACCACTAACACTAGTTCCTTGTTTTTCAATGGATTGCCTGCCCTTTTCTGTAAGATACTCGCGAATCTTTGGATAAATTTCTTTAAGTATAACAGCTTCCTCTGGTTCGACAGGTGCGCCAGCATTGCCTTCAATACAACAGGCCCCTTTGCATGCGCTGAGATTACAGACAAACTCCTTTTTAAAGAGCTCCGACGAGAGTAACTTATTACCTATTTCAATCATATGTACAAAGCTAGTTCAGTAAAGGGATGGTTAGCTAAAAGAAACACGCTAGTTTTGCACCAAATACGAACGACATGGGTTTCAATTACAACGACGCATTAAGCGCCTTCCTCATTTTATTTGCAGTCATCGATATACTTGGCAGCATTCCCATTATTGTTAGTCTACGAAAAAAAATAGGCCACGTTCAAAGCGAAAAAGCAACGTTAGTTGCTGGCGCAATCATGATTGTATTTCTCTTTCTAGGAGAGCGCATTCTTCATTTGCTAGGTGTTGACGTTCAGAGCTTTGCCATTGCCGGTAGCTTTGTATTGTTCTTCTTAGCGCTTGAAATGATTCTAGGCATTACACTATATAAAGAAGAGTCTGCAAACACCGCCAGCATCGTTCCCATCGCCTTTCCAATGATCGCAGGCGCAGGTACAATGACCTCATTGGTTTCGTTGCGAGCAGAATTTGCAACTATTAACATTATCATTGCCATCGTCCTAAATATGATCGTGGTGTACGCGGTATTAAAAAACACAGAGCGTATTGAGCATATTATGGGTAGCGGCGGACTCAGCATACTTAGAAAAGTTTTCGGTGTTATCTTGCTCGCAATTGCAGTAAAGCTCTTTTTCGCCAACCTCATTCCCTTATTACAAAACGCATAGCACATCATGTCTGACGACCAGTTTAAAAATGTTATTGCCCACGCCAAAGAGTACGGGTTTATCTTTCAAAGCAGTGAAATTTATGACGGACTGAGCGCTGTCTATGATTACGGCCAAAACGGCGCCCTACTAAAGAACAACATCAAGGCCTATTGGTGGGGAGCAATGGTACAAATGCACGAAAATATAGTGGGTATTGATTCTGCTATTTTCATGCACCCCACTACTTGGAAAGCATCCGGTCACGTAGATGCTTTTAACGATCCATTGATTGACAATAAAGACAGTAAAAAACGCTATCGGGCGGATGTGTTGATCGAAGATCATGTCGAAAAGATTCGTCAGAAAATCGAAAAAGAGGTTAGTAAAGCGGCTAAGCGATTTGGAGATAGCTTCGAACGCGCTCAATTTGAATCTACTAACCCACGTGTAGTGGGTTACCACGAAAAAATTCGTGCCATCATGGACCGTTTTGTAACGTCCATGGAAGCAGAAGATCTCGCTGACGTTAAGCAACTTATTGAAGACGAGCAAATCAAATGCCCCGTTAGCGGCTCTATGAATTGGACGGATGTACGCCAATTCAACCTGATGTTTGGCACACAAATGGGATCCGTAGCAGAAGGTGCAGCTACGTTATACCTCCGTCCAGAAACGGCTCAAGGTATTTTCTTAAATTACCTCAATGTCCAGAAAACCGGTCGAATGAAAATTCCATTTGGAATAGCACAGATCGGTAAGGCCTTTAGAAATGAAATTGTCGCGCGTCAATTCATCTTTAGAATGCGTGAATTCGAGCAGATGGAGATGCAATTTTTCGTTCGTCCAGGCACAGAAATGGAGTGGTATGAGACGTGGAAAGAAAAACGTCTAGCATGGCACAAGAGCCTGGGCTTTGATGCCAACAATTACAGATTTCATGACCACGAAAAATTAGCCCATTATGCTAACGCGGCGGCGGACATTGAGTTTAATTTCCCATTTGGCTTTAAAGAATTGGAGGGCATTCACTCGAGAACGGACTTTGATTTGAAGCAGCACGAAGCGTTTAGTGGTAAGAAATTACAGTATTTCGATCCAGAATTAGGAGAAAACTATGTGCCTTACGTTGTTGAAACCTCAATCGGTCTGGATCGCATGTTCCTCGCAATTCTATCCAACAGTTTGCAGATAGAACCATTAGAAGACGGTTCATCTCGCACAGTGTTGAACATTCCTGCCTTCTTAGCTCCGTACAAAGTAGCCGTCTTGCCGTTGTTGAAGAAAGATGGACTCCCAGAAAAAGCGCGTGAGGTGGTAAATGCCTTGAAATTTGACCACATGGTTCAATACGACGAAAAAGATGCCATTGGAAAACGCTACCGCCGTCAAGACGCTGCTGGTACTCCTTTATGCGTTACTGTGGATCATCAGACACTGGAAGACAACACTTTAACGGTTCGTTTCAGAGATTCCATGGAGCAGATTCGCATTCCCATGGCTGAATTAAGTGCCTTAGTAGCTCAAAAAGTGTCATTGAGTGCACAATTTTCAAAACTTTAAGCTCAAATTAATTGTAGACAATTGATTTTCAGTTAATTTTCAACTGTTTATAAACTAAAAGCATTCGCTAAATGAAAAAAGTACAATTATTCGCTGCGGCTGTTGTTGCTGTTGCAATGACTGCTTGTGCAGCTCCTGCTGAAGAAGCTGAGGTAACTGAAGTTGAAGTAACTGAAGAAGTAGTTGCTGAGGAAGTTGCTGAGGAAGTTGCTGAAGAAGCTGATTCTACAGCTGAAGAAGCTACAGAGGAAGTTGCTGAAGAAGTAACTGAAGAAGCTGCTGCTGACGAGCACGAAGGTCACGACCACTAGGAAGTCACCTTGCTTTAAAAAGCACGAAAAAAATCCCATTGCTGCGCGGCGGTAATGGGATTTCTTATTTTAACGTAGCCGTTGCCGCACGCACAACTTCTTTTAAAACAGCATCGTCGGTGCGCAGCACATCTCTATACGCATCGAAACCCCAGATGTTTTTGGCGTAAGCCGATTTTAAAAGAAATCTAATTTCATTTAGATCTGTGCTCGATAAGTCTTCTAAAGCCAACCCATAGCTACCATAGTCTAAAAACGAATAGATTTGCACATCAGAGAGTTTAAATTCGGTCACGAATCTATCGAAAGTCCAAAGTTTAAAATCTTCACGCTGCGCATCGATCTGCTCAAATGCGAAGGCGTCCATGGTTCCAAAGGACATGCTCCAGTAGTAGCTGTTGGAGGAATCGGCAGGCAAATAAACATCGGGCTCAATTCCACCGCTTGCAAGAAGCACCTTACCACTGTCGCTGGTAAAAACAGCACCTTCCATTTGGCCGGGAAGATCCGCACCTTCGTATGGCTTTTGGATAGACCGACCCGAAGGGGTGTAATAATACGCCACTGTTAATCTCACCTTAGAACCGTCGGATAAGATTTTATCTTCTTGTACCAATCCTTTACCGAAGGAAGTCGTACCATAAACCGTTGCACGATCGTGATCTTGTAGTGCACCTGTAACAACTTCAGAGGCACTGGCACTGTTACCGTCGATGATGATATGCACAGGCAAATCTTCATACCGCTCGCCGCCGGTAGCGTTTGAAGTATGCGTTTTCCCGTCACCGTATTTTGTAATTACGATACTTTTCTCTTCGCCTAAAAATTCATCTGCAATGGCTACTGCTTCGTGCAAATATCCACCTGGATTGCCACGTAAATCTAAAATTAGGCCACGCATCTGCAGGCTATCTAATCTACCCAGTGCAACGAGCAGTTCATCGTGAGTGGTTTCAGCAAATCGCTCCACGCGAACATAGCCTAGACTGCCCAACATCTGGGTACTGACAACACTTTCTAAAGGAATGATCCCGCGCTGAACAGCTGCAGTCAAAGTCATGCCATCACGAACCACACCCAAGGTAACATAAGAGCCTTCTTCCCCCTTAATTCTTTGCGTTACTTCCTCATTAGTGAGCTGAGGTCCTACAATAGTATCTCCATCTATGGTCACAATTCGATCCCCCGCTAAAAGACCATAGGCTGCAGCGGGACTATTTTTCATAATATTCACAAAGACCAATGTGTCCTTGTGAATACGGAATTCTACGCCAATGCCTGAGAAATTTCCCTGCATTCGCTGAGCAATATAATCACCGTCTTCGGCTGGGATGAATGTACTATGGGGATCAAGCGAACTTAAAATGTGATTCATTGCATCGTCCATCAAAGCGTCAACATCTAATGTATCCACGTATTCATGTTCGAGGTAACGAAAAAATTGGTCCAATTTTGACCGATCAGGCTGAGCATCAGTACGAAACTGCAAACCAATCCACACCCCGAAGATGAGGAATCCAAAAACCCATAAAACTACAGAATCACGCTTCATTCGATAGCCAACTGTTGCGTTACCACACCTGCCTTCTCTAAGAATCGCAAACCGCTATCATCCTTGTACTTATTGATGTAAACTAAACGGCGAATACCCGCCTGATACACGAGCTTACTGCATTCTTTGCACGGGCTTAATGTCAAATAAAGCGTAGCTCCTTGGGCGGAAGCTGGACTCCCAGCCACTTTGAGAATGGCATTCGCCTCTGCATGCAGCACATACCATTTGGTATAATTTTCCTCATCTTCACAAGGATTCTCAAACCCAGTAGGCGTTCCGTTAAATCCATCCGAGATAATCATTCGATCTTTGACAATCAATGCCCCAACTTTTTTGCGGTTGCAATGACTAAGTTGTGCCCACTCCTTCGCCATGCGAAGATATGCCCGATCGTATTTTTGCTGCTTTTGTACTTCTTCTGTCGTCATGAAGCTGTGAATTTAGAACTTTCGGGTCGAAGCGGGGGTAAGGCGTGACCAATTATTTTTAGTTCGTGTTAATGGTCGTGGGCTAAAACCAAAAAACCCATCTTCGAGCAGGCTCGAGATGGGTTTTTTTTGATTTTCGGCCGTGCAAGCGCTACCGAAGTATCGTACCTTGGGCGGGAATCGAACCCGCACTCCCGAAGGAACTGGATTTTGAATCCAGCGCGTCTACCAATTCCGCCACCAAGGCAGGGTAGAATTGGACGGCAAAAATACAGGGGTTTTCGAATTCTCCTAACATTTGAAAGAAAGAATTTTAATCCCACATAGAATTAGATGTGTTTTTCTGTTCTTTTACTTACATTTGCACCCCTCTTCGGAGGAGCTTAAACCGCTAGAATAACACTGATACACAGCACAGATGGTACCTGAAGCTAAAATTTTTGCCGGTAGACACACGATGCACCTAGCAACACAGATTGCTGAGCGCTACGGTATACCTATGGGAAATGTGAAAATCACAGAATTTAGCGACGGTGAAATTTGCCCTTCTTTTGAGGAGACTGTGCGCGGTACCCGCGTGTTTTTAATTCAAAGCACCAACCCTCCAGCAGATAATTTGATGGAGCTACTTATGCTTTGTGATGCCGCTAAACGTGCTTCTGCAAAACACATCACTGCGGTTATTCCTTATTTCGGGCTTGCGCGTCAAGACCGAAAAGACAAACCTAGAGTACCCATAGGCGCAAAATTGGCAGCTAAGATGCTCATGGCAGCTGGCGCAACGCGTGTGATGACCATGGACCTGCACGCTGATCAAATTCAGGGATTTTTTGAAGTACCTGTAGATCATTTGTTCAGCTCTGCTTTATTTATCCAGGATATTGAAAAAATGAAACTGGGTGATTTGTGTATCGCCTCTCCTGATATGGGAGGTGCAAAACGTGCGCATGCGTATGGAAGCAAATTAGAAGCAGAAGTAGTGATTTGCTACAAACAACGCAAGAAAGCCAATGTCATTGATATGATGACAGTTATCGGAGAGGTTGAGGGCAAAAATGTCATTCTCGTAGACGATATGGTTGATACCGGCGGCACATTGTGTAAAGCTGCCGAAATGTTAAAAGAAAAAGGCGCAAAAACTGTTCGTGCGTATTGTACGCACGGTGTTTTGAGCGGTCCAGCACAAGAGCGCATAGCGCAGAGTGCATTAGAGGAATTGGTAATTACAGATACCATTCCTCAAACCAGTGAGAACCCAAAGATCCGTGTGATCTCCGTTGCTGAAATGTTTGCTCAGGTGATGAAAAATGTTCACCACCATGAGAGTATTTCAGGACACTTTATAATGTAATACCAGAATAAACTAGATCAGATGAAGTCTGTTGAAATTCAAGGAAACGAAAGAACCAACTTTGGTTCTAAGTACGCTCAACTAGAGCGCAAAGCGGGCAACGTACCGTGTGTTATTTACGGTGGCGAAGCACCAATTCACTTCTCTGCACCTACACTAGCCTTCAAAGGCTTGGTATACACTGCTGAGGCAAAAACTGCGAAAATAACTGTAGGAGGTTCTACGGTTGAAGCTGTGATTCAAGATTTACAGTTTCATCCAGTAACTGACCATCTGATGCACATTGACTTCATCCAATTGGTAGAAGGCAAGCCTGTAACAATGGACATTCCAGTTATCCTAAACGGTCAAGCACGTGGTGTATTGAACGGTGGTAAGTTGAAAAGTGTTCTTCGCAAGCTTAGTGTTCGCGCAGTACCAGGTCAATTGCCAGAAAGCATTGAATTAGATATTACCAACCTTAGAATTGGTAAGTCAATTCGTGTAAGCGATGTGACGCCTGAAGGATACGAAATCCTCAATGCAACGACTGCGGTTATCGTTACCATCAAGAAAGCACGTGGTGCTGTCGATGATAGTGAGGAAGAAGAAGCAGGCGCTGAAGAAGTTGCTGCAGAAGGCGCTGAAGCTGCTGCAGAATAATTTTTACCTTTACGGGTATGAAGAAATTCCTCATTGTAGGCCTAGGTAATCCTGGTGCTGAATATGAAAATACCCGTCATAACATAGGTTTTTTGACATTGGACGCCTTCGCGAAGGCGTCCAATGTTGTTTTTGAGCCTGGGCGCTACGCGCTGACGGCAGTCGCTAAAATTAAGGGTCGTACATTCCGTTTGATCAAGCCTACCACCTTCATGAACCTTAGTGGAAATGCAGTCCGCTATTGGATGCAGGAGGAAAACATTCCCATTGAAAATGTTTTAGTCGTCGTTGATGACCTCGCATTACCGCTGGGTGCGGTTCGCATACGCGAAAAGGGTTCCGATGCGGGACACAATGGTTTAAAAGACATTCAAGCTAAATTGGGCCGTAACGACTATCCGAGACTAAAATTCGGCATTGGTAACGACTTTCCTAAAGGTGGTCAAGTCGACTTTGTGCTCGGTGAGTGGAATACAGATGAAATGCTCGACCTTCCTGAACTTATAGTGCACTGTGTTAATGCCATCCAAAGCTTTGCACTTGCAGGGACGAAACTCACCATGACCCAATTCAATAAAAAATGACCAAGGCCCAGCGCATCTTGGCCTTTTATTATGGGTTAGACTTTGACCATGCATACCTGGAAGAAGATCTAGCTGTTCTCAATCCTTTTGAAGGCACGAGTCCCGAGCAAGAGCGTGCACTCTCCGATTTCTATCACACTTTTTATAGCGATAATAAACCGCGAAATCTGATTCTTGGAATCAATCCAGGAAGGCTTGGTGCTGGAGCAACAGGTATTCCTTTTACAGACACCAAACGTCTTAATGAATGCGGAATTCCTTTTGATGCCTTTAGTACGCACGAACCCAGCGCTGTTTTTGTCTACGAAGCAATAAATGCCTTTGGAGGAGCCGCAACGTTTTATCGTGATTTCTTCATAGGCTCCGTCTGCCCTTTGGGATTTACCGTGCGCAAGAAAGGGAATTGGGTCAATTTCAATTATTACGACCGCACTAGTTTCGCAAAAGCGCTTGCTCCTTATTTATTGGAGCAGATTCGCGCGCAAATTGAATTGGCGGGAAAGAACGAGCGCATCATCGTCTTTGGTACAGGAAAGAATCTAAAATTTCTGACCCAATTAAACAAGGAATTTAATTTCACCCCCGAATTGGTCGCCTTAGAACATCCTCGTTACATCATGCAATACAAATACCGCGATCGAGAAACGTACATAGCGAAATACCTTAAAGCCTTTTCCTTATGACGCACCGTTGCGTCAGTCGCTGCATTTAGGAGCGACCATTTCGCCATAAGTGGACAATTTATGTTATAAAAAAAGCCACCCCAATTGGAGTGGCTTTCGCATTTATTCCGTTCTGGAAAGTGTATTACATCATTCCCATTCCGCCGCCCATACCACCTGGAGGCATTGCTGGCTCTTCCTTAGGAATCTCAGTAATCGTAGCTTCTGTCGTTAACAACAATCCTGCAACTGATGCTGCATTTTCGAGCGCAACACGCGTGACTTTGGTTGGATCAATAATCCCCGCATCATACATGTTTTCGTAAACGTCGGTCTTCGCGTTGAATCCGAAGTCGCCTTTGCCTTCTTTTACTTTAGCAACAACTACGGAGCCTTCTAGGCCTGCATTGTGTACAATCTGACGCAACGGCTCTTCGATGGCTTTCGAAATGATTTGAATACCGGTACTTTCGTCTTCATTTTCACCTTTTAGGTGCTCAAGCGCTGAGCTTACGCGAACAAGCGCTACACCACCTCCAGGTACAAAACCTTCTTCAACTGCCGCTTTGGTAGCTGCCAGTGCATCATCTACACGGTCCTTCTTCTCTTTCATTTCTACTTCAGAAGCAGCACCCACATAAAGTACAGCAACACCACCAGCAAGTTTTGCTAAACGCTCTTGTAGTTTTTCGCGGTCGTAATCTGACGTTGTGTTTTCAATTTGTGCTTTGATTTGATTCACACGACTTGCAATAGCCGCGCTTTCACCAGCACCGTTCACAATAGTAGTATTGTCCTTATCAATGGTCACTTTTTCTGCCGTTCCCAGCATATCTATAGTCGCTCCTTCCAGCGTCATACCGCGCTCCTCAGAGATAACTTGACCGCCAGTTAAGATGGCAATATCCTCAAGCATGGCCTTACGACGGTCACCAAATCCCGGTGCTTTTACAGCTGCAATTTTGAGTGAGCCACGTATGCGGTTTACTACTAATGTTGCTAAAGCTTCACCATCCACATCTTCCGCAATGATCAATAATGGGCGACCGCTTTGAGCAGCCGGCTCTAATACAGGAAGTAATTCCTTCATCGAGCTTACTTTCTTGTCGTAGATCAGAATTAACGGGTTTTCCAATTCAGCAACCATCTTCTCTGTGTTGGTTGTGAAATAAGGACTCAAGTATCCGCGATCAAACTGCATACCCTCAACAACGTCAACGTAGGTTTCAGTACCCTTTGCTTCTTCTACAGTAATGACACCTTCATTTTTCACTTTGGCCATGGCCTCAGCGATCAATTTACCGATGGTACTATCGTTGTTCGAAGATATAGTTGCTACCTGCTCAATCTTACTATTGTCATCTCCCACCTCTTGGCTTAGGGACTTCAATTCAGTGACCAAAGCAGTGACTGCCTTATCGATGCCTCGCTTCAAATCCATTGGATTTGCTCCTGCGGCAACATTCTTCAGCCCGTGGTGGTAGATTGCTTGTGCCAAAACGGTAGCTGTAGTAGTTCCATCACCTGCAATATCTGCAGTTTTAGAAGCGACTTCTTTTACCATCTGTGCGCCCAAGTTCTGCAACTTGTCTTCGAGCTCAATTTCTTTAGCAACAGTGACTCCGTCTTTGGTGACGTGTGGTGCACCGAATGCTTTTTCTATGATTACGTTACGGCCCTTGGGACCTAAGGTTACTTTTACCGCATCTGCTAATGCGTCTACGCCTGCCTTGAGACTATTTCTAGCCTCTACGTCAAATGAAATTTGCTTTGCCATGATTTATGGTTTTTTCGTTTGATTAAACTATTGCCATGATGTCTGCCTCACGCATAATGAGGTAATCACCATTTTCATATTTGAACTCCGTGCCGCTGTACTTACCGTACAATACGACATCACCAACATTTACCGTCATGGGCTCATCTTTTTTACCTGGGCCCACGGCGACTACCGTACCTTTTTGAGGCTTCTCTTGCGCTGTATCCGGGATAATGATCCCCGATGCAGTCGTAGTTTCAGCAGCTGCAGGTTCAATAATTACTCTGTCAGCTAATGGACGAATGTTTAAATCTGCCATGATTTATGTTTTTAGTTAACTATTCAATGCTACTACAAGGAATTTTATGCCAAACGTTTTACTGTGTCAGAGTGTCATCGCGCGGCAGCCGCCGCGCGAAATTTTGGCACCAAAAAACAAAAAGCCCGCGCAGCGAAGCTGCGCGGGCCTTATACTAAAGTCAAATTGACGTATTACTCAACGCTCTCTGGCATTCCCTCTAACGGCGCGTCACCAGTAGGCGATTCCTCACCCGCAGGTGCTGCAGGCATCTGTGGCTGGAATGGCATGGCGTCCTCAACTTGCTCGTTAATTAGCGTATCCTCCAACATGACTTCACCATCCGTTGAAACTAGGTTCATTCCGATCACGAGAACAAACAAACCTATTACCAAAGCCCAAGTAGCTTTATCTAAAAAGTCTGTTGTCTTCTTCACGCCACCCAGCATTTGTGGGCTATCACCACCAAAAGCAGCGCTTAGGCCACCGCCTTTAGGATTTTGAACGAGAATCACCAAAACGAGTAGGATCGACACTACTACGATCAAAATGGAGAATAATGCTATCATGAGTTCTTTTCTTTCTTAATTGCTCTAATTCGGTCGGCAAAGAAACTACTTTTTTCCGGGTATTTCAAACTTAGTACCTCGTAGGATTTAATTGCTTTATCAAAAAGCCCCTGCTTCAAGTAAATCTCTGCCAATGTTTCGGTTACGAAGCGGCCTTGGCCATCTGCTTCGAGACTAAATACATTGATTTTTCCATCGCGCTTGTTCCCCTCAAACTTGGGCAACTCACGGATAATTTTTTTAATATCTGGTCCCGCAGTATTCGCTTTTTTACCGGCCGGCACTTCCACTGGCGCTAAACTAGTTTCTGCATTGAGCCACTGCAAGAAGGACGCCTTTTCACTAAACGGCATTTCACGTTCTTCAGGGGTCTCCCATGCAGGCGCTTTTGAAAGCTCCAATACTTTTGGAGTATGCGCCGTTGGCACCTCTTCTAAATCGGTTTCCAATTCAAAAGAAGGTACATCCACTACTATTTCATCCGATTTCTTTTCTAAATCCAATTGAACTGAAGTCTGCTTCTCAGATACTTCTTCATTTTTGCTCGCCTTTGCAGCGGAAAACTTATCGGCACTTTTTGCTTCAGTTACCGCGTGGTCTAAAGCCACCACCTCAGCCTGTTTTGGTTCATCCACAAGTATCGGCTCTGCTGCACGAGGTGCATTCTCTATCGATTCAGATGGTTTTGCTGCTGGAGCAATCGCAGGAAGGGCATTCTCCGCGGGTTCAGACGGTTTTACTGCTGGAACCTTGTGCGGCTCAGGAGCTGAAGCGGCCTCATTACCGCGCAAGGCCCGAGACCTCAAAATGGCATTTCTAACGGCCTCAGGCAAATGAGAGAGATCCTCGGGTACAGCAGTCGCTTTTTTCGGAGTCGAAGATTTCCGCAAATCCGTTTTAACACGAGGAGCAGGTTTCTTAACTGAAGCTTTAGGCACTTCGCTCTTTTTGGCCTCCACTTCAACCTTCTTAGGTTGCTTCGCTTTCGGTGGGACGGCGATTTCTTCAGTAGGCTTGACAACAGAAGGACTACTCGAGCTAACTTCACGTGCCGTGGACAGCTCTGTATTGCTTTCGTAATAAACCTTAAGAGCCTCACGGTTAGGCGTAGCGATCGCAGTACGCTTAACCTGGGCCGGTAACAAATAACTTTCTTGCTGTTGCAACGCCTTCATATAGAGCGCTTGAAGCGGCGCTGCATAAGGAAAATCCGATACCGCTTGTTTAAGCATCGCAAGCTCCGTCGCGTTTAAACGCTCAGGATAGGTATACAATTCTTCGATTTTCTTTGCGTTCATCTACCAATTAGCAATCGCCCGGTTTAAAATATCTTCAGTCAATTCTTTGATGATCTCCGCCGCCAATTCCGTTTCAATATCGGAAAAATTCAAATCTGCATCGTAATCTCTAGATCGGCTAAAGCGTTGCTCAAAACTGTTTTCATCCGAGATGCTGTTCTCAAAGGAAACCTTCACAGCAATGGTAAAACGCATCTGCGCAACCTCACTAGGGCCTCGTGCGGCTTGTGGACGTAAACTGTAGTCTGCAATGGCCCCTGAAAACTCCATATCCGCTGGACCTTCGACCAAACGCAATGAGGTTTGTTGTACAAAGATGTCTTTCAACGATTCAGTAAAAATCTGTGACATCTCAGGGTTCACAATAGAAGCCGTATTGTCAAAGAAATCTACATTTAATGTTTTTGCCTCCCCGACATTTCCTCCAGTAAAGCTGTACCCCCCCTTACATCCTGATAGGATGAAGAGAAACAACATTGCAGTAAGTAAACGACTTAGGCGCATTATTCTAGATTGTATTGTTTAATCTTCCGGTACAAGGTACGTTCGGATATGCCCAACTCTTTGGCAGCAGCCTTACGTTTTCCTTGCGTCTTATCTAATGCCTTTTTGATCAATTCAATTTCTTTGTCGACCAGGCTCAAATTCTCAATTTCTATCGTATGCTCATCGTCCTCAAACGCATCATATTCATCCGGATTTACAAAGGAAACGTCGTTAGATCCATTTCCCGTATAGGAGGATACGGAGGAACGCTCGGCATATTCAGTGCCAATTTGTGGGTATTCACGTTGTACCCCTTCATAAAAGCCCTCGCCGTTATGTACCGCCTTCTTTAAGGCATTTAATTCTGAACGCATGTCAAACAAAAGTTTGTACAGCGCTTCACGCTCTTTTGCAAAATCTGCATTGCTAACCCCGTCACTAACTCGGGAATTGGCCAACGCAGGTAGATTGGGTGCATCTACTTCGGGCAAATAGGCCTTGAGTACTTCCTTACCCACTAGACGCGTCGTTTCAATCACACTCATTTGCTCTGCGAGATTTCGCAACTGACGAATATTTCCCGGCCACCGGTAATGCTCCAACAACCGAACTGCCTCATCGTCTAAGCGAAGTGGTGGAAGATGGTATTTATTCGCAAAGTCAGCGGCAAATTTTCGGAATAGCAAATGAATGTCTGAAGGCCGTTCCCGCAATGGCGGCAGATGAATTTCTACGGTGTTTAATCGGTAATACAAATCCTCACGGAATTTGTGATTTTTAATGGCATTGATCATACCTACATTCGTGGCTCCTACAACGCGTACATCAATTTTATTTGCACGGGAGGCTCCCACGCGAATGAACTCGCCAGTCTCCAAAACTCGCAGCAAACGCACCTGAGAAGGCATGGGCAGCTCGCCCACCTCATCTAAAAAGATCGTACCTGCATCCGCCTCCTCAAAATAGCCTTTACGCGCTCCAGTTGCTCCGGTGAACGCACCTTTTTCATGACCGAAAAGCTCCGAATCTATAGTTCCCTCTGGAATAGCACCACAGTTTACAGCAATGTATGGATTGTGTTTTCTATGGCTTAACGCATGAATAATTTTTGGTATGCTCTCTTTACCCACACCACTCTCGCCGGTAACGAGCACGCTGATGTCCGTCGGAGCAACTTGAACGGCCTTCTCTAAGGCTCGGTCCAGTAATGGACTTACCCCAATAATTCCGAAACGTTGT
This sequence comes from Cryomorphaceae bacterium, assembly GCA_024638285.1. GTDB lineage: Bacteria > Bacteroidota > Bacteroidia > Flavobacteriales > Schleiferiaceae > UBA10364. The sequence goes on from JAHEKP010000010.1 coordinate 26,035, forward strand.
TTTATGCTCTTGATATCTGACATGGGTCCAATTCTTTTAGGCGTCAGGATTGGCTACTACCGTTCCTAATAAAGTTGCTGTAGTACAACTGTCAATCTTCACATGAACAAAGTCACCGGGTTTAAAATCATGGCGATCAAAAACGACCACACTGTTCGTATCTGTGCGTCCAAACAATTGTGCTTCACTCTTCTTTGAGGTCCCTTCTACCAATACTTCAAAGGTCTTCCCGATCATCTGCTCGTGGCGGTATAGGCTGTGTTTGCTTTGCAATTGGATAATTTCTGTCAAACGGCGTTTCTTCACCTCCTCTGGAATATCATCTTCCAATTTTCTGGCGGCATACGTATTGGGACGTTCACTGTAAAAGAACATGTAACCAAAATCGTATTTGACATACTCCATAAGACTTAACGTCTCCTGATGATCTTCTTCCGTTTCCGTTGGGAATCCAGAAATCATATCGTGACTGATCGCGCAACCTGGAATAATGCGGTGAATACGGTCGATGAGCGCGATGTATTCTTCACGGTTGTGTCCGCGGTTCATCAATTCTAAGATGCGCGACGACCCGGACTGCACCGGCAAATGAATGTAATTACAGATGTTTTTATATTTCGCAATGGTCTCCAATACATCGTCGCGCATGTCCTGCGGGTTTGATGTGGAGAAGCGAATACGCATGTGCGGCACAGCCTCTGCTACCATCGACATGAGGTCGGCAAAATGCACTGCACTGGCCTTGGCCAGATCAGAAGCCTTGTCAAAGTCTTTTTTAAGACCACCACCGTACCACAAGTAACTGTCTACGTTTTGCCCTAATAAGGTAATTTCCTTGTATCCGCGTTTTGATAAATCCAAGACTTCGTCCACAATGGTTTGCGGGTTACGCGAACGCTCGCGGCCTCTTGTAAAAGGCACCACACAGAACGTACACATGTTATCACAACCGCGCGTGATGGAAACAAAGGCACTCACGCCATTTCCGCCCAAACGGACCGGTTCAATATCATCGTAGGTTTCCTCTTTACTTAAAATGACGTTTACCGCTTTTCTACCACCGTCCAATTCCTGTAAAAGGTTCGGTAAATCACGATAGGCATCTGGTCCGACCACTAAATCGACCAATTTTTCTTCTTCTAAAAGTTTTCCTTTTACCCGCTCTGCCATGCAACCCAGTACCCCGATTTTCATATCCGGGTTCTTTTTCTTGTGGTTGTTAAAATGATTCAGTCGGTTGCGAACGGTTTGTTCTGCTTTATCACGGATAGAACAGGTGTTCAGCAGGACTAAATCTGCCTCTTCCGAATTCTGCGTAGTTGTAAATCCTTCCTTGCCTAACACGGAGGCTACAATCTCACTATCAGAGAAATTCATCTGGCAACCGTATGACTCTATATAGAGTTTCTTCGTGCCTGTTGGGTTTTTAGTCTCTAGGACCGTACCATCGTGTTCATGCGGGTTCTTATCGCCCTCGGCGTAGAGACCCCTTCCGCTTGCGCGCTTTGTCTTTGCTTCCATAATTGTAATCCGCTCAAAACTTTACTTTCTTTTGCGGTAGTGCAAAGATACAAGCAATACTGACAATTTGTCCGATTTTAAAAAATCTATTACGTAGTAATACAGAAGCCCTGAAAACCACTCCTTTATATATGAGGTTGAAAGTTGCCGATTTTTAGCCTTTACTTTGCGCCAATAATTAAAATGCTCCCCGCATCCTATGGCAAAGAATCTCGTAATTGTTGAGTCTCCTGCAAAAGCAAAGACCATTCAGAAGTATCTAGGCGCCGATTTCCAAGTACTATCCTCCTATGGACACATTCGCGATTTGTGCGATAAAGGAATGGCCATTGATATCGAAAACAATTTCCAACCGGAATATTGTGTTTCGAAAGACAAAACTTCTTTGGTCAAAGAATTGAAAGCCGCTGCTAAGAAAGTCGACAAAGTTTGGCTCGCTTCGGATGAGGACCGCGAGGGAGAAGCCATTGCATGGCACCTTTATGAAAGTCTGGGTTTAAAAGACGAGAACACCGAGCGCATCGTATTCAACGAAATCACCAAAACGGCCATCTTGCGTGCGGTAGAACATCCCCGTAAGATTAATAAGGAATTGGTCGATGCTCAACAAGCACGTCGCGTTCTTGATCGCCTTGTGGGTTATGAATTGAGCCCCGTACTGTGGAAAAGCATTCAGCGCGGTTTAAGTGCCGGACGTGTTCAAAGTGTAGCCGTACGCCTAATTGTAGAGAAAGAGCGAGAAATTGAAGGACACGAAGTGACCTCTAGCTATAAAGTCAGTGGTATTTTCAGTGATGGAAAAATCAGCTTTAAAGCAGATGTTAGCACCAATTTCAAAACGCAAGAGGAAGCGAAAATATTTCTCGATGGCTGTGTTGGCGCTACATATGAGGTGGAAAGTGTTGAAATGCGTCCAGGAAAGCGCAGTCCCGCGGCACCGTTTACAACATCAACATTACAACAAGAAGCAAGCAGAAAACTAGGTTTTAGCGTAAGCCAAACCATGACCCTTGCACAACGTTTGTACGAAGCAGGACACATTACTTACATGAGAACAGATAGCTTCAACCTGAGTAACGATGCCGTCGCCGGCATTGCTGCCCACGTTGAACACAGTTATGGGAGTGAATACCACCAAGCACGCAAATTCACTACCAAGAACAAAGGTGCACAAGAGGCACACGAAGCGATTCGCCCTACCAACTTTGCAAAAAGTGCGGCAGGTGGAGATGACCGCCAGAAAAAACTATACGACCTCATCTACAAGCGCACGATCGCCTCTCAAATGGCAGATGCGAAATTGGAAAACACGACCATCAAGCTGTTCAACCAGGCAATTCCTGATGCACAGCGATTCACTGCACGCGGTCAGGTCATCAAATTTGACGGTTTCATTCGTGTCTACCAGGAAGGTACAGACGATGAAAACACAGACGAATTAGACGGCCAATTGCCCGCTGTAAATGAAGGCAGCACCCTGACTTCTCAGGAAATTACTGCAACCGAACGCTTCACGAAGCACACCCCGCGTTATACTGAAGCGTCTTTAGTTAAGAAACTGGAAGAGCTCGGAATTGGCCGACCATCTACCTACGCACCGACCATTTCAACCATACAAAAGCGCAATTACGTCCTTAAGGACAGTCTTGAGGGAAACCAAAGAGACTACCATGTTTTAAGTGCAACGGCTGAAGGCGTTTCTGCTCGTCTAGATACCGAAACCTACGGCGCAGATAAGAATAAATTATTCCCGACAGACATCGGTCGAGTAGTCACCGACTTCTTATTGGAGCACTACGGCTTGATTATGGATTACCAATTCACAGCTAAGGCAGAAGCCAACTTTGATACAGTTGCCGCAGGGGAAATTGGCTGGCAAGACAGCATTAAAGAGTTTTACGGTGAATTCCATCCACTCATTGAAAATGCGCCTGAAAACGCCCGCGCAAGTCGCGTTCTAGGTGAAGAACCGGGTACTGGTGAGCCGGTTTATGTCAAGCTCGCCCGCTATGGATTTGTATTCCAGTTCGGTGACGGCGATGAAGAAACGAAACCCCGCTTCAAAAAACTCCCTCCCGGTGTAGGCTTCTATGATGCAACGCTAGAAATGGCGCTACGAAAAGAAGTACTGCCGCGCACAATAGGCGATTATAAAGACCTTGAAATAAAAGCAAACGTTGGGCGCTATGGCCCTTACGTCATGTGGAATAAGAAATTCTACAGCCTCACGGATGATGCACCGGAAACGGTTAGTCTTGAAAAGGCCATTGCAGTAATTGAGGAAAAAGAAGCTAGCGCTGCAAACAATACGATTGCAGAATTTACAGAAGAACCGGTCATCCAAATCCTCAAAGGCCGCTATGGGCCGTATATTAAATCGGAAGGGAAAAACTTTAAGATTCCAAAAGAAACGGATCCGGAAACACTCGACCGTGCAGCTTGTGAAGAACTTATCAAAGCTGGCCCAACAAAGCGTCGGGCAAAGCGCAAATAAGGTTCTAAATTGGTCGGGTAAATGATTTGCCCGTGGAACATCTCAGCCCTGTCCCTGAAAGTGTTATAGACGCACTTCCTGTTTTAGACGCCAATCAACTGGGTCGTAGCATACGTCGACATACTGAAATGGAAGGTCTTCCTAGCCTCGATGGCATTAAGGTCGCCATTGTTGGGGTACAAGAAGATCGCAGAGCCTACCGCAATGTTGGTTGTGACGGCGCAGCTGATGCCATCCGACCCTTTCTCTACCAGTTGTATCAAGGAAAATGGGACTTCGGTATTGCCGATCTAGGTAATCTCTACAAGGGTGAACGACACACAGATACGTTACTTTTATTAAAAGAAATCGCGCAAGAATTGCTCCAAAAGCAAATTGTGCTGATCACTATTGGAGGTTCGCAGGAGCTTACCTACGCCAACTATCGCGGGTACGATTCACTAGAACAAACCGTAAATATTGTTAGTGTTGATGCTCGACTTGATGTCGGTTCAGAGGGACGCGATTTAGACCACCAAAGCTACGTTTCCCACCTCGTGCTTCAAGAGCCCCACAATCTCTATAACTTCACAAATCTGGGCTACCAGACCTATTTTAATAGCCCGGAAGAAATCGGGCTCATAGACAAACTTTTTTTCGAGGCAATCCGATTAGGGCACCTACAAAATCAAATTTCTAGAGCGGAACCTTTTCTGCGCGATGCCGACCTTGTCAGTATTGACTTGAGCGCCGTACGCCAAAGCTACAATCCAGGAACATTTTACACTTCACCGCACGGACTCAGTGGAGAAGACCTGTGTGCTATTACTCGTTATGCTGGCATGAGCGATCGGCTTACCCAATTAGGATTGTTTGAATACAATCCCAGATTAGACCGTAATGGCCAAAGTGCACACCTCTGTGCACATGCCTTATGGTACTTTTTCGAAGGTGTATCACTGCGCTTTGGCGACTATCCGATCGGCTCGCGCGCCCATTATGAAAAATACACGGTGCTAGTTGACGATGAAGATGAGGTCCAATTCTATAAAAGTCCTGCAAGTGGGCGCTGGTGGATTGAAATTCCAAAAGGCGGACCAGATTCCGACAGAACGACTCTAGCTCCCTGTGACTATGAAGATTATACAGAGGCGTTGAATGGGAAAATTCCAGCGCGATGGTGGAAAGCGCAGCAAAAAGCATGATAACTAACCCATAAAAGTGTGGTTCGCAAAGGAATTTTTCTATCTTTAGCGGCAACTCAAAAGATGTTTGCGCAAAACCACATGAAAAAAACCCGTATCGCCCTGTTTGCAATACTCTGCAGTTCAGCCCTTTGGGCTCAACAAGACGTGCAGTTCACGCAGTTTGCAAACAATAAAATCTTCTACAATCCAGGCGTAACTGGATCCGGAGATGCTATTTGTCTTTCTGCAGCACATCGCTCGCAGTGGGTAGGATTTGACAATGCACCTACCACACAGAACTTTTCTTCAAACATTCCGTTGAATTTTCTACACGGTGGATTGGCGTTGAATTTCACGAATGACATGATTGGTTACTTCCAAGATATTACGGTTGGTGTAGGCTATGGTTACCAAATGGACCTTGCGGGAGGAACTTTAGGTTTAGGGCTACGCGCAGATTTTAGAAACAAGAACGTTACTTCGGGTGTCTGGGCACCCCCTCAAACGATGAATGATCCTTCTTTAGTAGCTTTAGGGAGCACTTCAATGGCAACTGATTTATCCTTCGGAGCGTATTACCAGCAAGAAACATGGTACGCAGGGTTAAGTAGCACTCGTTTACTGGAGACTAAAGACATCTTGAATGCCACTGGAGGTAGTGCGAATGCACAAATCCGCGGACAACGTCATTATTACTTAATGGGAGGATATAATCTTGACCTTGGAAACGGCATTGTACTTCAGCCTGCTGCTATGGTTAAAACGGATTTAGTCACTACCCAGCTAGACATAAACGCAGCTGCAACTTATAATAATCAGATTTGGGGTGGCGTTACCTATCGTGTATATGATGCATTGGCGATTATGGCCGGTTATCAAATTACCAAAGATTTACGTGCAACATACTCTTACGATCTCACGACCTCTTCGCTTTCAAATTCTAGCAGTGGTTCGCATGAAATCATGATGAGTTACTGTTTTACCATAGAAATACCGCCTAAAGAAAAAGGTAGTTACAGAAACCCTATATTTTTGTAATATAGCGGCTTGCTTAAAAAACGAATAAAGTAGAAATACATATATTATGAAAAAGTTCCTCTTAGGGATGGCGTCTATCGCACTTCTAGCCTCGTGTGGCAGCAGTGATCATGGCGAATTGGTCGGTGTTCAAGACCGTCCTACCTGGTACCCTAGCGAACCCTATGGTATGGTGTACATCCCGCAAGGATCATTCACTATGGGTAACCATGATGAAGATGTTCCTTACTCGTACACGGCTCCTGCGAAGGTGGTGAGCGTGCCGTCATTCTACATGGACCAGACCGAAGTCACGAATAACGAATACCGTCAATTCGTACGTTGGGTGCGTGATTCAATCACGCGTATCCGTCTAGCTGAAGGATTGGTAGAAGACTTTGAGTACACAGATCTAGCAGAAATGGAAGACCCAACGTTCTTCCAGGAGTATGTGGCACTGAACTACCCGGATAGCATGATGCGCCGTTTGGATTGGGATCCTTACCTCGAGTGGGATAAAGACCGCTACCCATCTGCAGAATACACAGAAGTTATTGAAAGTATGTACCTCGCTCCAGAGGAGCAGTGGTTGGGTTACCGTCATTTAGACACGCGTCAATTGAACTACACCTACTTCTGGATCAACAAACAAAAAGCAGCAAGTAAACTCAATCGAGTTGAGTTTGACTATAAAGATCAAGACGGCGATGGCGAATTGTTCGGGTACCGCGATTACATTAAAGATACTCAGGCGGAAAGCGATCGTGCATCTTTCTTCGAGAAGGAAACCATTAATGTTTACCCAGATACATTGGTATGGATTCATGATTTCACCTACAGTTTTAACGAACCAATGCACGATAAATACTTCTGGCACCCTGCCTACGATGAGTATCCTGTAGTAGGTGTGAGTTGGAGACAAGCGCGTGCTTTTGCGAACTGGAGAAGTAAATACCGTAGAGATTACCTCAAACGCGCAGGTGAACTTATTGAACACGATTTCCGTCTACCGACTGAAGCAGAGTGGGAATATGCAGCACGCGGCGGTGAAGAATTGACTACATTCCCTTGGGGTGGTCCTTATGCTACGAACAGCTCAGGTTGTTATCTTGCTAACTTTAAACCTCGCCGTGGTAATTTGACCGCAGATGGCGGATTCTATCCTGTTAAGACTACAGCCTACTCTCCTAACGGATACAACTTATATTGTATGTCAGGTAATGTTAGCGAGTGGACTTCAACCGCCTTTGATGTTCAATCGTATGCGTTCGCAAGCGACGTAGCACCAGAATTCCAGTACAACGCTTTCGAGGATGAAACTGAAACTATGAAACGCAAAGTGATTCGTGGAGGTTCATGGAAGGATGTAGCCTACTTCATGCAGCTTGGCGCAAGAGATTACGAATATCAGGATACAGCGAAAAGCTACATCGGTTTCCGTACCGTTCAAAGTTTTATCGGTCGCGATCTTAAAGATTTTTAATACAACCCTATCACTAATTAACTCACAACAACAACTTTTGAATTATGGCACTAATTGATGTAAACGGTAAGAGATTTAAGAACTTCATGGCAAAACTGTACGGTATTGGTGCAGCTGTCGTAATTCTAGGAGCCCTATTTAAAATCATGCACTGGGAAGGAGCCAATTACATGCTTGTAGTAGGTCTAGGAACAGAAGCAGTCATCTTCTTGTTCTCAGCATTTGAGAAGCCAGCAACTGAGTATGATTGGTCTTTAGTCTACCCTGAACTTGCTACTGGTGATGGCAATGGTGACCGTTCGTTAAGTGTTACAGAGCAGTTGGATACCGCCTTGCAGGATGGAGGTATTGATTCAGCTTTAATTCAGCGCCTAGGTGATGGCATGCGTTCCTTGAGTGAAACCGCCGGTTCTTTGTCTGGCGCCGTTGATGCTGCTGGTGCTACTGCAGCATACAGTGAGCAATTAAACAGCGCTGCCACTAATATGGAAAATCTGAATGCATTGTACGCAGTTCAACTTGAAAATGCGACGGCACAAGTAGAACGTCAGAATGACGTTATGGAAAAATTAAACGGCGCTTCAACAAACGCAGAAGGTCTTGCATCACAATTGCAAAACTTAAAAGGTAACCTAGAAACGTTGAACAGCGTATACGGTGGAATGCTTACTGCTATGGGTAAATAATTGGATAACGAACAACTATCCTATTAACTAACCCTAAACAAACAGAATAAAATGGCAGGAGGAAATTTATCACCACGTCAAAAAATGATCAACATGATGTACCTCGTGTTGACTGCTCTATTGGCCCTTAACGTTTCACGTGAGGTAATGGACGCTTTCTATGAGGTAATGGTTGGTCAAGAAGCATCCATTGAAACCGTTGAAGGACAAAACGCATCACTCTATGCAGCATTTAATAGAGCAGCAGACGAGAATGAAGTAAAAGCAGGTCCATGGAGAGATAAAGCGCTTGCTGTAAAGGCAAAGTCAGACAACCTCTACAATTCCATTGAAACCATGAAAGCTGAGCTCATGGAGCGCGGTGGCGGTGAAGATGAAGAAGTACCGGGAAAACCTGCGAAAATGGACGATCGCGAAGCTGCAGCGAACTACTTCATCGTAGAACAACGCGGCGCTGACTTGAAAACAGCGATGGCCGACTTCAGAGATTATCTAGTGAGTGAAGCAGGTGAAAATCAATCTTTAGCTACAGCTATTACCAACTCCTTTGACCTTAGCGACCGCATGCATGACGGTGCAGCAGAGAGCTGGGAGAAATCAAAGTTCGAGCATTATCCGCTTATATCTGTAATGACCTTTTTAACGAGCATGCAAAGCGATATTCGTACCGCTGAGGCTAACGTTATTGGATATTTGCACGAAAATATTGATGCATCAGATATCAAGGTCACCGGGGTCCGTGCAGTGGTAATGCCTAAATCAAAATTTGTAACTCAAGGTGATGAATATGAGGCTGAGATATTCTTAGCTGCATTTGACGACACCAAGGATCCAGAATTTTTGATTAATGGTGAAGCGCTCGATCCGTCAAATGTTAGTGGTGGAGTTGCTACTATTAAATTCCCGGCTAATCGCACGGGAACCGTTGAGTGGAACGGTACTATCATTCTTGAAGCTAATGGAGAAAAGAAAGAATATGAGATTTCTGAATCCTATAATGTAGCACCACCTAGTGTAGTTATTTCACCGACTAAAATGAACGTACTCTACCGCGGAGTAGACAATCCATTGGAAGTATCTGTTCCCGGTGTAGATCCTGCTAACCTTATTGTATCTGGTGCTGGAGTTAAAAAATCCGGCAACGGTTACATTGCTGATGTAACGAGACAGCGCGGTGGTGAATTGAAAATTAGCGTGAGTGTCAAAGATGGCGACCAAACCAAAAATATGGGATCTAAAGTATTCCGCGTTAAACAGTTACCAGATGCATCCGGTGAGGTATTTGGAAAAACTGAAGGTCTTATGTCTGCTGGACTTTTGAAAAAGGCTAAAATCGACGCTAAGTTTCAGAATTTCGATTTCGAACTTCCATTACGCGTAACTGCATTCCAAATTATCGTACCGCCATTCGCACCGATAGATTGTAAAGGAAATACTTTATCATCTAATGCTAAGGCTGCTTTGGATAAGGCTAAACCAGGAACGCCAGTTATTATTAGAAACATCAAGGCAACTAC
>JAHEKP010000010.1:36018-42174 GCA_024638285.1 Cryomorphaceae bacterium
TACCACTTGAAAAGCGATTGGTACTTTGATAAGCAACGTGGTGAATTAAAAAATAGAATCATCGGTATTGCACCAGAGGTTCGCGATCCACGTAACCCATCGTTAACCTACAATCCTTTCTGGATTTGGTTCCCTGATGCGCGTTATGCCATGGCAACTTCGGTAGCCTACAATGAAAAGAACAACAACCAACGGTTAACTTTTGATCAGATCATGCACTTGCGTAAATTCAATGCGGTAATCACTAAAATGGACAACGTCTACGACAGGACCATTGCTGATTATAAGCGTAATAGCGCAATGAATCAATTGCTTGAAGCAGCTGCAATAAAAGAAGATTTGAGAAATAAGGAGCACGATATGTGGACCTTCTAATCAAAGGCTTTTACACGAAAAACACAGAAACTCCTGCTACCTTTGTAGTGGGAGTTTTTATTTTATGAAATACGTAGATTATATCATTGTGGGCGGCGGAATTTCAGGATCCGTATTGAGTTATACTTTGATGAAGTATGGCGCAAGCGTGCATGTATTTGACCAGCCGAATGCCAATAAAAGTTCGGTGGTCGCCTCAGGGCTTTGGAATCCGGTCGTATTAAAACGAATGAAGAAAGTTTGGCGGGCGGATGAGATGATGGAAACGCTTCAATCCGTGTATCCAGCAATGGAAAATTGGACGCAAGAAACATTCTATGAACCCCTGCCTATTCGCAGGGTATTTCATAACGCAGGTGAGCAAAACCAGTGGACAGCACATTCAGACCACCCCTCGTTCTCTCCCTACCTGAACGAACGTATTTGTGATGTTCCTAAGCACATTCTTGCGGACCACGGATCAGGACTAATGAAACAAACCGGACGTGTGCAAGTCACAGCAATGCTAAAGGCCGTTAGAGCAAAATTAGAGGCTGAAGACTGCTATACTGAAGGAATCTTTGATTGGGATGTTGTAGCATCGCATGGTGATGGTATACAATACGGTTCACTTGGTGCACATGCCATAATTTCTTGTGAAGGTGCGCAATCCGCATTGTGCGAAAGCAAATTAGAGGTAAGTGGCTTTGCTCCAGTAAAAGGTGAAGTCATCACCGTTAAATTAGAGGAAGATCTAGGAAAGGAATGCATTCATCAAGGCCACTTCATGATTGGGAACGGCAGGAAAGAAGCACTCGTTGGGGCAACCTATGCGTGGGAAGGTTTTCACGAAGGCCCCACTTTAGCTAAACGTGAGGAACTCGAAGCGCACGTTCAAAAGGTATGGGACGGTTCTTTTGAGACCGTTGCACACATAGCAGGGATACGGCCAGCAGTTAAAGATCGTAAGCCACTCGTTGGGTCGCATCCTCACTTGAAAAACGTTTGGATTTTTAATGGTATGGGCAGCCGCGCTGTCTTAATGACGCCCTTTTTAGCTCAAAATCTCGCAGAGCACTTTATGTACGGTTCGCCGTTGCTCACGGAATGCCTTCCTGAACGAATGGTAAAGTAGCTCAAGCTTGCGGCAATCTTAAGTACTAAAGGAGCGCGGAGCCGTCTATGAATTGCTTTACTTCTGCGATTTATTCCAATGATCGACGGCCGATTTATCATAATGCACAAAGAGCGATAACCATGTCGTACGGGCAATTCGAAAGAGTAAGGGTCCCAGGAGTACAAGCACAACCCCCAACGCGGTAATGGTGGGCCACATGCTCCAGTCCAACCAAATGCCAAATATGATATAGACCGCAACAAATAACGCAACCGTATAACCGTAGCTCACATACATTGCCCCATAGTAGAAGTTAGGCTCTGGCTCGAAATTTTGATTACATGCGCTGCAGCGCTCGTTAATTTCGGAAAAGCGTTTCAAGTTATATGGGTTCTTATTGGGATAAATATCCCCTTCCATACAGTGCGGACACTTGGATTGTGTGATGGCGTAAAGTTTGGTTCCTTTTAACATTTGGATTTATTCTGAAATGCAGGGTAAAATTAGGTGTTGTCGGGTGGTCATTTGATACTTTTGTCACAATGATTTTAGCAGTTAACAAAGCATCTCTATTCTTTGGTGGCCGAGCCATCTTTGATGAAATAAGTTTTCAAATAAACCCCGGCGACCGTATTGGTTTAGTGGGTCGCAATGGCGCGGGAAAATCCACCCTACTCAAACTCATAGCCGGAGATTATTCGCTGGACGGTGGGGCAATGAGTAAAGCTAAAGAAACCAGGATAGGTTTCTTACGGCAAGATTTGAAGATGGATATGGACAAGAGCATCGTGGATATCGCCCGCAGTGCATTTGATGAAATTACTCGAATCAATAGTCGAATCGAAGAAATCAATACCGCCTTTGAAGTACGAACAGATTATGAAAGTGATTCGTACAGTGCCCTAATCGACGAATTAAGTGAACTTAGTGAGCGCTACGGGTTATTAGGCGGCGATAGCTTAGATGCTGATATTGAATTGGTATTGAAAGGACTGGGCTTCGACCCAGAGGTTTTTGAAAATCCACTCCATACTTTTTCTGGCGGATGGCGAATGCGTGCGGAATTGGCCCGATTACTTCTCCAAAAGCCTGATTTACTGCTGCTTGATGAACCTACGAACCACTTAGACATTGAAAGCATCATGTGGCTTGAGCAGCATTTGAGCGAGAGTAACCAGACACTTCTGGTAGTCAGTCACGATAGAACGTTCCTAGATCATGTGACCAACCGCACCATTGAGGTGATGATGGGTAAAATCTATGATTTCAACGCACCGTATACGCGTTACTTAACGCTAAGAGCGGATTTGCGCGAGAAACAATTGGCAACCGCAAAAAATCAGGAGCGAGAGATTAAGCAAACCGAAGAATTGATTGAACGGTTCCGAGCGAAAGCGAGCAAAGCTTCATTCGCACAGAGTTTGATTAAAAAATTGGACCGTATGGAGCGCATTGAGGTTGATCAGGAAGATTCTTCGGCCATGCATTTCAGATTTCTTCCTGCGCCACGCAGCGGTAAGGTCGTCGCAAAGGCAGAAGGCGTTGGTAAAAGCTATGATGACAAATTAGTCTTAAAGGGGGTCGATTTAGAGATTGAACGTGGTGATCGCGTTGCCTTTGTAGGTCAGAACGGGCAAGGCAAGAGTACCTTAGTGAAGGCGTTATTGAAGGAGATCTCTTCTGAGGGAACGTTGGAACTAGGTCACAATGTAATGGTTGGTTATTTTGCTCAGGATCAAGCTGATGAACTAGATGGAGATAAAACAGCCTTGCAAACTATAGAGGATGCATCACCTGAAGACATGCGTAAACATGCCCGCAGTATGTTGGGATCCTTTATGTTTCGCGGCGAGGATGTTGAGAAAAAAGTAAAGGTGCTCAGTGGAGGTGAACGCGGTAGATTAGCGCTTTGTAAGCTGCTGCTCAAGCCTATTAACTTTTTGGTCATGGATGAGCCGACCAACCACCTAGATATGAACAGTAAAGATGTTTTGAAGAACAGTTTACTGAGTTTCGACGGGACTTTACTTGTAGTTAGTCACGATCGTGAGTTTTTGGAGGGATTGGTAACGAAAACCATTGAATTCAGGGACCATAAAGTGAAAACCCTGCTAGGTGGTATCGAATATTACTTGGAGTACCGGAAAATGGAAACGATGCGGGAGGTTGAGGCTAAATCGGCCAACGCGAAGAAGCAAAAAGCGAAAAAAAATGCTCCCGACGATAATGGACTTTCGTACAACGATCGAAAACAATTCGAAAAGGATTTACGCAGTGAAACCCGTAACTTGGAATCACTTGAAGAAGCAATAGAGGAATTAGAGGAAATTATTGAGCATTGGGACGTTCAACTAGCAGATCCTATGGCCTGCAATGAACTTATGGGAGACCCCGAGTTTTACCCAAAATACGAACAAAAAAAGGCTGCACTTTCAGCCAAAATGGAAGAATGGGAAGCATGCAACATCAAAAAAGAAAGCTTAGAGGGGCAATTGGGGCAATCCTAATTAGTAGTGTATTCAGTGGTATTTGGGCACAACCAAAACTGGTCGTACAAGTCGTCGTAGACCAAATGCGTGCGGAATACCTTATCCGTTTTAATGATCAATTTGCCAGCGACGGTGGATTTCGCATGCTCCTTGACAGTGGCTTCAACTATGCCAATACGCACTACAATTATGTGCCAACCTATACGGGGCCAGGCCACGCCAGTATTTCCACAGGTACTACTCCTAAGTATCATGGGATTGTCGCCAACGATTGGCTAGACGGCAGAACGAATTATGAGATGTATTGTGCAGAGGACACCACTGTTTCTCCAATTGGAACGGTAGAGCGCAGCAGCAGGCGATCACCTAAAAATCTTAGAGCCTTAACTTTTAGCGACGGAATAAAACTGCACACGAACAACCAAGGAAAGAGCTATGGCGTAAGTGTAAAAGATCGTGGCGCTATATTTCCCGCGGGGCATTTCGCAGATGGAGCCTACTGGCTCGATGGTGGAATGCATTTCGTAACCAGTAGTTACTATGGCAGTGAGCTACCAGACTATATCGAACAATACAACCAAAAGGAGTATGCGATGAAGTTGATGAAAAAGGATTGGAAACTGGAAATGGCTCCCCGTAAGTATACCAATAGCCTTCCGGATGAAAATCCTTACGAACCTAAATTTAATGAGGGCAGCTCCAGTTTTCCTTACAACCTTGAAGCTATGGTCCAATTAAAAGGACTCGGCATGCTAAAAAACACACCTATTGGCAATGAATTAGTGCTGAATATGGCGGAACTCATTCTCAACGAGGAAGATTTGGGTCAAGATGAATTCACCGACTTTCTAGGCATTAGTTTTTCATCTCCAGATTACGCTGGGCATACTTGGGGTGTTCGTTCGAGAGAGGTACATGATATGTATTTAAAGCTTGATGCTCAATTAGGTCAACTCCTACGTACGCTTGATAAAAAAGTAGGTAAAGGAAATTATATCCTTTACCTCACTGCAGATCATGGTGCCAGTGAAAATCCAAATCACCTAGCAACCGGTGGTTATAACGTCCGCAATTATGCAAATGCAGATGTCGTTGCGCAACTCAATGATCAGATTGTAAATGAATTAGACGTTCAGTTAAATTTTGAATATTCAGTGGCTAAAATTATCAATCATCACATCTATCTGAACGATTGGGCTAAACCCTATGCGAGTGAAATTGCAAAAATTGCCGAGCAAATGGATCCGTTCCTCCACGTCTATACAGCAGATGAAATTCGCCGACCAAGCGCTGAGGCACTTGCCCAAAAGCTTCATCAGGGGTACCAAAGTAGGTTTGGTGGCGACCTAGTCTTTCAGCTTCAACCCAATGCAATATTCTATGGTCCCTATGGATCTACACACGGTACAGGTTATACCTACGATACTCATGTTCCTTTTCTTATGATGGGCTTTGGTATAGAGGCTGGAAAATCCTATGATAAGGTACATATTACGGATGTTGTGGACGTTGTTGCTGAGCGCGGCGGACTGCCATATGCACCTAATAGTAGGGTTGAATAACAATTCAGGATTGGGTAAGCGGCATTTTTTTAGCTAAATTGGAGCTACAAAACACAAAACCACGATGAAAAAACTACTACTTCTGGCCGGATTTGGCCTCATGCTTACCTCTTGTGGCAATGCCTTTTGCGATTGCGATCTTTATGAAGATGATTACACCTGGGACGGTTTCGAATACCAATTAAACAGCTCTGCAATGACCGTAGAAGACACGTGTTTAGATGCGGGTATCGTCGACTCTGCCATCACTGGAGCAGGGGCGTACTTGAAGGTTTTGCGTGTAGAGTGCCCGTAAAAAATAATTTTTTAGAAAAAAAGGCGGCCCAAAGGGCCGCCTTTTTTTTTTGCCAAACTTCACATGCGCCGCGCGCTGCGCGGCATAAGTGATGTCATAATTAATTCCTGAAACGTTGCACTACCTGAACAATCAAACTGATGATGTAAATAAGAAGGCCATAGATAGAAGTAATGCTGCTAACTTTTAAACCGCCGGCAAGCATAGACTGACTGACCCCTCCCATAGCTTCTATTCCTTCAAAGGCACCCATGAGACCTATTAATTGGCCTAAGAATCCCAGTGCAAGGGCAAGTAAACCCAATTCTTTCACGCCTTTTTTCAAGACGACCGAAATGA
>JAHEKP010000035.1 GCA_024638285.1 Cryomorphaceae bacterium
GTGAACGCTGTACCAAAGGTTTCTCCATAAACGCCGTTATAGTACAAATCAACCGTTGCACCGTTCCATCCATCGCCCCAAGTATCATACATGCTCATGGTGTAGGTACAGAGATCTGTCGCATCACAACTGTTGGTACAGAATGAGATGGGACCTAATGTATCAGATGTGCCGTTAGCTCCACAATCCGCAATCAGGATAATATCATAACAGGTGTTAGAAGATAGACCCGTTACTGTGAAACTAGAACTAGTCGTAGAATCTGTGAATGAAACCATCGACCCCGTTGCTTGTACAAAGCCTTGAGGACCCCATTCGTAGACAAACGTTCCAGTATTTCCATTCGGGTTGAAAGAGAAATTAACGTCATTCTTACCCGCAGTGTAAATCAAATCTTTAGGCGTTGGACATAGGGTGTTACAGCTTGCCTGGAACGCAGCCATTTGAGTCCCTAAGGTGGTTGAATTCGTATTCGTGTACGTAGCAATAGCAGTACCACCACTTATCACATTCAAGCCTATTTCACTGGGATAGTTTCCTGCGCTACTCACTTCTATCGTATAAGAACCGCCAGTACAAACACTGATGGTTTCTGTATAGCTCGTTCCCGTTAAAAAGGCTGCACCCAGCTCAAACTCTACACCACCTTGTGCATTAATCACTTCAACTAAGGCACCGTTCCATCCGTCTCCATAAGAATCCGTCAACTCAATAGTGAAGGTACACATGTTCGAAGGCGAACAGGTCATGGTTTTAAAGGTAACTGGGCCAAATCCTGGTGACATAGAACTATCTGCACACATTTGAACGACATATACATCATAGGTTGTATTGCTGTCCAATCCGGTCAACCAAGCCGGTGAACCGCTCACTGTAACCGACGTTCCTGTTCCTTGAACAAATCCTGGAGGGCCGTATTCTAAATAGGTCTGAATACCATTCGAAGTGTAGGAGATCTGTGCACTGTCTTGTAGCACCGTACCCACAGAAATGGCAGACGGCGGTAAACAGTCCGGTGCATTAGTGATGCTAATATCCTCGATGTAAACGGCACTATATGTTGTAGAATCACTACTCACGATGGCAATGTGATCGTCGGTCATATTGTAACCTGTAGAGGCGTCAAAGTATATGGTGAATTGGTTCCAGTTTCCGCCATTAGGGACATAGATTGTATCCATGATGTCTAGCGTATTCAAGGATGCCGTGTTGCTTACTGTTCCAATGTAAATCGCGTTACCTCCAGAAAATGAAGTGTTCGCTGCATAGAATTCCATTTGCTTTGTACCGCTATCTAGTCCGATGATGGCTGGACTTACTAAGGCCTCGTAAGAAGCGTCGAAACTGTTGTACAAATAATAATAGTTCGTTCCGCTTCGTGGGCTCACGCTCCAGGTCGCGTCATCAATGTATCCATATCCAGCGGCACCTGATTCTTCTAAGTAGTACCAACACGACGGAGCGTTTGGATTATTAAAGCTCCCGATGGAGTCGTTGTCAAACCCTTCATATACCGGAGTGCTTAGCGCGGTACAAAGCGTTTTCACTGTGTATGGACCTACGGTTTGGCTGTAACCGTTACCGGCAGAACTACAGTCTGTTTCAATAAAAAACTCATAATTCGTATTTGGAGACAATCCACTTACCGTTAAGAACGTATCTGCAACAGTAACCGTTGTAGGTACATTGCTCGAACCGGCGATGCCGTAATCTACACTAAAAAGTGTGTCCGCACTGGTCCAGCTTAAGGTAGCAGTCGTGTCTGACGCGGTTATACTCGCAAATACAGGTGCGGGACATGCTGGGGGTGTAGTGATTGTTGCAGTGTAATCATGTACCTCTCCATAAGTGAAGCTAGAACAACTTTGTGTGGCTGTAATAACTGCTGAATAGTTTGAACGAACCCGCAAACGATATGATCCTAAACTTACTGTTGAAGGAATGGTAATGGAGCCTGTAGTAGTGCTCCAAGCGTTGGTCGGACTTGACCAAAGATGCTCACCGCTGTCGTCAAAATCACCATCATCATTGAAATCAATCCAGACCGCGAAATACTGCGTAGACCAGTTAGAAGTAAAAGAAACGGTAGTTGGTGCCGTTTGTTGAATAAATACAGTGTCCGAAGTCTGAACATTGTAATAACTGGAAGTACATCCAGTTCCTGTATCCTGAAAGTTCCCAATGTAGACATCTTCAATATCATCACCATAGGTACAACCTGTGGTATACGTTGGAGTGCAGTACGTTTGTGCTTGTAAGCCCAATGCTGCTGTTCCTAGAAGGATAGAGAGTAAAAGTTTTTTCACAGCTGTGACGTTTAGTATTAACCCGATGAAATTAACAAATTATGTGATTGCCCTTCTAAATATGGGGTATAAAAGGGTAAATGTTGAGAATAACTGATTCAAAGCAACGTTTTGATGAGGATGGTTTGATTGGAATTGGCCAATTTTGTTTGCTATGAGACCGTATATCTACTTTTTGGCGTCCTTCCTTCTAGTTGCAGGCTGTGCTGTGCAGAGTAAACCACAGGGCGGGCCACGCGATGAAATACCGCCTCGGATTGTTTCGCAATGGCCTGAAATGGGCGCCCTACACTTTAATGGCTCAGAAGCTACAGTCCTTTTCGACGAATACATTCAAGCCCGTGACCTGCGCAACGCCATGGTCGCTACCCCACCGCTAGAAGGATTAATCGCCGAAGTAAAAGGCAAACGCCTGATCATACGCTGGGACGAACAAGAAATGCGCGCGCAGACTACGTATCGCATCACTTTTGACGATGCCATTGGCGATTTAAATGAAAACAATACCTACCCCAACCTTGAACTGGTATGGAGTACTGGAGCATATGTCGACAGTTTACAGCTTAATCTCAGCATTAGCGCTGAATCAAAGGTCCCTTTTGAATCGCTCAAGGTTTGGTTGGTTAATCTAAATACCGACACGGTAGACAGCCCCGTTTTCGCAGCAACCCCTTCGAAGGATGGAAAGGTTTCGTTTGGTTATCTACCGCAGGACACTTTTGATATTCTAGTTTTTGAAGACCTTAATTTTGATAACAGATGGGATGCGAAAAGCGAAACTTTTGGATTTCTTAAAGGCGTCTCGTCGTCATTAGATACTGCGGTTCATTCCGTTCTCTACGCTAACGCAAAATTTGAAATACCCCAAGAGAATAGCACTGCATTTTTAGATTCCATAGCTACCATTTTAGATACTGCCCAACCAGAAAACTTGGGCCGATTAACCCTTGTCATACCCAATGTCGATACTACCGTACTGGCATGGATTTCTCATGAAAGCGGGTATGTACAATCGTTTACATTTTATCCCACGCGTGGCGTCTCAGACACCTATATTGATCTCGGAAGTCAATTGCCCGGAAAATACACTTTCAGCGGTTTTTCTGACGTGAATGGTGATTCAGTTTGGACGCCTGCTTCATGGTACACTGCTAAAAATGCTGAACCCATTATTAAGGAACAAACCTTCGAGCTCAAGGCCAATTGGGACCTCGAACAACCCCTATCCCTATGATGATCCGTTTGCCTAAGGTTTTGGTCGTCTTCGCCTGCTGCTTTTGGGTAGTTTCTGCGCAGTCACAATCCTACATTTCAAGACTTTGGAATACCAAAAAATACGAGGCCATCACCGAATATGCTCCTAAAGGTCAAACGCTCAGTGGGCAGGATAATGTTTATATAGGGCGCGCTTTCATGGCACTGGACCCACCACAACCCATGTCGGCATTAACGCATTACGATCTCGCCATCGCAAAGCGCTGGCAGAGGGAAGATTTGTACTTCTTTCGGTCAGAGGCGAATTATGAAATTAAAAACTACGATGCGGCGCTGGCGGATCTGGAAGTGTGCCTTCAGATGCGTCCTAACTACCAAAAGTATTTGTTGTCAAAAGCTGGGATAGCCTACGAAAAGGGCGATAAAGAATTGGCCTATAATACCTATTACACCCTGAGCGAGCTGTACGACAAACAGACGCCCTATTTCATGCTTGTAGTCATTAACATTGAACGCGAACGTTATGTAAAAGCTCAAGAACAGATTGAAGACAATCTGCTTCGATTCGAGCGCGGCAAAGAGTTTTGGACATTCACTGCTGAACAAGAAGTAGAATTAGAATGGCGAATTTTCAAAGATTACCCAAAAGCCTTGAAAGCACAGGAAGCATTGCTCTCCTTCAAGCCAGATCACACCCCCTACCTCATTAATAGATTATTGCTACTTAGAGTTACACAAAACGATACACTTGCGGCAATCGCTGAGGAAGATTTTCAGAAGCGCTATAACACGAACGCGATCCCCTTAGAGTACTATAAAAAAGGATCGTTCAAAGTAAACGAACGATTCACAACAAATGGAGTGGTTGAGGATTTCAGGTATTTCAGACCTCGACTTTTCGACGGAAAAAAGTACAGCCGATTCTATGTAAGCGACAACAACAGAGTGGTAGGTGAGCACTGGGCCAGTCTTCAAATTTCACCTACAGACAGCACGCAAAAACTTTGGAAATTCTACAATGGAGTGACAACCAGGTACACTCCGGCAAGCGATACCTCATATCTAGGTTTTTCAAGTCTTTTCGCCATGCCTGATAGTGCATTCACGATACGGGCCTCCGGCGAGATTCGAATGGGGTTTGACACTTTAGAGCAGCAGCTCCAAAACGATTCACTTCCCAAAGTGCTACTTCCTAAAGACACCGTACCCGTTGAGGGGAAACTTCCTGTAATTCCCGAGCAATCCGATTCTACCGGGGTTCGAGAAGGGCTTTAATATCTTCAATGATACGGGCCGATTCGTTGGTGCCGTCATAAAAACCACGAATGCGTTTCTTTTCATCGACCAAAATCACGTTTTCCGTGTGAATAAAATCGTGTTCGTCAAAGCTCGTTCCCGGTTCCATGACTGCAAAGTATTCACGGCGTGCCATGCGGTACAATTCTTCTTTTTCACCCGTCAATAAATGCCATTTCCCTTTTATGGCTCCTACGCGCTCGCTGTAGGCGCGCATGACTTCAACGGTGTCAATTTCCGGCATCACGGTATGACTTACAAGCTGCACCCGCGGCTCATCCTTGAATTCCTCCTGCACCTGCTGAAAGGTCTTTCCCATTTCAATGCAGATGGTAGGACAAGTGGTAAAGAAAAAATCGGCCACATAAATTTTACCTTGAAGTAATGAAGAATCGGCGCGATTACCCCATTGATCGACCAAATCAAAGTCGCCAATACGGTGTCCACGGCCTTTCCGCTCTAAATCATCGTCCACTACTGCCGGATTCAAGTCCGACGGATTGTAGATGGGCAATACACGTTTGGGCTGCAAAACCACATACGAAGCAATAGAGCCTCCAACAAATACTACAAAGAGAACGGCGATTTTTAACCATTCTGACGGGCTGAGCTTTATCTTTATCATAGAATTCAAAAGTACATCACGGCATGAAGCTTTTCCACACCTTTAGTCACGCTATTTTGGCGCTTTCCTGTGCAAGTATAACCACAGCATGCGGTGGTGGTTCAGAACCTTATACGCCAGAAGCCCCAACAATGAAGCTTCCTGCTAAAAAAGAACAGATAGTGGGGACCATAATTCCATCAGAAATGAAAAGTATTTTGGCGAAAAACACCTGTTTAGGCTGTCACAAAATCGATTCAAAATTGGTGGGACCGTCTTTTTTAGATATCGCGCAGCGCGGTTATACTCAAAAAGAGTTGGTGCAATTGATCAAAGAACCGGTGCCTGAGAATTGGCCCGACTACCCACCAATGGCCCCAATGGCCTGGGTCGAAGGCGAACAAATCGAAGCAATGGCCGCTTGGATTGCTGCATTACCACAAGAATAATTACGACCCCTTGGATATAAAAAACCTGCTTTCCGTTCATAAGATCAGTAAGTCTTATGGCATCAAAACTTTGTATGAAGACCTCACATTCGGTATTCATGAAGGTGAAAAAGTCGCTATTGTCGCTAAAAATGGCGCGGGGAAAACAACGCTGATGCGCACCCTAATGGATCCAGCAACAGCAGATACAGGCGAAGTGGTTTTTCGAAATGGCGTAAAGTTGCGCTACCTAGAACAGCAGCCTAATTTTGAAAAGGGTCTTACCGTTCGTCAAGTGTTGTACGATAGTGAGCATGCAGGCCTAGAGGCATTGCGACAATACGAAAAGGTACTTGAAGAGGGCGGAGACGGCGATGCCATGCAACGGGCACTGGACCAGGTTGAAGCAACGGACGGCTGGAATGTGGAAGGTCGCATACAAGAGATGCATGGAAAAATGAATCTTCCAGATATGGACCGGGTCATTGATTCCTTTTCCGGTGGTGAGGTAAAACGTTTGGCCTTAGCCCAGTTGTTTATTGAAGAGCCGGATCTCATTCTTATGGACGAGCCCACCAACCATTTAGATCTCGACATCATTGAATGGCTGGAAGAATATCTTATTCAGTACCGGGGTGCACTATTAATGATTACCCACGACCGGTATTTTTTGGAGCGCGTATGCGGCACCATTTTCGAACTGGAGAACAAACAGTTTTACAAATACGAAGGAAACTACAGCTATTACCTCGAGCAGAAAGAGGTACGCGAGGCGAATGAGGCGGCAAATTTGCATAAGGCGAAGCAGTTGTTTAAAAAGGAATTGGACTGGATGCGTAAAACACCGAGCGCGCGTACAGGTAAGTCTAAAGACCGCATCGACCGATTCAAAGACATCAAAAAAGTCGCAAAACAGCGCATCGATGATAGCGAAGTTTCGTTGGAAATCAATAGCCAACGATTGGGCGGGAAGATTTTAGAACTTCACAAATTGGGCAAAAGCTACCCAAACCGACTGCTACTTGAAAACTTTAGCTACGTCTTTAAAAAAGGAGAACGTGCAGGTATTGTAGGGCCAAATGGTTGCGGAAAGTCCACTCTTCTCAAAATGATCATGGGGCTTGAAACGCCCGACAAAGGAAAAATAATCACCGGGGAAACGGTAGTTTTTGGACATTATACCCAGGATGGCATCATAGACAAAGGCGACCTTAAAGTCATTGAAGTAGTTCAAGAGATCGGCGAATACATCACCTTGAAGAAGGGCCAGAAACTCACAGCATCGCAGCTTTGTGAGCGCTTCCTCTTTGACGGACATCAGCAATACAGTTATGTCAGTACGCTTAGTGGCGGGGAAAAAAGAAGACTGTTTCTGTTGACTATTTTGATGAAGAACCCCAACTTCCTCATTCTGGATGAGCCCACTAATGATCTTGATATTCTCACTTTGCAGGCGCTGGAGGAATTTTTGGACGACTTCCCCGGCTGCTTGCTCGTAGTGAGTCACGACCGCTACTTCCTAGATAAATTATGCGATCACCTGTTCGTTTTCGAAGGCGGTGGACGCATCAAAGACTTTAATGGTCATTATTACGAATGGCGCGAAGAACAAAAACGTATCGATGCCATTCGTGTGGCGCAAGAGAAAGCGGTTGCAACAGCAGCAGAACAAGCGCCTAAAGAAAAAGTGAAACTTAGCTTTAAAGAACGTTTGGAGTGGGAAGCGTTGCCGGAAGAAATTGCGGCATTAGAAGCAGAACGCGACGCACTGAACGCGATCTTTGAAGGAACAGATCAAGACCCGGATGAGGTTGCGCGTGCTGCAGCGGAAATTAGAGCCGTTCTTGAAAAGTTGGACGAGAAAGAAATGCGCTGGTTGGAATTGGCAGAATTTGCCGATGAATAACTAACTTTAGAACCGTACCTAACCCACTAATAGCAGACCATTGACCGATTCTAACGCCATACTTCAACTCCGCGGAATCACACGCGACTTTAAAATGGGTGCACAAACTGTGCACGTACTCAAAGGCATTGACCTCGATATTTTTAAAAACCAGTATGTAGCACTTATGGGGCCCTCTGGGTCTGGAAAGTCTACGTTGATGAACTTATTGGGTTGTTTAGATACGCCTACTGAGGGTACGTACGTATTGAATGGATCGGATGTAAGTGCGCTCGATGATAATGCACTTGCAGAAATCAGAAATAATGAAATAGGATTTGTTTTCCAAACGTTTAACCTCTTACCGCGCTCTACGGCACTTGAAAACGTGGCCCTTCCGCTGGTTTATGCGGGCTGGGGAAAAGAGGAACGTATTGCACGAGCCCAAGAGGTGTTAGAACAAGTCGGTCTAGGCGATCGAATGGACCATAAACCCAACCAACTTTCCGGGGGGCAGCGCCAGCGTGTTGCGGTAGCACGTGCGTTAGTTAATAAACCCGCATTGATTCTTGCAGATGAACCCACTGGAAATTTAGATTCAAAAACGTCTGTAGAGATCATGAAACTTTTCGATGATATCCAAGCCGCGGGGAATACCGTCATTTTAGTTACCCATGAAGAAGATATCGCCCAATACGCCAAACGCGTCATTCGTTTGGTCGATGGTAATATAGATTCCGACCTTTCAAAATAAACCCAAATGAAAAAGTTCACCTTCCTTTTTGCGCTCGTCCTCTTCGGATTTTCGAGCTTCGGACAGCAAATCTTAACTCTTGAAGATGCCGTCCTCAATGGACGTAAGTATTACCCGCAAGGGCTGATCATGCCGCAATGG
>JAHEKP010000046.1 GCA_024638285.1 Cryomorphaceae bacterium
AAGCCACTTTCAATAATTGAGGTGGCCACTAAGACGTCGTATTTACCGTCCATAAAGTCAAGCATGATTTTCTCCAATTTCTTGCCGTCCATTTGGCCGTGTCCAATGGCGATTCGAGCATCGGGCACCAAACGTTGAATCATTCCGGCAACTTCCTGTATGTTGCTGACTCTATTGTTGATAAAGAAAACTTGTCCACCGCGTTGGATCTCATAACTCACGGAATCGCGAATGGCTTCTTCTGTAAATCCGATTAGTTCGGTTTCAATGGGTTGTCGGTTCGGAGGAGGAGTAGTCATTACACTGAGGTCGCGCGCGGCCATCAGCGAAAACTGTAGGGTACGTGGAATAGGTGTGGCGGTCAATGTCAAGGTATCAACACCCACTTTCAGTGTTTTTATTTTATCCTTGACCCCTACACCAAATTTTTGTTCCTCGTCAACAATAAGGAGACCAAGGTCTTTGAATTCCACGCTCTTACTGACCAATTTATGTGTGCCAATAAGGATATCGACCTTACCACTTTTAAGATTCGCCAATGTCTCTCGTTGCTGTTTGGCCGTGCGAAATCTATTGATATAGTCCACTGTTATGGGAAAACTTTCCAGCCTTTTGGTGAAGGTCTTGAAGTGCTGGAATGCAAGTATAGTGGTTGGCACAAGCACAGCGACTTGTTTGCCATTTGCCGCAGCTTTGAATGCAGCGCGAATAGCAATTTCAGTTTTACCAAAGCCCACATCACCACAAATGAGTCGGTCCATGGGCATGGGGCGTTCCATGTCCTTCTTCACTGCTTCCGTCGCAGAAACTTGGTCCGGGGTATCTTCGTACAAGAAACTGGCTTCCAACTCATGTTGTAGGTAACCGTCTGGCGCGCATTCGAACCCAATGGCTTCTTTGCGTTTTGCGTACAATTGGATCAAATCAAAGGCAATCTGCTTCACCTTCGCTTTGGTTTTCTTTTTCAGCGACTGCCATTGCGGGCTGCCCAGTTTATTCAATTGCGGGGCCGTCCCATCTTTGCCATTGAACTTGCTGATTTTGTGTAGCGAATGAATGCTGACGTACAGAATATCGTTGTCGCGATAAACCAATTTTATAGCCTCCTGAACAGTACCGTTGTTGTCTATTTTTTGCAGTCCACCAAATTTACCTACGCCATGGTCTACGTGCGTCACATAATCACCAAACTCTAAAGCATTGAGTTGCTCTAATGTAATGGCCTGCTTTTTCTGCGCACCGTTTTTAATAGTAAACCTTTGGTAGCGATCGAAAATCTGGTGATCCGTATAGAGATAGACGCCGGCAACTTCATCCTCAAAACCTTCATGCAAGGATGTGGTGGTAGTGGCGTATCGCGGGGCAAGCTCTAAATCTTCAAAAATGGCCTTAAACCGGTCTATTTGCTTTTCGTTTGCGCACATCAATACCGCCTGCTTGCCCCGCCCGTCTACTTCGAGTAAGGTTTGTGCAAGAAGATTGAAGTCTTTGTTGAATGCCCGCTGCGGAAGTGCTTTGCTTTCGATGGTTTGCGTATGCCATTGGGCTTTTCCAAATTCTATACGACTGTAATCCATAAGATCACGTTTCATCGCATCGCCTGAAACAAATAGCTCGCTTGGTGCACCTCGTTTTACAGCATCTCCTAACTGCTCGTAGGTTTCGTGTGCCAATTCCATTAATCGGTCCAAACCCGCTGTCAGCAATGAAGGCGTATCCACCCATACCTGCGTCTGCTTTGGTAAATAGCTGAGAAAAGAGCTGCGCTGCTCTAGGAAGGTTTTGTTTTCAACGTTAGGAACGATGCTCATTTTACTGGCCTTACCTACAGTGCGTTGGCTCTCGATATCGAAAAAACGAATGCTTTCTACTTCATCGTCAAAGAACTCCACGCGATAGGGATGATCTTTTGAAAAAGAGAAGATATCTACGATACCACCGCGCACAGAAAATTGGCCCGGACCCGTTACAAAGTCTACCCGCTCAAACTGGTATTCAAAAAGCGTCTCGTTTAAAAAGTCGATGGATATGCGCTCACCCATATGCAGCTTAAGTGTATTGCTTTCCAATTCCTTTTTAGTGACCACTTTTTCAAAAAGCGCTTCTGTGTAGGTGATCACAAGAGGGGAGCGTCGTCTGCTACTAAGGTGATTGAGCACCTCCGCACGCAAAAGCACGTTTGCGTTATCTGTTTGCGCTACTTCATAAGGCCTGCGATACGAAGCCGGATAAAAATAACACGGCACTTTCGGAAGCAACTTCTCTAGATCGTTTTGGAGGTAGGCAGCTTGTTCTTTGCTCTGCGCGATCAGAAGTTGAGGAGCATCTGTTTGTGCAAAAGCCGCTGCGGCGAGAAGCGCAGTGTGCGAGCCGCCTGCGGTGGCACATCCGATGGCTGTGCGTTGGTTGTCTTTGGCAGCCTCAACTAAGGCTTGAATGAGTGGGTGTTCATCGTAGTAGCTAAGTAAGTCTGCCAGTTCCAAGGTTTATTCTTTGTATTTCTGCATAAATGCATGGGCGGTCTCAACCATACGCGGCGAACCAATAAAAACAGGTACCCTTTGGTGCAATTCCTTGGGGTCTATTTCTAAAATTCGCTTTGCGCCGTCTGTGGCCATACCGCCGGCTTGTTCAACAATAAAAGCGAGTGGGTTGCACTCATACAGGAGTCTAAGTTTGCCATTGGGCGCCATCGTTCCTGTGGGGTAAAGATACACCCCACCTTTAATAAGATTGCGGTGAAAATCGGAAACTAATGAGCCTATGTAACGCGAGGTGTACGGCCTATTTGTGGCTTCATCAAACTCTTGACAATACTTCAAATACTGCTTAACTCCTGTGGGAAAATGCACGTAATTCCCTTCGTTAACACTGTAGATTTTTCCTTCAGCAGGAATAGTCATGTTTGGGTGCGACAAACAGAAAACCCCGATCGAGGGATCTAATGTAAAGCCGTTCACGCCATTTCCTGTGGTATAAACCAGCATGGTCGATGAACCGTATACCACGTAACCCGCTGCAATTTGGGCATCTCCGGGCTGTAAAAAATCGTTTAAACCCACTGGACTGCCGGTCGGGGTAATTCTGCGATAGATGGAGAAAATGGTACCCACACTCACATTGACATCAATATTGGAAGATCCGTCGAGTGGGTCCATTAACACGATGTATTTTGCATCCGAATGAATTTCATCGTCGAAGCTGATAAACGAATCTTCTTCTTCAGAGGCGACACCGCAAACTTGACCCATACTGCGGAGTGCACGCATGAAGGTGTCGTTCGCCATGACATCTAATTTTTGCTGTTGCTCGCCTTGCACATTTTCAGAGCCTATTGCGCCTAAAATATCTGCCAATCCGGCTTTATTGATTTCTCTATTCACGACTTTCGCGGCAAGGCGAATGGAGGTCAAGAGTTGCGATAGTTCTCCGGATGCAAACGGAAAATCCTTTTGGTTCTCAACGATAAATTCGCCAAGAGTGGTGGGTTGTACCATGGTCAGTGGTTCTTTGGTTGTGATAGGTGGAAGCAAGTTAGCTATTTTCTGTGGGAATCACCCGAAACTAAAGATTACCTTTACTCTATGAGATTCGACGGACAAGTACGTGCTAAAAAGCACTTGGGACAACACTTCCTCAAAGACGAGAGCATCGCAGAGCGCATTGCAGCTGTAGTTCCTTTTGAGGGCGTAGAAAAAGTATTGGAAATCGGTCCGGGAATGGGCGTGATGACTAAATATCTATTGAGAAATCCGTCCATTGAAACGTGGGTAATAGAGATCGATGAGGAGAGCGTGAGTTATTTGCAAGCGAACTATAATCAGCTCAGTGCCCGCATTTTACAGGAAGATTTTTTGAAGTGGAATCCTTCAAAAACCTTTAGCGATACGCCCTTTGCTCTAATCGGTAACTTTCCGTACAACATTTCTTCTCAGATTGTCTTTAAAGTGCTGGAAGAGCGCCACCAAATCCCCCTTTTTGGCGGGATGTTTCAGAAGGAGGTAGCAGAGCGATTGTGCGCCCCACCGGGGAATAAAACCTATGGAATTCTATCTGTTTTATGCCAAGCGTATTATGATTTAACGTATGACTTCACTGTGCCGCCGACCGTATTTAATCCACCACCAAAGGTAGAAAGCGGGGTCATGCACATGGTTCGAAAATCTACTGAGCCGGAGATTCCGTTTGCACTTCTTAAACGAGTAGTAAAAGCGGCTTTTGGGCAACGCAGAAAAACTTTACGTAATGCATTGAAAGTGCTTAACTTGCCTGTAGGCTTTGACCACCCGTATTTGACTAAAAGAGCGGAGCAGCTGAGCCACGAGCAGTTTGTAGAACTGATAATAGCCATTGAAGATGGAAGAGCTTAGTGTAAAAGAACGTATTGAGCGTGCAATGAACGCCATTGACTGGGCGGAGTTTGTGGAATATACCATGGATCTGCATGCTGCAGATATTGCCGAGGCCCTTGAATCTAGGGAGCTTGATGAAATCGAATTTTTCCTTGGACGACTCGACGCTGAGTTAGTCGCGGACATTTTAGTTGAGATTGATGAAGATATTCGTACGCAGCTTTTAAAGACGTACACATCAGAAGATATTGCCCATGAACTCGTAGAGAACATGGATAGTGATGATGCGGCAGATATGCTTTCGGAGCTTTCTGACGAGTTGACTAAAGAGGTGCTTTCGAAGGTGGATGACATCGAGCAGGCGAAGAAGATTGCCCAGCTGCTTACCCATGAAGAAGATACTGCCGGAGCCTTGATGGCGACGGAATATGTTAAAGTTCAAGAGGATTTGACTGCCCTGAGGTGTGTGGCAGCAATGCGGACTCAGGCAGAGAATATAGACCGGGTCCATGCCGTTTACGTAGTGAATGAAGATGATATTCTCGTTGGGACGCTCAGCTTGAGAAAACTTCTGACGGCGAAACGAACAGAAAACATATCTGAACTGTACACTCCTATAAGACATACAGTTTTATCCACTACTCCCGCTGAGGAAGTAGCAAATACGATGCAGAAGTACGATCTATTCGTTATTCCTGTAGTTAATGCTGCCGGTGAATTATTGGGCCGCATCACCCTGGATGATGTGGTTGATTTTATTCGTGAGGAGGCGGAGCGCGACTATCAATTAGCTTCGGGTTTGACTGATGAGGTTGAAAGTGGCGATACTGTTTTTGAAGTCACTCGAGCACGTATACCTTGGTTACTTATAGGACTCTTTGGTGGATTGATTGTCGCTTTAATGTTAGGAGAAAACGAGGGCGATATTAAGTCGGTTCCAGCATTGGCGTTGTTTATGCCACTTATTGCCGCTATGGCAGGTAATGTGGGTGTTCAATCCTCAGCGATTGTAGTTCAGGCCTTGGCCTCAGATAAGAAGGAGCAAAATATCATTGAAAAACTTTGGAAGGAATTATCTGTGGGTTTGGTCAATGGATTGATACTGGCTGTTACAATGTATGTAGCAGGCTTGCTTTTAGGTTATGACCAATTAGTCACTTTAACGGTTGCCGTTTCCTTACTCACTGTGATTATTTTCGCATCCTTGTTTGGAACCTTTATACCCTTGCTGCTCAATAGATTCAATATTGATGCTGCGCTGGCGACAGGTCCATTCATTACCACGGCAAACGATGTTATCGGATTGATCATTTACTTTCAAATTGGTCGCTACATCATCGGTTACTGATGAAGGCTGTACTCTTAGACGATACGCACCCGCTTCTTGAAGAAGGTTTACTTGCGGGTGGATTGGAACTGGTTCGTGCATTCGAAGCACCTTTAGATAAACTGGTTGAACTACACGCCGACGCTGAGGTAATCATCATTCGCTCTCGCCTGAAAGTATCCGCCGATTTTTTACAAGCCTTCCCAAAGCTTAAAGTTATAGGTCGACTCGGCGCAGGACTCGAAAATATCGATTTAAATGCCGCGGCCCGACGCG
This sequence comes from Cryomorphaceae bacterium, assembly GCA_024638285.1. GTDB lineage: Bacteria > Bacteroidota > Bacteroidia > Flavobacteriales > Schleiferiaceae > UBA10364. Next base: position 5,956 of record JAHEKP010000046.1, read on the forward strand.
AAATCCTTTGTCTACGCGTACCGGAGGGCAATGCACGCGCAGTCGCAGAGCACGCCTTAGGAATGCTCTTGAGTTTACTTAATCACTTGCCACGTGTTCAGCGCGAAATTAAAGAAGGAAAATGGTTACGCGAGTCAAACAAAGGGCGTGAGCTCCAAGCGTTAAAAGTAGGTATCATTGGTTACGGAATAATGGGGGGCACCTTCGCGCGTTTACTAGATGCCATGGGCGTTTCTGTCCTTGCATATGATAAATACAAAACGGGGTACGCAGAAGGAGGAATAAAAGAGTGTTCAATGCAGGACCTTTACGAAGATGCAGATGTTATTAGCGTACACCTTCCGTTAACAGATGAAACTCGGGGCTATGCGAATGCGGAGTTTTTCCATGCGTTCAAAAAATCCATTCACTTTATCAATACAGCGCGCGGTCCCATATTAAATACGGCTGCCCTGGTAACGGCCCTTGATTCCGGTAAAGTGCTTAGTGCAGGATTAGACGTGTTGGAATATGAGAAATCGAGTTTTACTAGTCTCTTTGAAGGACCGCTGCCGCCGGCTTTAACCGCTTTACTCGAACGTGAAAATGTGCTCTTAAGTCCTCACATTGCAGGCTGGACTAAAGAAAGCTTTGAAAAAATGGGTAGCGCTTTGGCTCAAAAAGTATTAGAAGCTATTAGCGCGTCTTAAAAACAAACTGAACTACATCGGGTGTGCGTTGCTCAAGAAGAATAGCGCGCCCTTTTGTTTCGCGTTCTTCATCTTCTTTCCGATAATGACGAATGGTCAAAAGTTCCACATCTGTAACCAATTCTAAATCAAACAATCCGGTCAATTCTCCCATAACTTTAGGGACGATGATGGGGTCGTGGTTAATACAGAATAATGCCTTTGTTGCAGTATTGCGCATGAGATTAACTACGACGCCTTGATCTGCAAATAGCTGATAAATGGAGCTCAAGTGGTGTTCTGCGATAAAGGCCAGATCGGTAGTCTTCAATTGCAGCAATGCTTGATTTTTCTTCAGGATAAAATTGGGCACTTCCGGAGTAGCACGATCTACACCACCTATAGTTGTGCCTTGGGCTGTTGGGTCTACGAAACTTTTGATGTGTAAAGGAATGCCTTTCTTTTTGAGCGGCTGAATGGTCTTAGGGTGAATGATTGACGCTCCGTAAAATGCAAGTTCTATGGCTTCATTGAAGGGTAATCGGTCAATCTTAGTCGTGTTTTGGAACGTCTTAGGGTCACCGTTTAACATGCCGGGGACATCTTTCCAAATAGTTAGGCTATCGGCTCCTAAGCAGAATGCGAAAACAGCACCCGTGTAATCTGAACCCTCACGTCCTAAAGTGGTGGGTATTCCTGAGGCGGTTGCGCCGATGAATCCTTGAACGATATTCACTTTATCCAGATCAATACGCTTTTGAATTGCATGTGTTGTTTCTTCCCAACGTACAGTAGCTCTTCTAAATTGATTATCTGTACGGACTAGAAGCCGAGTATCTTGCCAAACGGTTGGAGTTGACTTACCAACATATTCGGCTATGATTTTCGTTGAAATGAGTTCCCCGTGGTGCACAATAAAGTCATAAGCCTCACCATAAGACTGATCTATCCGATCAATACCAGCGCTAACTTGATTAAGGAGTTCTTCAACGTTTGATTTTATAGCCGCAGGTGCTTCAAACAGTGCTTCAATGATTTCAAAATGAAATGCTCGAATCGCATCAATTTTTTTTCGTGCCAATCCTAGTTCATTTCGGCTCCAGTGCTCAACTATTTCTTCAAAGGCGTTGGTTGTTTTGCCCATAGCACTGACTACCACGACCATAGGTCGCTGTGTAAACAGACCGATGATACGAGCAACATTTCTAACACTATCGGCATCTTTTACTGATGCACCGCCAAATTTGAAGACCAGTGGTGTACTCATTTTAAAGCATTCAATTGTTCACGCGTCAACGTACCCAAATGCCATTCGGGATCCAGGGTTGCGTTATATTTTTTATAGAAATTTAAAGCAGGTTCGTTCCATTCTAAAACCGTCCATTCCATTCTGCCGACGTTCTGTTTTACTGCTTCTGACACCACCGTATCAAACAATTTTTTACCTAGACCTCCTTTGCGAAATTCCGGTTGTACATACAAGTCTTCTAAGTGCAGCGTAGGGCCTTTCCATGTGCTGTAACGTGGGTAATACAAGGCCATTCCAATGATGCCGAACTTAAGGTCTACCGCAACAAAGCATTCAAAGCGCTGCTCTGAAAAGCCGTGCTGCATTAAGTCCTCAGGAGAGATCAGTACGGCATTAGGTTCTCTTTCGTAAATAGCCAATTCCCTGATGAGCGCGTGTACCGCGACCATATCTTCCTTCAGTGCTTTGCGAATCCTTACCATAGGTTTACGAAGGTACAGCAATCTCAGCTTCTT